>CAZJQR010000069.1:0-11757 GCA_964548345.1 uncultured Candidatus Bathyarchaeia archaeon | reverse complement strand
ACAGGCGAAATCAGGCGGAATGGCTTAGAAACAAAGGTTACCTTAAAATGTAGGAACGGAAAGGTGAATAAAACTTGAAACGTAAAAAATCAGCAGGCGAATATCTTGCTTTTCTTTCTGCAAAACATGATGTTGATCCAGACGCACTTTTTTGTGCCTTGCTTTCAGCTGGAGAAAATCGAAAAGCCAGATGTGGCAGCCTTTCAATAGAATGCCGCGGCAAAATAAAAGGTAAGGTAATTTTTCTGATTACAGAAGACTCTGAGGTTGTCGCGCAGTTATCAGTACCTGAAAGATTTCTGTCGCAAGAAGGTAATCCAATTAGAAACTTCATGGAAACGGACATGGTTCGTAAACATGTAACCAAGAAAACTAAATGCTCTGTTTCCTATTCGATTGGAAATTTGAGAGTTGGAATGAACCATGTTAATTTGAAGGCGAAAGTTCTTGAAGTTACGAAGCCGAAACAGGTTTTTACCAGGTATGGAAATTACGCCAGCTTAGCTAAAGCCTTGGTAGCGGATGGAACTGGAGAGATAAAACTCTGCCTCTGGAACGATCAGATAGATGCTGTATCAGCCGGAGCCACCGTTCAAATCGAGAACGCACGAATATCGACGTTTAAAGGCGAAAGACAGCTGAGTCTTGGAAAAAAAGGAACACTCAACAACATCGAACCCCTAAAATCTGAAATGATGCCAACTGATTTACAGCAGCAAAGCCCCAACAACTAACAGTTTCTTTCTTTTCCGTTTCCCGACGTTTCATTATTTGATTTTGTCATGGCTCGCCTTTCGCTTGGCATGTTGCCATATCGATGTGGCTCGGCTTCGTTTGAGTGCAGATATCTCTTAAGTAGATTATGTGAGTAACGTTAGTAGTCTAAAAGCAATTCCGCCCACGAGTATTGCAAAGGCTATTTCGAACACCGTTATGAATAATGATTTCTTCCAGCCGAAATCTTTGACTAAAGCCGCTATAGTTGCTATGCATGGTATGTACAGCATCGCCACTAAAGTGAAAACTACCATCTGAACTGGCGACAGCACCTGGGCAAAATTGGTTGTTCCCAGAAGAGCGCCAAGCATGACTAGCGACAACTCCTTTCTCAGCACCCCAAATATCAGCGTTATTCCTGTGATAGCCGGCAATCCTAGCCACACAACCGTTACAGGGCTCAGTACCGAGGCTACGTTTTCTAGCACACCCAAAACTTCAGCCAGCTTTATCACGAGGCTTCCAATGATTATAAGTGGAAACGCTATTTTTATGAATTCAGCCACCCTAAACCACGTCTGTTTCAAAATAGTCTTCATATGAGGCCATCTGTAGTCGTGCATCTCCATGATTAGAGCGGTTGATTCGCCGGGTACGACTTTAAAGGCGAGCCTTCCGAGAGCGAAAATTATCACCAAATCAAAAAGATAAATTGCAAATGCCCATTGGACGCCCAAGAACTTCCCCACTAGGCCCAGTATGATGACGGTGCATGCTGCACAGGGAACCAGCGTCGTAACAAACGCTGCAAGTAGTTTTTCCCTCCGTGTCTCCATTATCCTGCATCCTAAGCAGGCGGGAACATTGCAGCCGAAGCCAAGCATCATGGGGATAAATGCCTTTCCATGCAACCCCATCTTATGCATAACGTTATCCATCAAGAAAGCGATTCGGCTTAGGTATCCTGAGTTCTCCAAGAAGTACAGTATAACGTAGAAAGGTATGATGTAGGGCAGGACGATTGTGATGCCCGCGATAAGCCCTTCCATAATGCCGCCCCACACCAGATTGCCGACTATTCCTGCTCCAAACGCGCTGGTGAATAACGGCTCCAGCCCATAAAGCAAACCGCTTAGCAGTCCAGAGGTGTAGTCGCCAAAGGTGAAGATGGAGTAAAAAATTAAAAGCAGTGAAAAAGCCAGTATGGCATATCCCGTGACCTTGTGAGTTGTAAGGTTGTGAAGCCTCTCTCCTAAAGTGGGCTTTATCGGAGGCACTAACTTCTGTGCCGCTCGGGCAATACAGCCAGCAGCTTCATACCGTTCCGAAGTTATAACGGTTGAACAACCGTGCCCATGAAGGCTCTCAATTTCACCTGCAAGTTTCTTCGCGACAGAGATTACGTCAGGGGCGCTTCTTCCTATTTCGTGTTCAATCTCTGTATCCCCTTCCAGCAGCTTAATCGCCAAATATCTCGGTGGATAAACAAACTGGATGCCTTTCATCTTTTCAACAAGAACACCAATCCTTTCTTCAACTTCCTCGCCATACATGACTTGGGGCGGCTTTTTCACTGGCCTTTTTTCGATTGTTTCTATGGCTTTCTCCAAAAGCTTGTCGATACCAACGCCTTTTATGGCAACGGTTGGCATAACGGGTACTCGCAAGAGGTTTTCTAGGTTTGCGGTGTCTATTTGGATGCCTTTTCCTTTCGCCATGTCTATTTGGTTCAGCGCTATGACCATCGGAGTCTCCAGTTCCATAAGCTGCAAAGTGAAGAAGAGGTTCCGCTCAAGGACTGAAGCGTCCACAACGTTTATCACTATGTCTGGCCGCTCAACCGCGATGTACTTTCTCGAGACCAACTCTTCTAGTGAATAAGTAGACAGCGAGTATATTCCTGGTAAATCAACTATGTCTATCGTGTATCCTCTAAACCGAAGCGTTCCTTCCGCTCTTTCAACCGTTTTTCCAGGCCAGTTGCCGATGTGCTGATGCAACCCAGTTAGATAGTTGAAAATGACCGATTTCCCGACATTAGCGTTTCCAGCTAAGGCGATGAGCAGCTTCTTTTCGTTCATTCCTTTTCTTTCTCCACGAAAATCCTGTCAGCCATTCCTCTGCCAACGGCAAGTCTTGAGCCACGAACATGGATTTCTATAGGTCCATGAAAAGGAGCGGATCTCACAACGGTTACTTTTGTGCCGGGAGTTAGACCCATATCCATAAGCCTCTTTTCGAACACTCTGCCTCTTCCATGCCCAGCTCTTATAGAACTAACCGTTCCTGCTTCTCCCTTTCTAAGCGCAGTAAGCGCTACTTCATTTCTTTCCAAGTTTCCCCTTTTCATGCAACCGTCCCCTTTTCAGCTAAGGCTTTTGCAAAATGATTGGTGTTTTTGCTGCTGACTTTTTTGTCGTCCAAAGACACGGGCGAATGATACACCATGAAACTCACTTGGCGATTAGCTCGTTTTCCAATTCAACGAAAACCTTTGAGGCAACTCCTTTTCCGAGAGCCAGTTTTGAGCTTCTGACTGACAATTCAATAGGACCTCCAAGCGGGGCTACCCTTACAGCGCATATTTTGGTGCCGGGTGTAAGGCCCATGTCTAAAAGTCGCTGAAGCACGTTATAACCGCCTCGGATGAAAGAGATTTTGCCGCACTGCCCTTTTTTTAGGTTGCTTATTGAAACCAAGTTTTGATTGTGTTTCCCAACTTCCTCCAAGCCTTTACTATGTAGTTGGATGCATTCTGCGCAGCTACCTATCTGGAGGTCGCACGGCGGAATTATTTTCCCATCGTCTGGGCAGCGGTCGGGGTGTCTTAGAAACCTGCACAGTGACTCTTCAGCGTCGTCCGAAAGGGTGTGCTCCATTTCGCATGCTTCCTTGTGGACTTTCGTGTTGTCAATTTTTAAAACGTCATGCAGGAATCTTTCCAGTAATCGGTGTTTGCGAACGGTCTTCTCGGCAATTCGTTTGCCAGTGCCTGTGAGCGTGGTTCCGTGGTATGGGGAGTGCGCGATGTAGCCTTTTTCAGCTAGTTTTTTCAGCATTTCGGTTACGCTTGCTGGAGCAACTTTTAGTGTTCGGGAGATTTCTGTGGTGCTTACTGCGTTTCCGTTTTTGGATAAATCGTATATTGCTTTGAGGTAGTCTTCAACGCTTCTTCGCGCCATGTTAACCAACCATAATTTTAGGTATGCCTAAATTGGGTGTAATGCAAACCGCACTAATAAACTTTTAGGCACGCCTAGAAAACATCATCCATAAAAAAACACACAGCACCGAACAAAAAAGCAGAAACCGCGCCTATCCAACCGCAACTTTTGAAACAGCCACAGTTCCCAGTAACGGCTAAATACAGCCAAAACTATTTTCGGTGATAATAAGAGGTGGACGATTACAATGGAAGAGTTCTCAGAACTATTTACCAAGTTAATAGACGCTAGTCGCAACCATGAAAAATACCGAGACGCAGAGTGCATAAACCTAATCGCAAGCGAAGGACTGAAGTCTCCAGCCGTCAAGCAAATGCTCAGCCTCTCCTCAGACCTGGAAGGCAGATACGCAGAAGGCGAAAACAACCTAGAGGGACATGTGAAGAAACGGTACTACCAAGGCCAAAAATATATGACCCTCATCGAAAACTACGCCACAGACCTCATGAAAAAACTGTTCAAATGCAACTGGGGCGACCTGCGACTGGTTTCTGGCACGCACGCAAATCTAGCAGCCTTCAAAGGACTATCCTTAGCGTCGAAAAACCGAAAAATGGTTGTCACTCCGCTAAGCTGCGGAGCACACATATCTCACGACTACGCAGGCTTGGCAGGCTCGGTTCTCGGGCTTGAAAACATAAACCACGTTTACAGCATAGACGAGTTCAACATAGACCCCGACAAGTCCGCCGACGTGATAAAAGCAGCTAAACCAGGCATAGTAACATTCGGAGGAAGCCTATTCCTCTTCCCACACCCAATCAAAGAGTTAAAAGCAGTCTGCGACGAAATAGGCGCCTACGTGGCATACGACGCGTCCCACGTTCTGGGGCTTATCGCCGGCGGCGTCTTCCAAGACCCCTTCAGCGAAGGCGCGGACTTCATAACCTCTTCAACCCACAAAACATTCCCTGGACCACAGGGTGGAGTTATCCTTGGAAACGCACGGGACAAGCACACGGAGAAGGCGATAAAGTCGATCCAGTTCGCCATCTTTCCCTTGAGCGCTTCAAACACGCATCTAGGCAGATTGCCAGCCGTTGGCATAGCTGCTTTAGAAATAAAGCATTTTGGTGCTGAACTGGCGAGGCAGACGGTGAAGAACGCCCAAGCCGCTGGGCAGTATCTCTGCGAGAACGGCGTCAAAGTCTTATGCGCCTCGAAAGGCTTTACCCAGTCTCATCAGATAGCCGTTGACGTCTGCGATTTCGGAGGCGGGAAAAAAATAGCCCAAGACCTTGAAGACGCCAACATTATCTTGAACAAGAACCTCCTACCGTACGATAACCAAGATGACCGTGACAACCCCTCAGGCTTAAGAATCGGTTTCCAAGGCGTAACCAGACGCGGCTTCAGAGAAGGCGACATCAAGCACTTGTGCGACCTGATGCTCAGCGTTATGACGTGCAAACGTAAGCCTTCCGAAGTGAAAGAAGACGTCATCGCCTTGAAAAAGGAGTTCAACCAAGTGAAATACGGCTTCCAAAGCGTGGAAGAAGCATTAAACTACGTTAAAAAAGCTTAAGACGCCCAGCGCACTAATCTTATTAAATCGAAGGAGTGGACAAAAGTGAAGGTGTTATTGAACGATAACTTGGCGAAAGAAGGAATAAAAGTACTCGAAGAATTAGGCATAGAAACAGACACTCGAAAAAGGGATCTGAACGCTCTTATTGCGGATATAGGTCAATTTGACGGACTTATTGTGAGAAGCGCCACGAAAGTCACCCGACAGGTTCTTGAGGCAGGCGCGAAGGGAAAATTGAAAATAGTGGGCAGGGCAGGAGTCGGCTACGACAACATTGATGTGGCTGCCGCCTCCGAAAGCGGCGTTGTCGTGAAGTGCGCGCCTTATGGAAATACGAACGCGGTTGCCGAACTGACCCTGAGTTTGATGCTGAATATTTCAAGGAATGTTCCGCAAGCCCATCATTCGCTGAAAAGTGGCGAATGGAGGAAAGCGGAGTTCAAGGGAACCGAGCTTTCTTACAAGACGTTGGGCATTTTGGGCTGCGGGAAAATTGGGCAAAGAGTGGCTGAAATAGCTCGTCGCGGCTTTGACATGGAAATCATCGGATACGACATATGTCCCTGTGCTGAATCGACTGTGAAATACGTGTCTAAAGAAGAGGTTCTTTCAAAAGCGGATTACGTGAGCATCCACACGGGCGGAAAAGCCATCGTTGTTGGCGCGAAAGAGCTTTCGTTGATAAAGCCCACTGCATACGTCATTAACACTTCAAGAGGCCGCAACGTTGACGAAGAGGCGCTATACGCGGCTCTGAGAGACGGGAAGATAGCTGGCGCCGCGGTGGATGTTTACACGGAAGAGCCCAGAAAAGAAGGGGCTGAGTTCAAAAGCAAACTGAGGGAACTTGACAACGTCATATTCAGCTCGCATTTGGGCGCGTCAACCATAGAAGCGCAAAGGGAAACATCAACAGAAATCGCGCGAGTTGTTTCAAGGTACCTTTTGGGAGGCGACTTCACCAGCTCAGTTAACGCCGGCGAAAGCATTGAACTTGAAGAAAGACCCGTCTACACCCTGTTCATTCATCACAGAGATGTTCCAGGAGTGTTCGCCAACATCGACAAGGTATTAGCTGACAACGACATAAACATCCGCGCAAACTACTCCAGGCAAATTGGAAAAAGCGGCTACGCAATCTCCGTTTATGTGCTGCACAAGAAAGTTCCGCCCAAAATCATAGACACTTTGAAAAGCATTGAAAACATCTGCAACGTGAAAATCTAGTCATACTGCCTGCTTGATAAAAAAGTGAAATACGTGGGGAAAAAAATTGCCCCTCAGGATTTTGTGTTAGCTGACTTCCAGTTCTTGTATGAAGGCGCCGTGCCAGTTGTGGTACCACACCTGACCAGTGTAGCCGTTGACGCTGAGCATTCCGTAGCCTTCACCTGCGGACAGCACCATCACGTGGTAGTAGCCGTATAAGGCTTCTGCTTCACCAACCGTGGTTCCAGGAATGTACGCGTCTAAGTATTGGTGAGCGAAGTTTTCTGCTTGCTCTGCGGTTACCGGCATGGGCTCCGTGGGGTTTCCAGTGAACCATCCCATCATGCCGCTGTGCATTCCGTACTTGGTGTTCCACATCATGTTCGGACCCTGTTCAGGATAGATGATTCCGGTGTACTTGTCTATGAGCAGCTCGAAGGCGCCGATGCCTGTGCTTTTCTCGTAGACTTGGACGTAGAAGTTCTGCGTGTACTCTTCAACTTCTTTGACCGCCAAGTCCGGGTTGTTCAGCGTTGTCAGGTACTGCTGAGCGCTTGTCTCTGCGGTTTCTATCGTTAACGACGCTGCAGCGGTCTCGGTGTTAGGCGCTGGCGCAACGTAACTGATTCCGCGTCCGCGGCAGCCTCCTGGACCGTACTGGTAGGGGTATGTTGGCGCTGCTTGGTTGGGCTGAATGGGGCTTTGTGGAGCGCTGTACGCGCCTCCCATCATTCCGCTTGAATATGCTCCGTTGGTGTTGATTCCGTAGGGGCTGTAGGTGCCTTGTGCGCCCATGAAGGCGAACACTGAGGCGGTTAGTAACGCAGCTGCTATCACTGCAAGTCCGATGGCGAGGACCAATTTTCCTGTGTTCATTCATTCACCTCGAATATAACTGTGTTATGGCCTCTTAAGATAGTTCGCTGAAACAAAACTGAAACAGTTTTGAAACGGTTTTTTAAACACGTTAGCACGTATTTAATCATGGAAATGGGGCTTGCCGCAACAACATGTTTAAATCGGAGATGACTCTTTTTTAGATATATATGCGAAAAATCAACATTTTCATAGCACTTCTAATTGGCTCACTTATCTCATTGACAATTCTGATTGTAACAGGCTTCTACGTTTTTGCGGCTTCGCCCTACCCGTCAAACTGGATGAGCAGCATGATGGAAGGCACAGGAACACCAGTTCAGAACCCAGCTTTGCCCTATTTCAACGTGGCGTTTGTGGTGTTAATCGGCGTTGCCATAGTAGGCGTAGGCGGCTTGGCGTACTTTCTTGCGTTTCCAGAAATCAAAACCACCAGCAAGGCAACGAGTCCCGAACAGCTTCCCGCTGAAAACGGCGCGACGGCTTACGAGGCGATCGTGAAGACCCTAACAGATGAGGAACGCAACGTCATCCAAGCGCTAACAGTCCACGACGGCAAATACCTCCAGAAGTACATACGAAAAGAAGCGGGACTTAGCAGGCTTAAAACACACAGGATACTCGCGCGATTGGCTGACAGAGGAATAGTGTCTCTTAGAAAAACTGGAAACACCAACGAAGTGCAGTTATCAGACTGGCTACAAAAATAAACTCTCGGAATAAACGGTCACAGCATATATAAGCGGGCTTCTGTTTAATGGATAAACGATGAGACTCGGGGTTCTATTTTCAGGCGGCAAAGACTCAACGCTTGCCCTGCACAAAGCCGCAGAAAAGGAAGAAGTCGTGTGCCTAATCACTCTCGTTTCTGAAAACAAAGAGAGCTACATGTTCCACACGCCAAACATAGACGTAACAACGCTTCAAGCCGAAGCCTTAGGTCTGCCACTGATAAATAAGGCGACGGAAGGGAAGCCTGAAGAGGAGCTTAAAGACTTGGAAGCAGCAGTAGCGCAGGCAATGAAGGATTTTAAAGTAGAAGGCGTTGTCACGGGGGCAGTGGAATCTGTTTATCAAGCCGCGCGAATCCAATGCATATGCAACCGCTTAGGCGTTTGGTGTTTTAACCCGCTTTGGAAGAGAAACCAGAAAGCACTTTTAGAAGAAATCGTGTCTGAAGGCTTCAAAGCCATAATCTCAGGAGTTTTCGCTTATCCTCTTGACAATACATGGCTTGGAAAACAAATAGACGAAGACATGATAACAAAGCTGGTGGCGCTCAGCGGAGAGTACGGCTTAAGTCCGTCAGGCGAAGGCGGCGAAATAGAAACCACTGTCTTAGATGCCACTTTATTCAAAAAGAAAATCGAAGTTCTGAACAGTGAAGTGGAAGCAAAGGGCAACTCTGGAGTTTTCAGGATTAAACAGGCGCGGTTGACGGAAAAATGATTCTTGTTGTTGACATGAACTCTTTGAAGAACCCTTTTGGGTTTTCCGAGTTTGTCCTGCCCATCGTAGCCGTCGCTGAGGAACTGGAGAAATGCGTCGTTAAACATTACCTTGAAGTAAACGAAAAGAACCTGAACAGTTACGATAAGATTATACTCTCCGGCAGCGCAATGAAGAACACCGTGACTCTGGACCAGACAGCGCGGTTCACATGGATAAAAGACTGCAACAAACCAGTTTTAGGCATATGCGCCGGCATGCAAACTGCCGGTTTAGTTTTTGGTGGGCGCTTAAAGAAGTGCCGTGAGATAGGAATGACAGAAATAGCCACGTTGAAGGCGAACCAGTTGTTTTCTTCAGCATCCAAAGTGTACGCGTTACACAATTACGCAGTCGTGCCTTCCAACCAATTTGAGGTGTTGGCTGAATCCGCAAAGTGTGTTCACGCCATAAAACATAAGCAGAAAAACACTTATGGGGTGCTGTTCCACCCTGAAGTTAGAAACAAAGAAGTTATACAACGGTTTATTCAAGCTTTTTAATCGACCGAAGACTATAAAACTGACGCGTTAAGTAAAGTGGTAAGGAGATTGGGTTAAATTTTGGTAAATGAGTTGCCTCCAGAAAGCCTCAGAAAAGTATGTGACGCCAAGTTTATACGTTGCGAGACAACCGAGGACTTGGTTCCTATCCGAGAGATAATCGGTCAAGAGAGAGCCGTCAGAGCATTGAAGTTCGGCTTAGGCATTAAGGACCATGGATTTAACATTTATGTGGCAGGTTATCCAGGAACCGGCAGAAAAACGGCAGTTAAGAATTTCGTGGAAGAAATAGCCAGAGACAAACCTGTGCCTCCTGACTGGTGCTACGTGAACAAATTTTCTAACCAGTACGAACCGAAGGCAATACAGTTGCCCGCGGGAAAAGGCAAGGCGTTCCGAGATGACGCGAAGAATCTTATCGAAAACATACGAACGGCGCTTCCAAAAGCTTTTGAAAGCGACGATTACGACTCAAGACGAGAAGCAACAATACGAGAGCTGGAAAAACAAAGGAAAGACTTAATCGATAAACTGAACGCGAAGGCTCAACAAGAGGGCTTCGTCATTCAAAGCACACCCATAGGTCTGCTGCTTATCCCTGTGCTTGATGGTAAGCCGCTTTCCCAAGAAGAAATGTTAAGCCTGCCTCCGCAGACAAAATCCAAGATTCAAGAGAAAAGGGAAAAGCTGGAAGCGGAACTGAGAAACACGATGCGCCAGTTTTTAGACATGGAACGGAAAATCCGCGAGGAGATTAAGAAGCTTAACAGAGATATTGCTCTTTACGCCATAGGTCATTTGGTGGAAGACTTAATTGACAAATACTCTGACAACTCGGAGATTACTGCTTACTTGAAGAACGTGCAGAATGACATTTTGGATAATCTGTCTCAATTCATAAAGCGAGGTGAACCTCAACAGCGCATGCCCTTTCCAGTTCCTTGGATGAGGGAGGCTGAATTCAGAAAGTACGCGGTAAACGTGGTTGTTGACAACTCAGATTGTAAGGGTGCACCAGTTGTGATGGAGTTCAATCCCACGTATCAAAACCTTATCGGCAGAACAGAGAAGGAAGCGCAATTCGGCGCTCTAGTCACAGACTTCACCATGATTCACGGAGGGTCTCTACACAAGGCGAATAACGGATTCTTAATCATCCCAGTTGAGGAACTGCTTCGAAACCCCTTCTCCTACGAAGGCTTGAAAAGAGCCCTCAGAGACAAAAACATTGTTATCGAAGAGCCGCAGGAACGGTACGGTTTCATCAGCACCAAAAGCCTGAAACCTGAGCCAATTCCTCTAGACGTCAAAGTAATCCTCATCGGCAACCCATACCTCTATCAGCAATTATTCATATTAGACGCCGATTTCAAAGAGCTCTTCAAGGTTAAAGCTGAATTCGACACGACTATGGCGCGCACAGAAGAAAACGTGAAGAAATACGCCGCTTTCGTTTGCACTATATGCGAGAAAGAAAACCTGAAGCATCTTGACCAGTCAGGATTAGCCAAACTGATAGAGTACAGCCAAAGGATTGCTGAGGACCAACAGAAGCTCTCTACGAGGTTTGCTGAAGTCGGCGACATCATCCGCGAAGCCAATTTTTACACTACTCAAGAGAAATCGGATGTGGTGAAGGAAAACCATGTCATAAAAGCCATCGAAGAGAAAATATACAGATCAAAGCTCACCCAAGAAAAAATCCAAGAAATGATCAGCAGAGATGTGCTGCTTATTGACACAGACACAGAAAAAATTGGGCAGGTGAACGGGTTATCCGTTATGGGACTCGGCGACTTCGCTTTCGGCAGCCCATCCCGCGTAACGGCAAGCATAGGCTTAGGTCGAGAAGGCGTAATTGACATTGAAAGAGAAGCCAAAATGAGCGGACCCATCCACACCAAAGGTGTTTTAATCTTAAGCGGCTACCTGAATGAGAAATACGCCCAGGATAAACCGCTTAGTCTCTCAGCGCGTCTTGTTTTTGAACAAAGTTATGGCGGAGTGGCAGGTGACAGCGCCTCAAGCACCGAATTGTACGCCATACTCTCAGCCCTCTCTGGACTGCCAATAAAGCAGAGCATAGCGGTAACTGGGTCGGTTAACCAGAAAGGCGAGGTTCAAGCCATAGGCGGGGTAAACGAGAAGATTGAAGGCTTCTTTGAAGTTTGCAAGGCCAAAGGTCTAACAGGCCAGCAGGGCGTGATGATAC
>CAZJQR010000068.1:230-11828 GCA_964548345.1 uncultured Candidatus Bathyarchaeia archaeon | reverse complement strand
ATGAGAGCTAGTGGGGTTAGTAAAATAGGCTGGTGTGTTGGACGTAACCCGCCTTTTGTTGACTGTGGCATTCGGCTAATCGGGCTACCCGCGCCTTTCAGGTAGATTCCTCATCAGCGTCTGTTTGCCCTTTCCACTTGCAGGACGGCCGTTTCACCGTTCCAGCCCAGCACACTCGACATTACGCATGCCTCATCGCCAAGTCCGGGTGGACGTGTCGTTTCTGCTCCGTAGCCAAGGCTCTCGCCTTATCCCCGAAGGGACTGCAATTCTACACGTGGGCGGAGTTTCCTCAGACCCAAACGGGTCCGACAGCCACACACCAACTCGCCAGCCCACAATAAAATGCGCATCCGCAACCAATAAACATAGCCGTTGAATTCCGCCCCTAGATAAGGGGAGGGGGCGCCGCAGAGCACTATACCCTTTTCAGGCGATTATTCTATTATTCTCGCCAGAGTTCAGGTTTGTTCAACGCGTCACAGCAAATCACTTTGCCAGACACGGAGCCAATTACGTTTGGACGAAGCGCTTGAACCATCCATGCGTTAGCGTGGTTTTCAGGAATTGGATAAGGCGTCTCGAATCCGAGTTTGCCTGCTGGTGTGAACCCGTGTCGCAGATAATACGCTGGATGCCCCACCACAAAGACTAATTCAACACCTGATTTCGATAAAAGCTCTAATCCCTTCTTCACGAGGCTGCCGCCGACGCCCTGCCTTTGAAACTTAGGTACGACTGCCAGAGGAGCCAAAAACGAAACCGCAACTTTGCGGGGACTGCCCAAAAGGCGCGTGTTGGTGAACAGGATGTGCCCTGCAGGTTGACCCGCAGTAAACGCCATGAGCGATAGGAGCGGTTTTGCGGTGGGGTCAGCTAACAGGTTCTTTGTCAGATCAGCTTCTTTGCTGGAATTGAAGGCTTCACGTTCAACGAATAGTATGTCGTTTAGGTCAGCATCTTTTGTTTCTCGTATGTACATGTGAAACCACTATTGTTCTAGGCATATCAATGATATTCACCCATATAATCAGAGTCTAGAAAAGCCAAAAAAACAACAAGAAATTACGAAAAAACACCAATTGTTTTTCCAACCCTCCAAAAACAGGCGCAAGCAATAACTATCCGCTTCGCCTCAATAGAAAAAACATGAGCAAACGCGTCATCCTCATAACCGGCACACCCAGCGTCGGAAAAACCACGGTCGCCAAGCACCTCGCCGCAAAACTGGACGCGCTGTACATTAACCTAACCGAATTCGCCAACAAGCACGGCTTAATCCTTGGCGAAGACCAACAAAGAAACACCAACATCATAAACGAAGAAAAAATGCGCACAAAAATCGCGGAAACCATAAACGCCACCGAAAAAAGCAGCATCATCGTTGACGGACACTACGCCGCCGCAATCGTCCCAAAACCCTATGTGACCCGGGTCTTTGTTCTTCGCCGAAACCCTATAGAGCTGCGCAAGTTCATGGAGAAACGCGGCTTTTCAGGCGCTAAGCTATGGGAGAACCTCGCCTCTGAAATCCTTGATGTTTGCCTCGTTGAAGCCTTCAGCGAGCAAGAGAAAGAAAAAGTGTGCGAACTGGACGTCACGGGCAGGACAGCGGCAAACGTAGCACGTGAGGTACTAGCGATTTTAGAAAAACGGAAAAAGTGTTCTGCAAACGGCGTGGACTGGCTGGGCATACTGGAAAAAAAGGGCTTAATCGGCGAGTACTTGAAAATCTAAGCGGCTTCACCTGAGGCTCATAGCTATCTTCTGCCGCGTCAACAGCGTGATCTTGCGCCTGTTCGAATAAGACTTGGCGTGGTCGCTGAACTTTTCGCCGATAATTATCGGGTTTGACAAGCCAACATCATCTGAAGCCGTGTCCAACCCAATAATCACGTTGACGCCTATCGTCCGGTTCCAGTCGCGTATTAACACTCCCTGCTCCGTCTTGCCCTTCTGGACGATAAGGT
Source organism: uncultured Candidatus Bathyarchaeia archaeon (assembly GCA_964548345.1). Lineage (GTDB taxonomy): Archaea > Thermoproteota > Bathyarchaeia > Bathyarchaeales > Bathycorpusculaceae > SG8-32-3. The sequence goes on along the minus strand of CAZJQR010000068.1, from coordinate 9,858 downwards.
CAAACTTGCGGGAAATGCCACTGTAACCCTCAAGAACACTGCTCTCATGGTTGATTTTGTAGCCTTCCTTCTTGAAATACTTCAACGCTATATCCAATAAACGCTGCTTAGATCTCGGTCTCGCCCCGCTCATTACACGCTCATCTTCCCTAAACGTTATCTAACTGTTCGGGGAAAAGTCTTTCTATTGCTTTTTCCGCGGGCTTTTATTTTCTTCTTTTTACACAAAATTATAGCTTTGGGTAAAACATGTTAAGATAGTGACACATGTGTCAAAAACAAGCCTAAAACACTATAAAACGGTGTTGTATATATACAGATATATATGTAAAAAGCTTGATTCGCTAACATGATTTTATTACGTTCCAGTAGCGCGCGCTTATGACGGGTTGAACAACGTTTTTAATTTTGCCTATTACTTCTTGCGGTGCAGAGTACATAAGGCACTTTTGAAGGCTAAGCTTGAACCGTACTCAGGCTTTTTACACAGCATACAGCACGGTAAACCCAGTTTGGTTTGTGACGTTCAAGATGTTTATCGATACCTGATTGATGATTATCTGATTGACAGAGGGCAAAACCTACGGAAGAAAGATTTTGTCGTTGTCACAGATTTCATGATGCGTCTAAAGATGGGTAAGAGAATACATCTTTGCGAATATGAAGCTGATAGTCTAGTTGAAAGTTTGAATAGTCTTTTCAAAGCGCGCGCGCTAAAAACAAACATTAGACACTCTGATTAATGAAGAAGCATTATTGTTTGCGAAGTACCTGAGAAACGAAAAGAAAGACTGGATTCCAAGAATAGGAATTTTGGAATAGCGAATATAAATAGAAAAGAAATGATTGCTTCAGGTTAGTCTTCAGCTTTTTTCCAGTCGGATTCAAAACTTGTTCTTAGCACGCCTATGAGGTTGCTGTTGTTTGTCCAAAGAGAAGGACTCTCGCCTAACCCGCTTTCTTTAGAGGTGGTAATTAATGCTTCCTTGTCATCGGACATTATGAAGTGATTCAAAGGTTCACGATGAAATTTGATGTGGACAGACGTGCCATCGATGAGTTTTTTCACTTTTTCTTTGAGCAAAGCGTCCGGGTGGTCTCCTTCAAAGATCAGTCGAATCTGAGCCCCTTTATTTATTGCCCTCTTACATTCATCTGAAAACCGAGACAAAACCGGTATGATTCTTGCCTTGTCTGCAATCAACGCGACTTCTTTTTTCGAGTTTCTAATCAGTCTTGAAGTCTTTGCTAAGATTGCTTTCTTTTCTGCTATGAGTATGTAGATACTTGCTTCTCCAGGAAGAGGCTGTTTCCAATCTTTAAGAGACAACTTTTGGACTCTGCTTCGCATCCTCGTTAAACGATCATCAGACTTGGTTTTTTCTTCTGCCACTAGAAAGCTTAAGGCATCCGAAATAGGAGTAGCCCGAATCTCAATTGGTTTAGATAGCAATCTTTCAATCAAACCTTTTTTTTCGAGTGCCGGCAGAATCCTATAAACGTCTTCCCTGCGCACTTTTGAAAACTTCGCTGCCTGTCCCACCGTAGTTCTTTCCAGCTTAAGTATCGCTAAGTACACCCTTGCCTGATTAAGACTCAAACCCAAACCAAGCAAAAGATCCGTATTTTCATCGTTGGACATGTTCTACTCATGCAATATACAGATAGCTATCTAATATATTTATTCAATTGGTATATCACTCTGCTTGATTAGGTAGATATCAGATCCTACTAGTCTCATACTAATAGTTTCTTTCTTAAATTTAGTATACTCTGGAAGTGTAGCCATCTTAACTCCTTTAATGATGATCTCTTTTCCTTGTTTGGTCTTCTTTACTTCTCTCTTAGATAGATCATAGCCATGTGTACGTGCAAATTGCTTTAAATATCGATCAAGTATTGGATAGACCTTTCTTACCAATGCTTTCTTCTCTTTCGGATCTAGATTACTAAAGTTCTCTAATTGGAACACTTTCTCTAGGTTTAATCTATAGGCATTTCTTGACATCTTACCAACTAGCTTTATAGCAGCTGTTAGATTAGAGTATTTAGGTTCTTTTCCTTTCCTCGTATTCTTTATTGATTCCACAGGTATGATATCAGCGAATAACTCTTCCTTAAGTTTACTTAGCGCGCGCGCTTTATCTGTGGTATTATCTGTAGTATTAATTAATGGGTCAGACTCAGTCTTTTTTTCTTTTCTTTTCTCTATTTTTGACATTTTAAAGCCATAGAATACTATTCTCTATACTTGGTTTTAAGCGTATGGATATGGTCTACATTGCTTAGACAACAAATAGGTATAAAAAGAGACTCAGGATATTTTACTAAACTAAAGATTCTGTTGTTATACTCCATATCGCACGCTCTTCCATAACTCTTTGTTCGTTTATCTATTGCTTTTTATATGACTGGGTGACTGACGGACAGGCAGTGACAGACAGACATTATTCACGCACGCGGGCGGGGGCGGAGGTGCACGCAAACGCAAGAGAGAGAGAAAGATTAAAATTTAATCCAAAAAAGAAAAAGGGATATTATGCGGGAGACGCAAATTGGAGACTTGCAGTAAAGTCTTTCGGAGGCACACACGCATGGCAACAACCTTAATCATCGTATGCACCCGATGCGGCGGCTTATTCCTAGCGGCAGACAGCCAAAAAACAAGAACCTGCCCCTACTGCGGCACACGCGTGGACGTGAGAAGAGCCAAAAAAGTCGCCTCAGCCAAAAACGCCTTTGAAGCCTCCGAAATGCTGCGGAACATCAAAAGCAGAAAAGGCTTCAGCCGCGAATAAGGTCAACTGAGCTGTCTCAGCAGCTCACAAACCCTACACAAACCCGAAGACGCAGGTTCCCCGCATTCAACGCACTCGCTGAACTCGCCTTCCTCCACGAGCCCATCCAACGCAGGTCTTATACGCTCTATTGACTTGAAAACCGCGAATTTTGTTCCAGCGCGCTTCTCTTCCATTCGGTTAAGCATGGCGCGAATATCGTTCCGCAGGGCTTCTGAAGCGTAAGGGCATGGCGTATCCTGAAACCTGATTCGCTTAACATAAGCGTACAAAGTGCTTTCTTTCTCTGGAATCTCACAGAGAGGCTTAACCTTCCGCACCAGCCGCGGATGCACCTCATCAGTCACGGGTTTCTCTCTAGCCAAACGCAAAAGGTCACCGCGGAAAATGTTCATCAAGCCCGTTTGAACCTCATCATCCAACGTGTGCGCCGTCGCAACCTTATCCGCGCCCACATCGCGTGCAGCCACGTTAATTGCCCTCCGCCGCAAAACCCCGCAGTAAGCACACGACGTCAGCTCCCTCTCACCTTGTGACCCAGCGCGGCTGATTATTTCGTCAAGCGTGAAGCCAAAAAGCTCCTTAAACGATACCACGTGATGCTCTATCCCCAGTGTTTCGCAGTTTCCCGCTGCAATCGCCAAAGCTTCGTCCCTATAGCCCTTGATTCCCTCGTCCACGGTCACCGCCACAAGCGAAGCCTTAGGATGGGCACGCTCGGTTTTAGCCATTATATGCAACAGGCTTATGCTGTCCTTTCCGCCTGAAACCGCCACAGCTATCCTGTCGTCGAAACCGAACATCCGGTATTTGCCAATGGCACCTCTAACTTTGGCTTCAATGGATTCAACAAAGCATTTTTTGCAAAGTTTTTCGCCAGAGTAAGGTCTAAGAAAGAAAGCTTTGTTGCTTTTACATGCAGTGCACATAGACGAGGCAGCGTTCTTGCTCATTGAGTTTTCACGGTGTAATGTTTGACTGGCATACTACTAATAAACCATGTACTAATACTTCTTAAAAAGAGATGATTCTTTTGGCTTTGAAGCCAACAAGACGCCCCGACTTCAGAGAAGTAGCATATGACAGCGCACGATGGAGTTTGCTGGATGAACTTCGAGAAAAAGCCACGCGGATAATGACCGCTTTAGAAGGCTTCCACCTGCGCACGCTGGTGCATGGAAGCACAGCCAGAGGCGACGTGAACAAAGACAGCGACATCGACGTTTTCATAGCGGAGCCGCAATCTTCCTTCCTCGTAGAAACAGCTTTAGAGAGAGCAGGTTTGCAGATTAACGCGCGGTTGCTGATTCAGGCCACGCCGAACTACGCTATGAAAGCGTACATCGAAGTGGACGCTGGGGCAAGTGTTTCTTTTCCCTTAATGTGCATGCGACGGGTGGAACGCGAATTCTACAGGTTCGGCGGTGAAATAAACCTCCAAGAGCTGAAAGTAAGCACTCGCGTGGCAGGTGCGGACAAGCGGTTGATGCTGATTGAGCCTACAACAAAAGGGCATGTGGAAAGCAGCATTATCGGTCGTGAAGAGGTCGTGGCTAAGCGCCTTGGGGTGTCTGCGGAAACGGTTCTGGACCGTGTTCACGCGCTTTTGAAGCGAGATGAGGTTGGCAGAACAGGAGTTTTCGTAAAGAAGGAGTTGGCTCGGGATGAGACTTTTGAGATGGCGCTTAAGCGGCTTGCAGACGAGAATCCGGCGGTTCGCAGAAGAATGAAGTAGGGCTTATTCTTCGGGGTAGTAGATTAGCTCTTTTTCTTCGAGCAGTTTTTGGATTTTGTCAACTGCCGCGTACACTTGTTCTTCTTTCTTGGCGCCCACGCACACCAGCTTTCCAGCTGAGAAGATTAGGAAAACCACTTTCATTTCGTCCATTCTGTAGACGGCTCCAGGAAACTGCTCGGGTTCATACATGACCCTGTTGAGCTTGTACACGAGGCTTTCAAGGTCTATTTCTCCGCCTAGCGCTGCGGAAGCCACAATGTTTTGAATGGTGACCACGGGCTTCTCCATTATTTTAATTCCTTGGTGTCTGAGTTCTTTGACGACTTTTTCCACGGCGCTACGGGATTCCTTCTCTGACTTCGCGCCGGTGCAAACCATCTTGCCTGTTCCAAAAATCAAAGTAGCGGTTTTAGGTTTTTTAAGGCGAAAAACTAGTCCGGGAAACACGCTTGGGTTGTACTCGGTTTGAGGGAATTTTTCCACTATTTCCTGCAGGTTTATCTTTTGGTTTAGGGATACTGAAGCTACTATGTTTTGGATTTTGATGTTAGGATCCCTTTTGCTCATTTAAATTCCCGTGTCCAATAAATGTAAACAACATGGAGTATATAACTTATTGCGATAATGGAAAATGGCACACGTGAAGCATACAACACTGGTTAGGCTCAAATTTAACTTATACGAAGATTGAATGCCCTGTTGGCTCTGACTGCTTTTCCCAAGCTGGGTCTTGTTGACACTTATTCGGTTTTATGCTGTTTTTCCCATTCCAGTTTGGCCTGTTTGATTATCGCGTCCTTGCTGTCCTGCTCTGAAACGTCGTGGATTGCGTTTTCGATTTCGTACTTAACCAAAGCGGCGATTTCGTTGGGTCTTAACGGTTCGTTTCTAGCAGCTTGATACGTTTTTAACGCGCGTAAACCAAACTTTACCATCAAGTTTTGCAGTTCAACTCTCAACTTCAATAACTCAGCGTGACTTTCCTTCATCAACTGGTCAAAGTTTTCTGAATTCCAAGTCTTTTTCTCTTCCTCCATTCACACACTATCCTTTCAAAGTTACCCATATCAGATTCAAATTCTCAATTATAGCCTTTTCCATCCTACGTTCTACCAGGCTTATCCTAACTTGGCAGCACTCCTAAATCGGCGGTTTAACGTGGCTTTTCTCCGTCAAACCTTTCTGCATCCACTTTTCGAACTCCTTTGGCGGCGGATTTTCAACATAAAGCATTTTCCGCTTCGACTCCAGAAAGTCATTTTCTTGACCAGCGAACTCGGCAGCAGTCATAACCCTATGCCCACGCTCAGAGGCTGCATCGTAAACCTGTCGTGTTCTCTGCTGCCATGACTCATCTCTTAAGGCGTGATGCTCCAAAACGGTCACCGGCACACTTTCAACCACGGCGGTCAGATTCTTCAGTCCCAACCGCAACTGAGCTTCGTCAACTTTGAAGCCGCCAAGGTAGAATGGTGGTCCACCAACCATAATAGCCTGCGGCTTTGCCGCCTTAATCAGCTCAAACGTGTGCGTGGACATTGGACCCTGAACGTCTGGCGCAAACATAAACCGCTCATCTTGGCATTCAACAAGGGCCATGACAACCCAGCCGAGCATGGAATCGTCAGGTCCGTGAGGAACGGCTTCTGAAAAACGCAATATGGTTTCTTTTCCGAACGTGAAGGTTTTGCCGTCTGCGGTCTCCAGCGCCTTGGCGTGTTTGCCGCCTGTCTTCTGGAAAAGCCAAGCCCGTTTCCTTTGGCTAGCGTTGATTTTCTCCCGCGGATTCTTCATCAGCACCGTTTTGCCTTGGTAAATCTGCCGTGCCGTTTCTCGTGCTTCAGTCCAGTTAACCAGCCAATCCTCGTAGGAAGGCGTGTGATGGTCAAAATGGTAATGGCTGATTGTAACCACTTCCGCCTTGTCAGCGGCTTCCGCGATGCGCTTCCGAAGCTTGCTAATTGTTTTGAATTCTGTAGGATGAGGTGGCAAACTGAATCGGTATGGGCAAAGCGAAATTCCAGCGTCCAAGAGCAGAGTCACATCAGGCGTTTCAACTAACGTGCACATGGACCTGACGCCGAAACTTTCCGCCGCTAAAGGCGTTACCTTAATCTTGCGTAGCACAAGTTTTTGCTCCCACCGTTCACTTTAGGCACCAAAGTTGGATGTGAACATGCCTTTCGACAACGGCTAAAACGAGCACGGAGAGTAAAAACGTTCCGCTGAAGCCGCCGTTTCTTGTGACTACATCGTGACATCCACAAAGTATTAAGTGCGAGCGTCACGTGAACAATATGGTCTAACTCCCAACACAAACTATGGAAACGTACAGTCCTTAAGAAAAAAGTTGATGGAATCTTATGAATGAGGAACCTGTGAAAAACAAGGCAAAAGAAGTTGCAACGCTTGCTGGAGGCTGCTTTTGGTGCACTGAAGCGGCTTTCAGTATAATTAAAGGCGTAGAGAAAGTTGAACCTGGCTATACCGGCGGTTCAGTGCCGAATCCCACGTATGAGCAGGTCTCTACGGGAACCACTGGGCACACTGAGGCTGCGCAGATAACTTTTGACCCCAATGTAATCTCTTACAGAGAGTTTCTGGAAATATTCTTTGCTTCACACGACCCAACAACGCTTAACCGGCAGGGTCCTGATGTTGGAACTCAATACCGTTCAGCTATTTTTTATCATAATAAAGAACAAAAAGCCACGGCTGAAAAAGTTATCGCGGAGCTGGAGAAAGAAGGAATTTGGGATGCGCCAATCGTTACGCAAGTAGAGCCCTTAAAGGTTTTTTACAAGGCTGAAACATACCACAAAGACTACTACAAGAAGCATCCAAATCAGCCATACTGCCAGCAAGTCATCGCGCCTAAACTTGCCAAGTTGCAACAGCGATTCTTAGATAAGCTCAAAGTGCCGTGAAAAATGCAGCATCAAGATCAGGACCCGATAAAACAACCCGTGATTGGGTGGGAAAATTTGAATAAGGCGGATAAAATACTGCGAAAAATCGAAAAAAAGGCACATAACGAATTTCTGCCGATTGTGGGTCCAGAAAAAGGGCAGGTTCTAGCCGAAGAAGTCAGAAAAGCCAAACCAAAACGCGTCTTAGAAGTTGGCACGTTAATAGGCTACTCCGCTATCCTAATGGGTAAAAAACTAGACAAAACAGCCCATGTAATCACCATAGAGATTCATGCGGATGAAGCAAAAGCAGCTGAGGAAAACATACGCGAGGCAGAGACACCTCCAAAAGTGGAGGTAATAACTGGTGACGCAATTAAAGTAATACCCCAGCTGAAAGGCGTTTTCGACTTTGTCTTCATTGACGCTGAGAAAACCGAGTACTTGGATTATTTGCAACTGGCTGAAAATAAGCTGCGTAAGAGCACTGTGATAGTTGCGGACAACGCGGGAATTTTCGCCAAACAGATGGTGAATTATTTAGATTATGTGAGAAACTCAGGAAAGTACAGCAGCAAATACGTTCCCGTGGGCGTGGACGGACTCGAAGTCACCGTCAAACTGTAAATAAGCCGCCTTGTTGTTATCGCTGCACAGTCACAAAATTTTAAACGAAAGCGTTTTTCCATTATAAACTGGTGAGAAATTTTGGTCCAACATGAAAGTAAAAAGAAAACCGCTTCGAAGAAAAAAGAGACTGTTCCGATAACACCTAAACAGAAGCCACCATCCATTCTTGAACCGTACCAGTCCTCTGACCTCTGGATGGAATTCGACAGGGCTTTTGAAAGGTTCAGAAGGGACTTTAAAGACCTTCTTTGGCCTTCAGAACTTCCGATGACGCGTGAAATGGAAACGAGAATGCCCGCGATTGACTTAGAAGACAAGGGAGACAAGTATGTTATGACCGCTGAAGTACCTGGCTTCAAGAACGAAGAGATAGAAATTAACGTGTGGGACAGCGCGGTGGAAATCTCTGGGTGCAGAGAAACGGCGCAGGACGAAGAGACGAAAGGTTACGTCAGGAAAGAGCGGTCATCAGAGTCGTTTTACAGGAGAATGGCGTTGCCCGAAGAAGTCAAGATTGAAAACGCGGAAGCGAACCTGAAGAACGGGATTCTCGAGCTTGTTCTTCCGAAAAAAGTGCCGAAAAAGAAAAAGAAAGTACCGATAAAGTAGAGAAAACCAAAACACAAGAGCCACTTTCCTTTTTTTGTTCATGCCGCTGCAGGGTCTGCACACGCGAAGTGCTCCGGCAGGCTACCCATGTTCTATGTACGTTGTTTTTGCTGCTTCTTGCTTCATATACTCCCTGAGTTTTTCTTCTGGTATGCATTCTTTTAATCCGGGGCAATGTTTGCTGGTGTGAAAAGCCAAAAGCTCGGAGAGAGGTTCTAGAACCTCTTTGTTCAAAGTGTAACGCTTCTCTTTTCCGGAGCCTTCTGAGAGGATTAGTATGCAGTGTTCCAGCACCTTGAGGTTTTCCTGTACGACTTTTGGTTTGTGCTTTAGGGCGGTTGAAATTTCGGAGAGGGTTTTGGCGTCTTCTTTTAGAACGTCAATTATAGCTAAGCGTGCCCGATTTGCTAAGGCTGAGAAAAACTGGTAGTAAGCTTCGTTTGAGAAATCTTCCATTTAGTCACCACGCAGAACTAAATTGATAATTTAAAATCACTCTAAATTATTTTAAGCTGTTGAATTCTACTCTTTTTTTGCTTCCTTCACAGAAACGCTGCGGAAACAGCGGGACGGTTCAAGGCTAAAAAAGGGGAAGGCGGCTGCTTAGACTCTGTTGAAATAGTCAAGTGGCGCATACCAGTAGACCGTGAATGCTTTCTTGCATTTGGGGTTTCGGCAAACAAGATTTTGTTGGATGACTTCACCGTGAAAACTGCTTCTCAAAGGCTTTTCAAAGGAATATGCGGAATGAATCTTATCTGGAGGCGCAGCTTCAAAAATCCAGTTACAATAAGGACATTCGAGGGCAAGTTTAGCTTTAGCCACAAATGCACCCTCACCTATTACTATGCCACTTCTAAGTTAAAAATTATTATGATAAAGCTAGGACTCAGAGAAAACGCTTAACCTAAAGTTTAAACGTGTGAAAATGGAGAGTTTTATTC
>CAZJQR010000068.1:0-220 GCA_964548345.1 uncultured Candidatus Bathyarchaeia archaeon | reverse complement strand
CGATGACGACTCTGGCCCCGAAGACCTTAGGATGATTTGGATCTTGAGTGCGATTCGCACATTTGGCAAGTTTATGCGCAAGTGTGCGATACGAGCCCGCCATTAGCGAGTACATCCAGTATGTATGTGTTGAAAAACAGTTGTTTTTGCGCGCGCGTAGTTTTTTCACAACCGTATAGATGTGATTATGTGCCAGAAAGTCTTAGATTCTCGGATGGCG
>CAZJQR010000067.1:0-11862 GCA_964548345.1 uncultured Candidatus Bathyarchaeia archaeon | reverse complement strand
ACTGCAACAACGCCGCTTCCAATAATATTCACCGACAAATAATACTCTGGAATCTGCGCATTGATTGGTGCTACTTGAATTAATGTTACATGAAGTATTACTATAAACATCGTAAAAACGATCGCTAGCGTAGAAATTCCCTTCATTTTTCTCCCACCTAATTATAAAAAGAATTCAGTTATAACTCTATTTATAACCATATGAAGGTTTGTTATAGTATTTCTTTATAGAAGAAGACTAAATTTCTAAAATTAAAATGAATCCTCCTACATGCGTGCAGTAGGAGTATCGATTTTAGCTTTCTCTGATAATAACGCGCGCACTCAACAAAAAGGGGAAGAGTTGCGGAAGAAAAAAAGTAATAGCCAGAAATGGAATTTAAGCGGGAGATATCTCCACTTGCACCGAGGCTACCTCAAATATCAAAGATTTTACCATGCAGAAGTCATTATAAGCTTATGATAAACAGAAAGAGAGTATCAGCCAAGCTCATTTTAACAATCAAAGAGTAAATCACTATTTTATCCGTAAAACCCTTTTTGCCTCATTTGCTTTTAAATCATTACTTTCATAGTTCGTATTATTTTGCTCCAAAAGTAAATCAGAATTTTCTTTCTTCCTCCTTCGGTTCGGGTATTCGGAAAAAGATTATTAGAATCATTGGAATGGCTACTGCTATTGTCATATAGATTGGTAGCTCAGGCGTTATATTGTAAAAGAAATTGCCTATTAGCATTCCTATTCCAGTTAGGATATAGCCGACAAAGTTGACGCCACCCGCGATTTTTCCTCTATTTTTTGGTTCAACTAGGCATGCGGAGAGGGCCATGCCTGCAGACATAATCAGCATGTTAACTAAGCCGAACAAGACCATGGAAATTGTCACGGTTAGGATGTTGCCGTTAATGAATAGCAGCATTGAAGCGATGAGTAGAAAAGGAGAGGTTAAAAGTGGAATTTTCATGCCTATTTTGTCAATAATTTTTCCTATGGGATATGATGCAACAATCATTGTTAGTAGCATTGGTATATAGGTGAGAAACCATTTGTCTTGTGAAATGTTTAGGACATCTTTAGCGTAGATGGCATTTATAACAGTGATTAATGCTAGAGCAAACATGGAAATGACTTGGACAATGAATAAGTATAAGACGGTGCGGGGTACCACCTTCCAAACTCTTAGGCTCTCTTTGATGGCTTGAGGATAGTGTGATATGAAGTATTTGAAGCGTATTTTTTCTGTTTTTGCCATTGTTTCTTTTAATCTCAGTCTCCAAATGGCTGCTACGATGAATAGGCTCAATACGGTTACATAAACTGCTTGCATGCCTACCACCAAACCTAGTGTTACGACAAGAATGCCTCCGATGACTGTCCCGGGAGTGTTCATTGTTCCGTGAATCATGTTTATTATGGATAATCCTACTCCTCGGCGTTCTGGCGGGAGCGAGTCTTGGACCATGGCAAACAACGCTGGTTGATATATGAGGCATAGACTTTGGATGATTGTACCAATAAGTATCAGGTGCCATGATTGGGTGATCTGCCAAAATGGCGCAAGCGCAAAGAATAGGAAGGATAGAGCTCCACCGAAGGTCATGGTTGTAATAAGCCATCGTCTGCCGAATTTGTCTGCGAGAAAGCCTCCTGGCACGGCTACGAATGCCATTATGAAGAAGTTGGCGAAGCCAATTATTCCCAGAGCCATAGGAAAAATGTCTCCGCCAAGTGCATACACGTATTGTTGGAAGTATGGAATGGGCATTTCCATGCCTATGTCCATTATTATCCAGCTTACAACGAGAATTTGGAAGTTGCCACTCATAAAAGCAAATTCGTCTTTGATAATGTTGCGTAGCTTCATTGTTTTCTCTCTTTTCTTAGAGAGAACTTGCGAGGACAATTTAAATTTTGATGGGGCATACGGATAGATTTCAGATGGAAAAATTTTTGTTATAAATTCACATGCGATTTTGCCTACAATTCATGAAAAAAATCTACAAAATAAGGAATGTGGTTGAGAATGGAGATATAGCCACTTGCGACGAGGCTACCTCACCTCGGCCACTTAGTTTTAAATCTAAGAAAAAAGGGAAGGACGCGCGGGAGATTTCGCCACCATCGTTGAAAATATATTTTTCCTTGTCTCTCAAATTTCTTAATAGATATCGCCAATATTCAAAAAATCACATATTTAAAAAAGGAGATAACTCAAGTGAAAGCTTGAGACAGCGCGCGCTAACAATATAACTAATAGTTAATGTTAGAGGTGACTCGCTGTGACTACGCCGTCTTCCAGAAATATCTGTCTTTCTGCGTAGTTTGCTACTTCCTTGTCGTGAGTTATTACTATGATTGTGGTTTTGGTTTCTTCGTGGAATTTTTTAATTAGCTCCATGACTTGTTTGCCAGTCACTGAGTCTAAGTCGCCTGTTGGTTCGTCGGCGAACAGCACTTTCGGTTTGTTTGTTAATGCCCTCGCTATTGCTACTCTTTGCATTTGTCCTCCGCTGAGTTGTGCTGGGTACTGTTTGGCTTGTTTGTCGATGCCGACGCCTTTGAGTAAGTTTTCTATTCTGTTTTTTAGGTCTTTGCTGAAGCCTGCGAGGTCCGCTGGTAATGCGACGTTTTCGCGAGTGTTGAAGTGTGGAAGCAGAGCGTAGCTTTGGAAGATGAAGCCCATATCGAGTAGTCTAGCTTTGGATTTTTCTCGGTCGGTCATTTCGCGGAGGTTTCTGCCTTTAAAGAGAACAAGCCCGTAGTCAGGTTCATCTATTCCTGCCATGCAGTTCAGCAGTGTAGTTTTTCCCGCTCCGGAGTTGCCGACAATAGCTAGGAATTCGCCGGCTTTTACGTCTACGTCGACTCCTCTAAGGGCGTAAACAGTTGTTCGTCCGAGGTAGTAGTTTTTGACTATTCCTCGAACTGCTATGATGTCTGCGGCTGATGTCTGTGTGTTTTGGGAAATTTGGTTTGTAAATAGAGTCCTTTGGTAGGTGAAGTATGGTAGGTCTTGACCGAAGAAGTCTAACCAAATTTTCAGTAGTTCTGCTTCGACGAATAGGTCGGAGCTTAGTTCAGCCAAGTTTAGCAGTTCGAGTTTGAATTCGTCGCGTGAGTGAATTGTTTTTACATCGTTTTGGTCTGCATCTATGTATTCTTTCAGTTGTGCTTGGCATTCTTCGATTTTTCCTTGGACTTCGATAAGTTGGCGTTTTGTTTGGGTGTTTTTCCATGACACTTGCTTTATTGCATCGGTGAGGGTTTTGCAGGTTTCCTTGAAGATTTGTTTGGTGCAGAATACTTTGGGTTCACGGAATAGTTTGAGGATGCTGCTGATGGTTCTCTCCATGTTTTGCAGGGCGCTTAGTTTGGCTAGAAGAATGCGGAGGAACATTTCGAGTTTGGCTTGAACTTTTGGGTTGCCGCTTCGGTGATGGGTGCCTTGGAGACCCAAACTGAGCTGTTCGAGTACTTGTTTCATTTCGTTCAAACGTGTTAGTGTGGGGTTGATGAAAATCCAGAAGAAGTTAATCAACGCAAGCTTGTCAATTATCTCTTCTATATTTTGGTCTGGTTGTATTGTTGATGTGTGAAGAATTTCTGGTTTAAGTCCGCCAAGCCGGAACTGCACTTTGTTTCCTTCGTCTATGTGCCAGAGCGCTATCAAGCTTTTGGATTGGAGTTCGTAGCGTTCGGTGGGAAGGTTGGAAACTACGTTTCTTAATCGCAGGCTAAAAACTTTGGATAGTTTGGGATCTATCTCGTGGAGGAAGTCTTTAACTATTTGAGCTGTTTCCTTTAGTTCCTGTTTGGTTTCTAAGGTTTTTTGGAGTTTGGAACTGTTTTTTGAATAGTACTGATCCAGGTGTTCAGACAGCATGGTTTCTGCGTCTTCTGCGGTTTTCGGTTCAAGTGGTTTTTTATTGGTCCGCTCTGCCATTAAAAAGATGAAGGAGTTGTGTATTTTGCAATTTACTTTTGATTTAGGCACCTTGAGTTTTTTCTTAAGGTCCCGTTGCAGTTTACTGGATAGTTTCGAGTTTTCTTGAGCGACTGATCTGTCGATGAGTGCAGCGAAGTATGCTTTCACTATTCTGCCTCCGTTTGTTTTTTGAATGGTCCTTGTTCGATTGTTGAGATTTTGCCGTCGGTCATATGGACGATGTAATCGCAGTGTTCGGCGATCCATCGGCTATGAGTGACTAGAACGAATGTTTGTTTGTTTGTCTTGTTTATCCGGCGGAAGAGGTTCATGACGTCGGCGCTGGTTTTGGAATCTAGGTCGCCTGTAGGTTCGTCTCCAAGAATGATTGCGGGGTTGTTGATTAGGGCTCTGGCGACAGCTACTCTTTGTTGTTGACCTCCTGAAAGTTCTGTGGGCAGGTGGTATAATCTGTCTCCCATTCCGAGTTCTCTGAGGAGCATTTTTGCCTGTTCTCTTGCTAATCCTGAGTTGAAGCCGCGGAGCAGCAAGGGGGTTTCCACGTTTTCTACAGCTGTTAGGAATGGAAAGAGGTTGAAAAGTTGAAATATGAATCCAATATTGTCTCGACGGAACTCCGTTGTTTGGGCGTCAGAGAGTTTGGAGGTGTCAACGTTGTTTATTATTACTTCTCCTGCCGATCGTCTGTCTAAGTTGCCGATCATGTTTAAGAGGGTTGTTTTTCCGCATCCCGAGGGACCCATTATAGCCATCATGTCTCCTTGTTTTACGGTCAGATCTACTCCTTGAAGGGCGCGGACTTCGTTGGATTTGCCTTCGTTGTAGCGTTTATGCAGTTTTGTAATTTTCAGAATCTTTTTTGATGTGTTTTGGGTTTTTTTGTTTTTTGTCATCCTACATACCTAAGTGCTTCTGCTGGGGGAATTCTTGAAGCCATATACGCTGGGATTGAGCCTGCTCCTATGGCGATGAGCACGATGAATGAAAGATACACTCCAAGCTGTTCCCATGGGATAACTATAGGATTACCTTGCATGTTGGCGAAGCCTACGCTGACCAGTAGGCCATTTATTACTCCAATTACTAGTCCGATGACGCCGAGGACTACGAGTTCGAGTAGGACTGAGAGCATCACTTGTCTTCGTGGAAAGCCTATGGCTCGCATCATTCCAATTTCTCGTTTTCTTTCTACGACGTTTCTTACTGAGATGACGCCCATGCCTACGGCTCCGATGACGAGGCCAAAGGAGACGTAGATTTGGAGGAATGAAGTTATTCGGTTGGTCATTTCAAGTGTGGTTTCGACTCTGGAGTAGATTATTTCTGAGCTGGCGAAGAAGAAATTGTCATCCGCCATTAGCCTGTAGCCTTGGTCGTTTGTGTTGGTGAATGTTTCAATGGCTTGAGCTATTTCTTCGAGTTCGGGGTCGTTGAAGGGCAACGTGGTTTTGATTAAGTAGATGTCGTATTGATCTGGTTCTCTTGATATGGCTGTTTTGCCATCTATTTCTCCGAGGTAGTTGGTTTGGGTTACCCATCGTTCTGGCAGGTATATGTTTCCGAGGATAGTTGAGAAGTCTAGTTCTCCTGAGCCGAATTCCAGTCCTGCAGCTAATGGGAATCCGCCGCCGCGTTGATTGTCAAGGCGGCCTCCGATTGTGAATGCATGGTAAGTTGGAAGCCCCATGGAAGTTGTGTTGAGTGGGATCCATATTTGTAGTCCGACTGGGAGGAGGAATGAATCTGTGAATACTATGGGGTTTTCGATTATGGTTCCGTTTTCGTCCCTTAGGGGTTCTATGTCCTTAAGGGGGTCTTCGGACAAGCCGCCTATGGATGAGCCAAAGTCTATGTCAGCTATGTCGGTTTCCCCAGTGATTGCTTCAAGGAATCCTGAACTGACGTTGTATGCAGGCATTTCGTAGTTTGGATCAAAGAATTTGTCCCATGCACGTTTGGATAAATCGAGGGTTTCTTCGTCTGTGGGGTCAATGGGCATAGATTGGCGGACGCCGTCGGGGAAAGCGCTTAGGTAGAAGTCGTAGCGCCAGTTTTGATCTGAGGAATCTGTAGCTTTGCCTCTGATTTGTTCTGATTTGATCTCGGCAAGGCTTATGGGCAAGATGTCTATGCTGGCGTCGAAGTCCTCTGAGAAAGGTTTTGATAGTGCTGAGAATTTGGTGAAGTCTTTTGGTTGGAAGGTTTTGAAGCCTATGACGTCGGTTATTCTTGTGTCTATTTTTTGGAGTTGCTGTGTGAATGAAGTTCCGTTGATGATTGCTTCTGGTTTGTTTAGCAATACTGAGAGGTCTATGCCTCGGGATTCTTTTTCTGTCTGTGCTATAGTTCCAAGGCTTGTAGGAATCAGGGTGGCTACTATGACGTTTAGTGTTAGGATAATGGCGAAAATTGCGAATGTCAGCGTAGAGCGGGTTACATGCGATGATATAAGGGCGGGTGATATTTGCCCTACGCCTTTTGCACCTTTAATTCTTATGAGCAGGTGTCTTAGTGCGCGCATGAGGATGGGGAGGTTGATTGCCACGAATAGTACTGAGCCGATAATTATTTCCATCATGCCGACGATTAGGATTTCGATTGGGATGCCGTTGATGTCTGTTATCCAGTTGCCCATAGCTTCAATGAAGAGTAGGGCAGGCATCAGGTAGAGGGTGATGGCTGTTATGTTGAATGATATTGATCGCTTTATGAATTTGGAGAGGATTATTCCTAGCCCGCCTGATAGTGCGCCTGAACCAATCAGGAGAGCTCTCCATTCTTCTAGGGTGTTCCAGCCTTCGGAGGTCCAGAAGGGTTGGTATGATGTTTCGAGTACGCCGTTGTAAAGGAGCAAGACGGCTCCGCCGACTGCCATCAGTATGCCTAGCGCGAACAAGTTTCTTCCTGATTTTGCCTCGAAGACAATTTTTATCCCTCGCAGGGCTTCCACGATGTTTACTCTGGAGGCTCGCAATGCTGGGAGGATTCCTGTTATGATGCTAAGAACGACTCCTACTACTACGGAGAGTATGACAACTTCTTGGGAGATCACGGGCTGGACGCTTAGTTCTCCGGTTCCGAAGAGTCCGGCGAGGTATTGTGCTACTGCTTGGCCGAAAGCTATGCCTCCGAGAAAGCCTAAGATGCCTCCAATTATGCCTTGAAATAGGTTTTCTATGATCATGGATTGGAAGATGCCTCTTCGGTTTTCGCCTACTGCTCTGAGAACGCCTGTTTGGAATTCGCGGTCTTCGACGCTCATGAGTTGGACGTTTGTGATTAGCAGGATGCCTGTTGCGGCGATTAGAAATCCTAGTGCAGAAAGGATTGTGCTTAGTAGTGAGATTATGAATTCGGCAATATCGAAGAAGTTGAGGCGGGCTGAGGTAACTTGGTAGATTTGTTGTTCTATGCCTGTTTCATTGTTCATTTTTGTGGGGATTTTATTTTCGAGGGTTTCTACTCTGGCTTTCAGTTCATCTTTGTTGATTTCAGATATGAAGTGGTCTTGTTTGAATGTGACCAGATAAGTTCTAACTATGTCTGTATCTTTTCTTTGGTCTTGCAGGCTCAGCCATTGTTGTAGGTGCTCTAGTTGGAAGACCGCACCAGAGTATTGAGAGCCTATTCCGGGTCTTTTTGAATCAAATATACCAACTACTTCAAGTTCTATTCTTGCCGTTTCTGGGATGTATGCTATTATGGGTGAGAGGGTATCGAAGGTGATTCCTGTTATGTCCAGGGTTGCTTTGGTGCCGTTTGCGCTCATTATGGCGCAGAAGAAGTCGCCTCTCACGCCTTCTCCGGCGTAGGGTTCTAAATCAAAAGGTTCGGCTGTTAGTGCGGCTATGTTTGTCATGTTTGCTATGTTGATGGTGTTTCCTGATTCTGTTGAGAAGCCTAGTATGATTATGGCGTTGTCTGTTCCCGTTGCTGTTATGTTGACGTATGAATAGTCTGACAGGGTGAGTTTGGGGCCATTGAATGTGAATGTTGTGACCGTGCTGAATGGAGTTGTTGGGGTTATCTCAATGTGGAGTCTGTTTTCGGTGCTGTCGAGGATGTAGTCGCTAGTTGTGAAGTTAGTGTTTACCATCCAGTTGTCTAGTGGGACGGTTGGGGGTGGAGATATTTCGATTGTGAGGTTAGTGAATTCTGTGGTTAACGGTGTGGGTAGTTGTGTTTCCTTGGTTAGTCCGAGTTTTTCGGCTTGTTTGCTGGATAAGAGTATGCTGGTGTTTTCTTTGAGCAGTTCGGTTGGGTTCATTTGGTTGCCTGTTTTCCAGTCGTAGAAGGTTCCGAACGCTTCTGGATAGTCCAGTGGTATGCCTGCTGTGGGCATTTTTGGGTTAAATTGACTTTCCACTAGCGCGGGTATTTGTGTTGTGAGTTCAGGCATTATGCCTAGTGCGTCGGGGACGAGGTTGCTGATGGTTGCTTGGTCGGCTGCTTTGAGGTACGCGCCGCTGGTTACGTTTGCGATTTGCAGGTCGACTTCGCCTTCGCTTTGGAGAAGGCTTGTCAGGAACGAGTTTTTGAGGGTGTCTGTGGTGATTTGGATTCCGACGAGCAAGGTTACGCCTAGAGTTACGGCGAGAATAGCGCTTAGGTTTTTGGTTTTTCTTCTGGATAGGGATCTCCAGGCTATTTGTAGACTTGATTTTAGACCCATTTTTTCACCATGTGTGTTTGTTGTTGTTTCAGCTCAATGCCCAGCGGTTTTGATTTTCTGAGTGATTTTCTCAAGAGTTTGAGAGCAGTCTTTTATGGCTTGAGCGATTATATCTAGGTCCCCTTGCGAGAGTACGTCAAGGTTATCGCGTATGGTCATGAATTCGCAAAGCAGTTGTCTTGTTGGTTCTATGGTGCCCCGGAGTTTTTCTTTGCTGGATGATAGTTGAAGGTCTCCAATGAGAATGGGTAGGAGAAATTCCATTTTGGACAGGAACTCTTGTCCGAGCTCTATTTGTTTGGTTACATATGCACTGCCTTTATCTGTGAAAGTGTAGCGCTTGAGGCCTTCGGTGCCTTTTGGAGCTTCTTTGGTGAAGCCTTTTTTCAACATCCAGGCTAACAAAGGATATAGTGAGCCAGGGCTTGGTTTCCAACGACCACCTGTTTGTGACTCGATTTGTGCTGCGATTTCTGCGCCGGACATCGGCTCTTCGCTTAGCATCTTAAGAACTACAAACCTAAGTAGACCTTTTGGTGCTCCTACCGTTTTTCCGTTTCGACTTGAAACCATCCGCAACACCTAAAAAAAGATATCTCAACCGATATCGGTTGCGATATATATAATCGTTGTGCTTTGAAAATAAACTGTTGAAATTCACAGCCTATGCCTATTCAGTAATGGCTTCGAATACGGAACAGAAGCGCGCGCTTGTGACAGAACAATGTTGAAATGCCGAGGGCCGGGTTTGAACCGAAGACCAGTGGAGATATCACCCGCAAACCCATATTTTTTCGGCTTTACGAAACAGCTGATATACCGAAGTACACATAATCCCTGATATTTAAACACAGTATAGCGCGCGCTTGTGATTGCTGCATAGCAGTAACAAAGGTGCACCTGATCTTTCAAGATGCTTTGCATCGGTTCCATATGCAAGCTCAGTTTATGAATGCGTGTGCCTCAGATGATGGGGAAGTTCCATTCTAAGCGCAGCTATCCTTGTCTGCACAATTGCAAGCAGCTCTTTTCTCAAATCTTCAGCTGCAAGCGTTAACTCTATCAGACTTATTCTCTTGGCTAGCTCGCCGTCGACGAGCGTGTCTTCTATCCATTTCTGAAAGTCGCCCCGCTGAAGATGAAAGACCACCGAGGCAGCCGGTACAACTTGGATTTTCTTCTCAAAGGCGTCTAGGCTAGTCGCAGTTTCTCCTGTGTAGTTGCCTGAACTCTCGTAGAAATGGAACCCCTTCTCGTAAGGCACGGTTCTTAAGATTTCAATTATTTTTTTGTTCAGTTGAAGCCGTTTTCTTTCAGGTGTTCGATGAGTGTGAGTTGACATAACAAAACCCTGCAGTAATTATTCGCGTCGTCCGATATATTGTTGATTGATGAGGGCGTTTTTTGACTTATTCGGCTAGCAGAATGAGATGGCTAAGACGTCTTCTTTGCTCCAGACTACTTTCGCTTTGCAGGTGTGATTTGTGCATACAGCTGCGTTGTTCACCAGTTTTGAGGGGCAGAAGATTGACAAGTTCATGGAGACGCCTGTGTCGACAATGGCTTTGCATTCTGGACATTTAATCAAAAGGTGCGACACTTTTTCACCTCTAACAGCGCGCGCTACATAAAAAAAAGTCAGTCTTCACGTAACCAAATGAAAAGAAAAAAATTCGAGGATTCCTGTCTTTTTGGCTAGGGCAATGCTCGTCATCCAGGCTGAGGGTGAGCGTTTAGTTCGTTAACTTCCGCCAGCAACGTTTTTTCCCAAACATATATGACTTAGATCTGTTTTATGGCGGTTAACGTTCGGTGAACTCGTTGACTGATGACAAAACCGAGACAGTAGACAAGGATCCTAAGCAACGGAGATTTGAGTTTAGCTTCCCCATTCTGACGGTGCGAACGCAGCTGTTCACCGGAGTATTCGATCGGCTTGGAACTTTTCGACTTTCGCGATGGCTTTCTTGGGTGGCGCTCGCGATAGTTCCAGTCGTGGCTGGCATCGGGCTTTATTTACTTATTAACAGTCTCGTTGGTTTACTGTGGAACCCAGCGGCAGCAAGTGCGGCTCGTGAGGCTGGCCCGGCAGCCTATCTTCTGCTGCCCGGACTCAACCCTTACCTGCCCATACTGTACGGTTGGTTCGCCATATTCTGTGCCATCGCCATTCACGAAGGCGCCCATGGAGTTGCGGCTAGAAGCCTCGGATTGAAGGTTAAGTCTAGCGGTTTGCTCTTCTTACTGTTTGTTCCCATCGGCGCGTTTGTGGATGTTGATGAAGAAGAGCTTAAAAAAACGTCAGGCAAGGCTTCTTCACGGGTACTGGCTGGCGGAGTAGGAGCTAACGTTGCACTGGCAGCTGTGTGTCTCATCGGTGTTTTGTTGATTGCAGGCGGATTGGCTCCGGTTGTCGACGGAGTCTACGTGGGCAATGTTTCAGAAGGCATGCCTGCGAAGGCTGCAGGCTTGTTGCCGGGGGATGTTCTAGTCTCGGTGGATGGCGTCCCGATTAACAACACCGATGATCTAAGGATTTTGTTGGACAGCCAAGCCTCGGGGGATTTGGTGGAGGTAACGGTGGCGAGGGGTAATATGTGGCAGAATCGATACTCTACGGTCGTTAATTTGACTATGTCTGAAAATCGCACCGTAATGGGAATAGGAGTCAGCGACTTGATGACTGAGCAGCGGCTGAGAATCTACCAAACCGTTACTCCTCAGAGTCTCGTGTTGTATCTGGTTCCGCCCGCTTTAGCTCCGGGTCTAGTGCCTTTCTCAGACATGTTAACTCCTTTCTATGAAAGCTGGCTGGGATCTCAATGGGCTGTCTATGCGAATGTACTCTTCTGGATTTGGTTCGTCAACGTAAATGTTGCAGTATTCAACGCTTTGCCCATTTATCCTCTAGATGGAGGGCGAATTTTTAACATTGCTTTAAAGAAGACTATCCATCGGAGAAATAGCGAGAAGATAGTCACCGCAATAACCGCAGGTGTCACCGCTGCTTTGGTAATGGTTCTAATCTTGATTATTGCGGTGCCTTTCATCACATGATGAGAGTAGGACTTGAACCCACCATCACTGGAGATATAGCGCGTGCAACCTGCTAGAAAAGACACTAGCAACAGAATCATCGAAGTGAATTGTTAAACGTTTGTTCAAATGCAAAAGCAAAATAACCCAATTTATCTCAAACATTATAGATGGGATAATCGAAAAAACATAGTTTTTTCAAAGTAAA
>CAZJQR010000066.1:0-11864 GCA_964548345.1 uncultured Candidatus Bathyarchaeia archaeon | reverse complement strand
AAAGCTCATTAATTAATAGAAAAACAGAAAAAAAGGGAAAGATTGAGAGGGAGATACTTAGAACATCGCCATAGTTTCGCAATTCGCGCAAATCGTAAAACTTTGAACATGCTTTTTTCCGTGTGGTTAACTTTTTCATTTTCGTTTCCTGAAGTATTGCGTGCCGTCGGGGTCTGCGCTGACAAACTCGAGCGCGCGCGCGTTTTTCAAAAAGGGGCGCAAAAAGTTTATGACCTCGGTTGTGAACCCAATGCGGTTTTTAACATAAAACCGCGATTTTCCAAAGACTCCTTGCATCGTTAAGTCAATCTTCAGCGAAAATTACCCCGCTTGCTTTATTAATTTATTAACTATAACCGCAGTTCACGTGCTAACTATCGCTGGGGACGTGTTGCCCTAAGAGTTTTGCATGGTTAGAAGATTCGCTCCGCAGGTCTCGTGTAATTCCTTGACCCGTGATCTTTGAAAATAATTTTTCAAAAAAAAACCAAAAGCAAACTCGCCAAGGACGACTACCGCCGTCAAATTGCTGGTTCTAGAATTGTTTTGTTGAATAAACTTTTTAAGATTAACTGAGGATTGGTGTCATTCACCTTTCAAAAGTGTGAAATATAACAAAAAAGTGAATTGTGTGGGAGACATCTCCACTTGGTTGTGG
This sequence comes from uncultured Candidatus Bathyarchaeia archaeon, assembly GCA_964548345.1. Lineage (GTDB taxonomy): Archaea > Thermoproteota > Bathyarchaeia > Bathyarchaeales > Bathycorpusculaceae > SG8-32-3. Next base: position 11,206 of record CAZJQR010000066.1, on the reverse strand, counting down.
GTTAAAATTTTCTTCCCCAGCATTTAAGTGTTACATTTTGTAAGCAAATCAAAGTGCTACTAGTTTCACTAATTCTTCTTAAGGTACACGCAATAAATTCTAAGAAATCTGGAACAACAATTCATTACCTTTCTTACCAGCGATTGATACTGCGCCCATTTTTCTAAGGCAATAAGTAATCTTCTGGGATAAATTAATAGAAATCCCCATTTTTAAAGCCAAAACTCTATTCGTGAAACATTCATCCAACTCTTTAGGTAAAAACTCCAGAAAATCTCGACTATCCTCAAATACAATTCTGTCAAATACATTCAACAACTTTCTATCTTTGACACTTACCCCTCTTCTCATCCAACTTCCTCTGCCATCGTTGCACCTCAACTCTTCCTCTTCAATTAACAAAACCTCCAGTGAAAAATTCCTATTTTTAATTAGACTAGGCGTATGAACCAACTCATAAAAAAGATCAAGTAATTTTCCTTTTTTCGGAGACTTCCTCCTCCTCACAAACTGGCCTGTCCTAGATACGTGAACTATCCATTTTAGTTTAGCAATAGGATAAACTAACCGAACTTGATTGTTTAAAAGTAGTTTAATCAGTTTCTTTTTGACTGCAGAAAAGTTTCTAGTCTGAATTTCGATTAAAAGCTTGCCTCTTAGAATATCAACTATAAAATCCTCGACTTTTACTTCAAGTTCATCTCCTGAAATCTTATACCAGTCTTTGATTTCGGAATGCAGAGAATATTCAGTCATCAAATATTCAGAAAATTAAAAGAACTAATAATCTTTCACTTTGTTGCTGGTCTAAAAATAATAGTTTTGATTAAGAAAAAAGGGGTTGTGCGGGAGACGTATCCACTGCCAAAATCTAGCGCGCGCTAGGTGGTTCACCCTTTCGCCAGGGACTGTAGAAAACATTTGCTCAATCATTTGTCGCATATGTTCCCTTAAATCTTCAGCTGGTTGAAAACTTACAATTTACAGTCTTTCAGAGTTACTTTCTTTTTTTAGGAAGAATACGGCTACACCGATTGCAGCAAAAGCGGTAGCGACTACTATTACGTATATAAACAGCGGGCGTTCTTCTGGTGGAGGTATAGACGATGATGTGGGCCTCGGTGTAGGCGTAGGAGTCGGAGCAGGGGCTAGATTAATAGCGCGCTCCCGCAATATAGGTGAAGCCATAGCGTCGGGTCCAAGGGCTTGATTAGCCGAAACAGTTGGCGACCCGAAAGGTGATTGTCGTCGTCCACCATATAGTTTTGAAACACCGCCTTGCCCGACGGGAATAGAAACTTGGCTTTCGGGAAATTAGCCCGCACATAGTCGCGGTATTCAATTATCATTTTTGCAAGCATTTTACAGGAAAAAATCGCAAATTGATTTTAGCGCGCGCTTCCCAAATCCTCTTTTTTTAATGAATTGCCACAAAAAGGACAAAAATCAAAATTTCCTTGCGGTATTTCTTTTCCGCAAGAAAGGCATTTAGAGGTTACTTTCGGCATTAAACTCAACTCTTTCCTTAACAGCGATTCCTTTCTAACGTTAACATTTATTGAATAAAAACCAAGAATGGCTAAAAATAAACCGCCGAAAAGCAACCAATACGATAGGGGAGGGTCAATTAAAAAAAGACCGACGCCCATTAAACCCGTTCCGATAATGAATTCTATCCAACCGCTTATCTTTCGCCGTTTTGTCTCTTTAATTGCTTCTTGCAAGTAGACCCGTCTTGCTTGTTCAGACATGACTATTCCCAAAATAATAGTTTACGGACAAGTGAATTTAAGATTTTACATGATACGTGGTCCGATATACTTTAACGATACCGTCCACGGTCTAAACTGTTCTTTTCAAGGATTATCTTTTATCCACCACAATCAAATAAGCTACATGTTTGCTAACTTAACCCGACCTTGCGACGCTTGCGGCAAGCCCATTGGGGCGGGTTCAAGCGTTGTAAAAAATGCAACATTTACTTTTGTTTCTATTGCGGGATTGCGTTAATGTACTGTACGAATGCTTATCCGATAAAATGTCCTATGTGTGGCGGTGAATTCGAATAAAATTTCAATTCAAAATCTTATATCGCCTTTATCATGTACATAATAATCAGACGCGTTCGAAAGGTGGGCTTTATGGAACTTAGACTTGCGAAAGGTGGGTTTGAATTTTTATTAGCGGGTTTCTTCTTAGGAATCCTTTTTGCTTTTACGTTTATGCTTAATTATTATGGGGAACCCGTGACCCTTGAAGCGATTTTGCTGATTCTGATATTAGCTATCCTTTTTGTTTCATTATTTTATCTTGGCAATCGAAAAGCAAAAAGCAGAAAGGTAAACTTGCCTATTACCTATTGGATTTCGTTAGTTCTTTTCATAAACGCAAGATTTTGCCTATTACTTAAATAATAGGTAAGTTACGAACAAGTCGGGGAAAAGGGGCGCATTTCAAGCTTATTTTGTTTATAGTAATTACTTAGGATATATATCGACCCTACACCCTTTCGGCGTTTCCCTTGTAAAAGTGGAGGAATGGGCGGTTTTTCTTATGTCATCTTTTCAAAATGGTTTAACAGTGATATTGGCAAGCAATGCTTTGGTCTTTCACGGTCGGTCACGAACACTTCAAGCGTCATTATTGCATCTTTAACGGAAGTATCTATACATTTCAATATGTACGCGCCCTTGCAAAGGACTATTCCGACTTCTTTTCTTAGGTCCAAGTCTTTTGAAAGCCATAACACATTGCCCTCACATATCGTTTCCTCACCTATCTGTATTGTTGGGGGAAATACTTTCGGTGTCCCATTAAGGGGTAAATTTCTTCCAAAGTTTGACATTTTGAAGCCCTGAAAGCTACAGTGAATCTAATATTTTTTCGCTTGTCAGTTTATACCCAATCCCGAAATAAGATAGTTATGAATTTGAAAGCAGTGTTTAAACTATGAAATTAAAAGAAAAGGGAAAGTGACATTTTAGCCATGCCTTAAGCCTCGACGATAACGGTTCTTTCGACTTCCGCCAAGGGCAATTGACAAACGTTTCCGCCATTTTCGCCACAAACACCTATTTTCTTTCAAGGTTTTTAGCGCGCGCGAAGCCGCCATATAGAACACTCATGTGACGCAATACTTTCCCAATGAGAATTTCTGAAACCACATATGAAAAAGGGGAAGGTTGCGCGGGAGATACTTAGAACATCGCCACAATTTTGTAATTCGCGCAAATCGTAAAACTGTAGGCGCCTTTCAATTGCGGTTTTTGGCTCTTAATTGATAAACCTTATTTAAGGAATAATCTAAGTTAACCTCGTTGCCACATTCAGACCAATCTAAGGATGAAACCAGCACATGAAAATCACACTTTGCAAGCGCGTCTTCGCCGTAATTTTGGTAATTGCTCTTGCGCTCGCAACTGTCAACACATACTTGATATTTGACTTGAAGCGAGAGCTGGAAGGCGCGGCGCAGGATGCGACGTATGATTACGTGGTTTTTCAAGATGGAGACGTGTACAAGGCTAAAAATCAGGCAAGTGGCTACGTAGACTTCACCTCCAGTGACGCTGCAGAGGTTCTGAACGGCGCATTAGCCGAAGGATACACTGTTTACATTAAGTCTGGCAGTTACGCACTACGCTCGGACGTCCATATGTACAACAAGGAAAACGCGAAGATAGTCAGTGACGACGCAAGCATAATAGGCAACGGCAAAACGCTGATTATTAAAGGCGACAACTACACTAACTCACAAAACAACCTTGTTTCAGGTTTAACGGTGATAAACGCCACTGTGAGAATCGAGAACTCTTTCGGAACAACAGTATCCAACATGCAGTTTCTGGACTGCTCGACAGCTCTTGAACTTGCCAACTCAGCTACTTGGACCGAAGGCACGAAAATCGAAGATTTACATTTCATCAATTCCACAACAGCAATCATTTTCAAGACACCTACAGGCAACGGCACTGGGTCCTACGCCAGCTCAGAGATTCACCGCTGTTTCTTTAATCTTCTCGACAACTCTGTGGGTATAGTGGTTGAGCGGCTTGCGGAATTGTCTGATAGCCAGCTTCAAAACGTGAGAATGTGGATAGGTGAAAACGGTTTTACAAGCAACCAGACTGGGCTTCTCCTTGAAGGCTCGATGCATCAGACGCTACTGTACGGCGTAGTCTTCGAGTCGTTCGCTAATTACCCCACTGAACTGTACGGTATGTCTTTGGGGGAAACGTCAATAACGCCTCCGAATCTTGCTGTTATCAGCTTCTTAGGCAACTGGACCGCAAAAATTTACAATCCCTTTGGAAAGTGGATTTCTGGAGCAGGCGCCGTTTTCAAACAGGAAAACGTGAACATTCCAGTTGGTCTGAACGGGCAGTACGGAGTCACGCAAGAGTTTCAGCTAAGACCCGATACGATTTCAAGCTTCAAACCTGAAATTCAGGTTCAGGGCAGCTTCGCAAACAACGAAACCATCACTGTTAGAATCCGATTGGAATTCGTAGACAACATCATCTCAGAAAGCGTGGTGAAAACCTTCAGCAACAGCACAACCGTGTGGCTAAGTGATAACGACATGTTGCGCCTGCTGCCTTCACAGAGCATAATTTGGGCTATCTTGATTGACGCAAAAGCTAGCTCCGCATCAACGGACGCTACAGTTCAAATCAGCCTTTACGGGATAATCAATTAGCGCGCGCGGCGCGCCGCAAAAGCTTATCTTTTTTCGCTGAGCAGTCGTTTCGGGTCAAGTATCCTCTCTAACTCTTCAGGCTTAAGCACACCTTTTTCCAACGCAACCTCTTTCACCGAACGACCCTCCTCCAAAGCCTGTTTTGCAATTTTGCTTGCTTCCAAATAGCCTATGTACGGTGACAGAAACGTGGCCAACGCAGGGTTCTTTTCCAAATACTGGCTGCATCGTTTCTCATTCACCATTATGCCTTCGACACATTTTTTCCTGAAAACCGACAGGTAATTGGTTAAAATTTGGATGGAAAAGAGCATGTTATGCATAATCACAGGCATCATCACGTTCAAATCCAACTGCCCAGCCTGCACCGCAAAAGACACCGTCAAATCGTTGCCCACCACCTGAAACGCCACCATGTCCAAGCACTCCGCCATGACAGGATTAACTTTTCCAGGCATTATTGATGAGCCAGGCTGCACTATCGGAAGCGTGATTTCAGCTAATCCAGTTGTGGGACCAGACGAGAGCAGCCGCAGGTCATTCGCCACTCTGATAAGCTCTAAGGCTAACTCTTTAAGCGCGCTGGAAACTGTCTGCACTGGCCTGTAGCTCTGCAACGCTTCAAAAGTGTTCTTGGCGGGTTTCAGCGGAAAACCAGTCATCCGCTGTAGCTCTGCAATTGCAAGTTGCTTGTACCGGGGGTGTGCGTTAGCTCCTGTGCCTGCAGCTGTACCGCCCAGCGCGAGCGCGTAGAGGTTTTTCGGCCTTTCCCTTAGCTGACCTGCGGCGTTTCGCAGTGCTGAGGCATAAGCGCTGAACTCCTGCCCGATGGTTATGGGAACCGCGTCTTGAAGATGAGTTCGACCCGACTTCACGGTGCCTGTGTGTTTTCTGCTTAGCTCGTCAAAGGCGTCTGCTAGGCTGTCAAGTTCCGTAAGTAGCGGCTGCAACGCCATCAAAACCGCGACATGCGTGGCTGTGGGGAACGTATCGTTTGTGGATTGCCCCATGTTCACGTGGTCGTTGGGACCCACGCTCTTGTAGTCGCCCCGACGTTTGCCCAGTATCTCAAGCGCGCGGTTGGCTAAGACCTCGTTGACGTTCATGTTGAACGACGTTCCCGCTCCAGCCTGATAGACGTCCACCACAAACTGGTCAAGAAATTTGCCTCCGAGAACTTCGTCGCACGCTTGCACAATCGCCTGTTTGCGTTCTTCATCGAGCCAGCCGACTTCCGCGTTGGCTAAAGCCGCAGCTTTCTTCACCATCGTGTACGCTTTGATGAAAACGGCAGGCGCTTTGATTCCGCTCACTGGAAAGTTTTCCGTAGCCCTTAAAGTTTGGATGCCGTAGTAGGCGCTTTCAGGTACTGCTTTCTTGCCGAGGGGGTCGGTTTCTACTCGTGTTTTCATGGGTCAAGTCTCCTGTTTTTTTTAGGATGAAGTTGCTGAAGTATTTTCTCCTTAGTCTTCAATATAGCTTCCGTAACCTTAATCCTCTTTGGATACACCTGCGTGCACCTGTAATAGCTTTTGCAGCTCCAGATGCCATGAGGCTTCTCCAGAATTTTCATCCGTTCCTCGGTGTCGGTTGCGCGTGAATCAAAAATGTGGCGTTGGGCGCGGAGGACAGCGGCGGGTCCAATAAAGCGTGGGTCTTCTTTAAGCATGACGGGGCAGGCGGCAACGCACCAAGCACAAAAAATGCATTTGACAGCGTCTGCAAACATGTTGCGCTCTTCAGGTGTCTGCGTGTTTTCCCCATCTCCGCTTACAGACGCGGCTTTGGTTCCGTGTGGGTTTAAGGCGTTTATCCTCTCAAAAAACGACTCCATGTCAACAACCAAATCCTTAACCACTGGAAAGAACATCAGCGGCTCAACCACTATTTCCCGCGAGGAATCGTAGTCTTTAACCAGTTTCTGGCAGGCAAGAGCGCGCGCGTCTTTGCCCGATCTTGCCCGCTTTGTTTCTGCTGAAGGGCACGCCCATGTGCTCCAATATGACGGCGGCGGCTGGTGCTTCCCGAGCAAGTGTTTCAGCCATGTCTTGGTCGGCTAGGTAATCGCCGCCTTTGACCGTGTCGAACATGTGCCATTCCCACTTGTCTTCTTCCTCGTTTCCGAGGCTGGCGGCTATGCCACCTTGAGCCGCAACCGAATTAGAACGCGTAACGTATACTTTGCTGACGACGGCGACATGGCAGTTTTCAGCCGCTGTTAAGGCAGTGACTAAGCCTGCTATGCCACCGCCGACAATTACTACGTCATATTCATAAATCATAAGCCGTCAAAGTGGTGTAGGCAGCAATTGCTTGAAAAGGTTTTCTCTGAGGCGTTCTCTAAAACAGTCGAAGGGTGGGCACTGGCGCTGGATAGCGCTGATTCGGGCGCGCTGTCTTGTAGCATTGCCTCTTCTCTGTTTCCTCACTAATCCAAATGATCCAATGACAATCCATCCGAACACAATGTAAAGCCACCATAAAATAACCAACGTCCATAATATGCCATTGAACCCGTACGGCGTAACCTTAGGAAGCGGAAACGATAGTCCTAGCGCGCAAATTGTTATTCTGAATTCACCGTGTGTGTTTTTGATGCAAGTTTTTGCTCCTTATCTTCGATTCATAAGAGTTAAGTTGTTGAAAACTACCAGTTAGAATCTCGAAGGAGGGAAAAGACATGCCAGAATATTTGGTATTGCTTAAGGTAAATCCAGCTTCATTAGCTGAGACGCTAGAAGCCATTAGGAAATTGGCGCAGAAGCCGGTTGCCGGTGTAGACTTGGAATACAGCATAAACATTTTCGGTCGTTGGGATGCAGGACTCTGGGTAAAAGCTGAGGAAAATGCGCAAACTTCAAAGCTTGTACAAAAAATCCGTAAAGAATTTGACGGCGTGACCGATATATACCCGATTCCTACGTTCCCACATGGAAGCTCTGACAGCACCTGAAATCCTAAGAGAAGCCGAAGCCAATACATTTTCTATTTTTTATAAGTTTCAATAATTGATGCTTGTGTAGTTCTGTTTAACATGAATACAAAATTAGATAGGGAATACTTACTCTACTTAAACAAGTTCTATATATGTTTTTGGAACAACTTAATTAAACGAAAAGGCGCTGAAGCGTGCAGAAGACAGAAGAAAAAGAAAAACAGGAGCAAAACGAAAGCTACCGCTGTCCAAATCCTAATTGTAGGAGCGTTTTTTCCAGACCTAAAATAATAAAATACTACGTGTGTCCCAGATGCCAAACACTTGTTAAAATGGATACAGCACTAGGCAATGCTAAAAAGAAAAAGCATAGACCAACAGAAGAAGACATCAAAAGAAAAGAAGCAGAACGGCTTAAAGCAGAAAAAAAGGCGGAACAGGCAGAAGCTAAACGAAAAGAGGCAGAAAGAAAAGCGGAGCGACTGGAGACAGAACTAAAAGCAGAACGAAAGAAAGCAGAACAAACAACAGAGCAACTAGAAAGAGAACGACTGGAATTAGAACAAAAGGCAGAACGGGTAGAGGCAGAACGCAAGAAAACAGAGCAAAAAGCAAAGCAAATAGCGGCAGAGCTTCTGGAGTCGGAAAGAAAGGCGAAACGGTTGGAGGCAGAGCAAAAGGAAACACAAATAAAAGTAGAACAATTAGAGGCAGAAAGAAAGGAGGCAAAACAAAAAGAAACAGAACGACTGAAAGCGGAACGATTGGAAGCACAACGACTGGAAACAGAAAGAAAGACAGAACGATTGGAAACGGAACGAAAAACAGAACGCCTAGAAACAAAACTACTTGAAGCAGAAAAAAAGGCAAAGCGGTTGGAGACAGAACTAAAAGCAGAACGCAAGGAAGCAAAACAAAAAGCAGAGCAAATAGAGGCAGAACGGTCAGAGGCAGAAAAAAAGGCGAAACTAGTGGAAGCGGAACGAGAGGAAATACAACGAAAGGTAGAGCAACTGGAGACAGAGCGAAAGGCAGAACGGTTGGAAGCACAACGCAAAGCAGAACGGCTAGAAGCGGAAAGAAAGGAGTCAGAACGGTTGGAAGCACAACGGATGGAAGCAGAGCAAAAAGCTGAAAGAATAGAGGCTGAACGAGTGGAGGCGGAGCGAAAAGCGGAACGATTAGAATCGGAAAGACTTGAAGCAGAAAAAAAGGCAAAGCAACTAGACGCAGAACGAAAAGCTGAAAGAATAGAGGCTGAACGAAGAGTAGAGCAGTTAGAGGCGGAGCGAAAAGCAGAACGAGTAGAGGCGGAATGGAAAGCAGAACAATTGGAGGCGGAATTAAAAGCAGAACGAGTAGAGGCGGAGCAAAAGGAAGCAGAACGGTTGGAGATAGAACGAGTAGAGGCGGAGCAAAAGGAAGCACGGCGAATGGAAGTACAGCGAAAGGTAGAGCGCTTGGCAGAACGAATGGCAGAGCGATTGGAAGCGGAACGAAAGGAAACAGAAAAGCGTCAACAGGTTAAAAGTAAAGCGACAAAGCCGATAAAGCCGTCTCAAACTGAGCAGCCGGTAACAAGTGCTGAGGAGGTAAACAAGCCATCCGATTCTGGATGCAAATACCATTTTGGTTATCTTGCTCAACGCGACAAGGGAGAAGAGATACCTGCTGCATGCTTAGAATGCCCCAAATCGTTAGATTGTATGCTTTGTAACTACAAGTCAAAAGAAAGTGTTGCAGAAATCAAAAAGTGGTACCCTTCCAAAACCTGACTTCCGATGAATCCAAAGCTAACATTTTATTTGTCGGAGCCCAAAAATAAGTTGAGGTGACGGCGAAAACGAGCACACAAGTTGAAAGATACATCAAAAATCAGAAGTCTCCACAGAAGGAGATTGTTCAAAGATTAAGAGACATCATTTTGAAGACTCTTCCCGACATCAAGGAGGAGTTCAAGATGGGCGTGCCTTGGTACGAGGGAAAGTTTTATGTGGTGGCGCTTAGAGACCACGTTAACTTGGGTTTTTCAGTGAAAGGGTTATCAAAGCAGGAGAAGACGTTGTTTGAAGGCAAAGGAAAGATGATGCGCCATGTTAAATTTTATTCTATAGAGGATATTGATGAGACGAAAGTGGTGAAGCTGCTACGGCTTGTGGCAGAAAAGGGTAAGGGTTGCTGAACAAGGTTCTTAACGCTGCTTTGGGTTAGTTGGATTAAATTTTAATCTTTTTCTCTCTCTCTTTTGTACGAATACGCGTGTGCGTCCCCGCCCCCGCCCGCGCGTGTGCGTGAATAATGTCTGTCAGTCTCAGTCACTCTCTGTCTGTCACTGTCACTCAGTCTGTTAGTCATCCATACGTTATTAAACTAAGAACCAAACGAAAACTTTGTAAAACCTTCCTTTATCAAGGAATTCGTTTAAGCTTAGTTTAAATTCTTTTCAGGGTTCCAACAGTATAGCATCCGAAATAACTGAATATACACACGTAAATCTTTTATATACATTAGATTCAACCTAAATCTGGGTTCTCTGATGGAGAGAGTATACGAAAAGTATGCGTGGGTGATATTACTAGCTCTAGGGCTGCTATGGTTGGTGGTTGGAATCATTGCTGTGTTCCAGCCAGAAGGAATATTTGAGACGGACGCCCAATCTGTCACAAACATGCCATGGAGTGAGCTTAAGGCTTCGAGCCCTATGGCCGCTGACTTTATTATCTTCGTATACGGGCAAATGGGCCTACTCAAGATAAGCTGGTCCTTCTTTGTCTTAGCCATTACCCTAACGGGCTACCGGAGGGGAGAAAAGTGGGCTTGGTACATTATGTGGTCCGTTCCTGCCCTCTTGGTAAGCGATGCACTCTTCAGCGTTATCTTCATTGGGGACGTCTCCCAAACACTGCAGTTCATCCCGATTACGACCATAACGCTGCTGGGGCTCCTCCTACCCTACAGAAAGTTCTTCCCAAGATAACCACCATCGGATTACCCGAATATATATGCAAAATAATATACAGAATGTGGAAATAAGATGGACAAAAAAATAATATTAAGTCTAGTACTTGCGATTGTGGCTTATTTTTTAGGTATTGTAGCTGATGCGAATCATAATACAGAATCAGCAATTTATCCTGCCGCCTGTTTAAGTAAAATAGTGTTTTTCTTAATTGCTGTTCCACTTGCAAACTCTGCCGGCAAAAATATTAGAAAAGAATCAAACACAACCGGGATTCCGGGTTTAAGATTTATGAGTTGGATTATGTATGGCGTTGCAATAACTCATTTCATACTATTCTTTATGTGGCCCTTGATTGCAGTCGGAAATAGCCAACTCCCAGATGGACAGATAACTATAGACGCTGCGATGTTTTTTATCGCATCAATGTTAATGATTGCAGAAGCCTGGAACTCATATAAAAGCAAAGATTAAACATCAAATAAATTTCTCGCGCGCGCGAACAGAAATATTTAATTAGTTAACTAACTATCTAATGTTGGACAACTAGTTGAGGTAAACAATTTGGAAGATACGTTAAGTTACTTGTTACGCACTATTTCTATGAAATATC
>CAZJQR010000065.1:0-12111 GCA_964548345.1 uncultured Candidatus Bathyarchaeia archaeon | reverse complement strand
TTCCAGCGCAACCTCTTTTTTTTGTTGGCTTTTTGATTTGGATTAAATTTTAATCTTGTGTGTGTTTTGGGGCACAAGAGATGGAAGCTTGAAGCTTGCCTGAAGGCGTGAGGCAGGCCTATCGGCGGTGGCTACCAGCACTGTCCAAAATGCAACATTTACTTTTGCTTCATGTGCAGACTCACGCTGACGCAAGTTGCAAACGAGTTTCCAGCTAAATGTCCGATGTGTGGAGGGGAAATGGGCTGGTAGTGCGCTTTTTAGTTAGACTTTTTAACGGGCATTCAACTTGTCATTGAGGGTTTGCTGAGGCTCTGAACGGACAGAACATAGGAGAAAAAAGAACGCAGTCTGCTTGAGGGCTACTGCAATTGCTTTTCCCGTTCAGACACCTTCTCAGTCCCTCTTCACCACTCCTGGTTTATAATCATCCATGGCTAAATCTAAAAAAGGGGAAAGTTGTGTTTGTGTGACTTCATTTGGTTTTTATCGTCTTCTGAGCAACAGTAAGGCGAAGCCTATTATGACGACGATGAGGATGGCGCTGCCTATGCCTAAGATGTACGTGTCAGTCATTGGTGCTGGCGTTGGCGTGGGTTCTGGCGTAGCAGCGGGTGCTTCATTTACGCCAATAGCAGTTTGCGCATACGAACCCCAGTAACCCTCACTACCGGCAAAGGTAGCAAGGATAGTGTATTCGCCCGGAACCTCAGGAGTGAACATCAGCTTGAACATGCCGTTTTCGTCGCTTGTAGTTCTGCCAACCTCGTAAACGTTGTTGTTCGGGTCAAGCACGCTCACGATTACTTCGACGCCGGTGACGTCTGTCGGACGAGGCTTCTGCTGATAAACGTACTCCATCCAATCTTTCATGCTTGCATCAGATACCGCTGGAACGCCGTTGGGGAAGCGTGCCGCTTGCTCGTCTTGCATCGTACCCGCAGCAACATCGATCACTGTGCCTTCCACTAGTACGCTGTCGCCGTACACTGAAACCTTGGGCGACGCCATAACCGCAGTAGCGCTGGGTCCTCTGCCAACACTGTAAATCCGGTCGTCATAACCATTGAACCATGTTGCATAACCGTCTGCAACAGCACAGCTCATACTGAAGAACTCTCCAGTATAATCCGAAAGAGTCCAAATTTCCGTTCCGTCAGTAGCGTTAATGGCACGCGCTACTGCACCCTTGTAAATCGGCGTTTGGATAGTGTGCTCAGTTGAAACGGTGTATATTACTCCGTTAGCGATAGCTTGGATAGTCATGGGATAATTGCCTTGCCCAACTTCGAAGCCGGCGTAAGTGCTGTTGCCTTCTCCACCGTTACCATAGGTCCACAAAAGTTCTCCGGTCATCTCGTTATAGCAGTACATTATTCCTGAGAATTCAGCGCTGTAGCATTTGCCGTATGCAATCTGCATTGCACGATCTTCCGTCCCCGGGATGCCATAGTAGTCAAGGGCTGGTTGAGAATGAGTTGGGCCCCATAGCTTCTGACCACTATCCATACTGTAGGCCACCCACTGCATAGTCTCCTTGTATGCTTCAAGGAAGACGTGGTTCACTGGGTCGACTCCGCCTTGTACGACACTGATGTTGCCTGGTGGTGGGTTGAGTGTTTTCCGCCATAGTACCGAACCGATTGCGCCCTTTGATTTGTTGAGGTTGACAGCAAAGTACGTGTAAGGATCCCAGTGGTTTCCACCGAAACCACCTATTGAAGGTAGATAACCCTCGTAGCAAAGCATCAGATCGTTATGCCAAGCTGCGATTACGGTGGGGCTTGAGGTCATGGTGTTGCGCCATGGTATCGATATGTTCCAGTCATAATTCGTTGAAAGGCTTGCGTCATACGTCCCACTCTGAGTTGGGGTCAAACCGGCTCCGTAGAAGGGGCTGGACGAGTTCCACTCAGCCAAATAATAGTCTGGATTCGTGCTGTTACCTGCGTTTGCAATATTATAGATTAAGTATTCTCCTTGCGGCCCGAATGCTTTTGCGCCTGAGGGAACGCCAGTAAAGCTGAACAGGTAGTCTCCTGTGTCTGCATCATAACAGTTGCCAAAGTTGCTAGAGCATAGAACCGGTTGCATAACTCCGTGTTGGTTAGGGTTGTGCATCGCATATATGTAACCGAAGGAAATGGGCGGTACGTCGGCCCGCGACCAAACTTCTTCTCCTGTGCGAAGGTCAACGCAGGTTGTAGGTCCATAATTACCTCCGAAGAAGCTAGGACCTAATCCTATTGTTTCCGTGTAGTATAGTCTTCCGTATATTATTATCGGATTGTTGAATCTTTGAAGGTATGCAGATCCCTCGAAGTAGGTGTCGCCCTGAATTTCAAACATGTCTCCTCCAACGACTCCACCAGCTTGAAGTGACTTGGTCCACATGATATGATTAGTCATGGGCCCGACGCCATCAAGAAAAACCCTAGTGCCTCCCCTTCCCAAGAGGATTTGGGGAGAACCTTCGCCCAGCCAGTTTGATGAAACCGTAAACCAGTTAGGGTTCTCACCGTATATTGGACGTGTCCAGTATTCGGTTGGGAGGGGGTAACTTGGTGGATAGGATATTGGTTCTTCCTGCACAGTGAGCGTTGTCGTTGCTTCGCTGGCTAAGTAAGTGTCGTTAACATAGTCTGAGTTGGGGTTATAGCTGTAATCAGTAACATCCTGTCCTGGAAACTCGAATTTGAGTGTGTACGTGCCAGCCTGATTAGGAGTGTATGAGGTACCCTGTGATGACGTAGGGTCCCAGATAATATCAAAAGTCTGTGTTTCTGTTTTACCGTCAGGCGCTGTAATGGTGAGCTTGTAGTTATGGAATCTATAGTCATTTGTTAGCGCGGTGCTGTCAAAAGTCTTGTCAAGCCACATAATTATGTGGACGCTCTGACCGACACCTATAGGGTTAGGTGCGACAATAATGTAGGCGTACGTTGGAATTTTCCATGCAGGCGTATGAGCGTTAGCAGCTGGTAAAGCAACAAGCGAAACAGCCATAGCAAACATCAGAATCAAAGAAACAGCAGTAGCAATAGTTTTACTTTTTGAAATTTTCATGTATTTTTCTTTTCCTTTTATTTTATTGCGCATAACTGCGCAAACTATTTATATTCATCAGTAGTGTATATAATATCTCGCATTCTAAGGGAAATTTTTTTTATAACCATTTTATGTACTCTCAGGATTCAACTATATCCTGATAAGTTGATGTATAGAGAGTTGTAAATTGATTGCACCATAACTTAAAACGACTTGAATAGAAACATAGAACCCGTTTTAGTAGGGCAAAATTCATATCTACTACTTAACTACCACTACTTTAAGGGAATGAAAAATGAGAGTGGGTAAGCCCAAATTAAATAATATTTCCCAGATAATACTTAGGTAAAATTAATTAGCACTTTATGCTTTTACGTTTTAATCGTTAAAAATACAAAATTTATGAAAAACTACGATTAGAACAACAGTTTTATGTATAAGGGGGCTATAGACTGTTCCAAGCATAACAGGGCAAGCCCGTGTAGCTTTTGCCTTAAGTAATTGGTTATGCTAAAAGTAGAGTGTACAAAACTGAGGCAACCCTATGAGCCTGCGTGTAAATCCCGAATACGAAAAGCTGCTCCCTAAAATGTTCGATGAAGAATTCGCCGAACTCAAAGCCTCCATACAAGCGGAAGGACAGCATTACCCCATTGTCGCCAACGAAAACTTGGAGGTTCTAGACGGATATCACCGCTTCAGAGCCTGCGCAGAATTAGGTATCGAGCCAGATTTTGAAGTGCGCAAATTCGAAGACAAACTAATCGAAAAGAAATTCGTCATAGAAGCAAACCTGCGACGACGACACCTGAACAAGTTTCAGCTTGTAGAATTAGCCGTGCCACTGCTGGAAATCGAAAAAGCGTTAGCCAAAAAAAGACAAGCAAAAGGAGGAAAAATAGGGCGAAATATACAGTTAGGGTTAGCGCCAAATGACGCTAAGCCCGAATTCAAGAAAGCCAAAGCAACCGCAGAAGTCGCCAAAAAGGTTGGCGTTTCCACCCGAACCTTCGAAAGAGGAAAAAAAATCCTGGAAAAAGCAAGCGAAAAAGAAAAACAGAAACTGCGAGAAGGAAAAGCCAGCATTGCAAAAGTCTACCGCGAAGTCGTCGCACTCGAAAAAGAACCCGAACCAACACACAAAGAAGCAGATGCAACGCCTGCCACAACCGAAACAGTCAAAAACGCGCGCGCAGAACAAAACAAAACTGCGCTCACCGAGCTTCTTGAAAAACTGCTTGAAAAAGAAGTCTTCTGCCCTTCATGCGGAAACACCATGCTCGAATGCAGCAAATGCCACAAAACGCTACAAGAGCTACTCCAACACAGCAACAAAAACAGCGCATCCTAGACAGAACCCAAGCTCTCACAAAGCCAAAACCACGATTCAAAACAAAGTTAAAACATCAATCAAGTTTAACACTTCACAAAGCCTTTTTATAAAGACCAAACATTCATCTATTTTCACCAGTGGTTGCCATGCCCGAACAAAGCCAAAAAGCAAATGAAAACACCACAAACTTGCTTAAGGCTTCATGGATGCGCTCCTCAATAAAACTCGCCCTAATCGCAACCATTGCAGGATTAATCGTAATCGGACTCCTGAAAATCTTCAACATCGCAGGAACCCAAATGTTCTCCGACATGGGCACATTCTTCTTAAACTACGGACTCCCCGGAATCTTCCTCGTCACCATCGCAGCAGGAACAATAGTGCCATTAGGAAGCCCAGCATTAGTCGTAGCCGCAGCACTCTTCGGTATCAACCCCGAACTACTCGTACTGGTCGCCACACTCGGCTTCACCATAGGCATGACAGTCAACTACGCCTTAGCATACCGCCTAGGAAGACCGTACGTCCAAAAACGAGTATCCCCAGAACACCTCGACGAAATGACACGCGCTTGGAACAAATACGGTTGGATAATCTACATCATATTCGGCTTAATCCCAGTCCTACCCGTAGAACTGCTCGCATTCATCTGTGGATTCCTCAAAACCCGCATAACCACCTTCCTAACACTCAGCTTCATACCCAGACTCATAATCTTCGTAATACTAGTCTACTTCGGACAACAAGTAGGAAACTGGCTCGGCGCAACCTAACCAAACACGCCACAAAAACCCAACCCCGACAAAACGCAACACTCTGAAATCCACACCTTTTAAATTACTCAAACAGTAACATACACAAACAAAAACAAGGAGAAAAAACCATGGTCACACTAAGAGCTTTAGCACCCTCACTTACACGAATCACAATCGCAGGAGCAATCGGCTCCGCACTACACGTCGGACAAGGAAACTGCGACCTCATAGACGCAAAAGCAGTAGAATTCTCAAGAGCCGTACTAGCCCAAACAGACCTAGACGGCGAAGTCATCTGCTGCGAAGGACCAAAAGACCACGCACCAGCATTCACCACCAGAGAAAAAGTCGGCACAGGCAAAGGACCCAAACTCGAATTCGTCATAGACCCAGTAGACGGCACAACCGCAGCCAGCAAAGGCAGAAAAGACGCCATATCCGCCCTAGCCTGCGCACCCGCAGGCTGCTTCCAAGTACTTCCCGACGACGGCTACTACCTAAAAATCGCCACAGACTGCAACTCCATCGGCAAAATCTCCGTAGACATGCCCATCGAAAAAATCGTCCGCACCGTAGCCCAAGAAAAAAACCTGCCCCTAGAAAACCTGACAGTAATAATGCTGGAACGCGAAAGACACATGGAAATGCTGAAAACCCTCAGAAAACTCGGAGTACGCATCATACTAATTCCAGACGGCGACATCGCAGCCGCCGTCGTCTCATGCATACCCAACTCAGGCGTTGACCTACTCCTAGGCGCTGGCGCAGGTCCCGAAGCCACCATTGCAGCCACAGCCGTAAAATGCCTAGGTGGAGCAATGCTCGTCAAAGTCTGGCGAGACAAGAACGATGACGCGCAGCGGATGGAACGACTGAAGCTGGTTGGCGTTGACGTAGACAAAACCTACACTCAAGACCAACTGGCGAAGGGCAACGAACTTGTTTTCGCAGCTTCAGGCGTCACGAAAGGCGAACTCTTGGATGGAGTACGTTTAATTTCGCACGGTGCTGTTGTGCATTCAATATGCATGCGGTTGCCGAGCGGTACAGTGGAAAGGTCTGAGACGACATTGCGGTTTAAGGGTCATCCGGTGTACAAGCAGTTTCTGCCTAATGAGAATTCAATGAGGGAATAGTGTAGTGCAGTAGCGTGCGTTTCAAGGTGCTGAACAAGCAAAAATAAGTTGATTCCGCAGACATTAGTTTGTGTTCTTTCGTTTTAGCGGGCATTATCTTAATAACGTGATATCGGCTTTGAAGATGATGAGTGAGCATGAGTTGCGAAGAGAAGCCTGAACGAAAAGCTGGTGAGGAAGGTGGAAGTAGGCGAGCGATGGTTTTGCTTGCTGCAGCTTTGGGTTTAACCATTGTCGTCGCAGGTTTGTTGGATCTGCTTGTTCAGGGTGTTTCTCTTGGGTTCACGTTTCCGTTTGTGAATGTGGCTGCGACTTTGTCCGTTGTTATTTATTCTGTTGCTATTCTTGTGGCTGCGGTGTACGTTGGGTTTGTGGGTTTGCGGGAGCTTGTGGTGGAGCGGCGGTTTTCGGTGGAGTTTTTGATGGCGGTTGCGGCGTTGGGTGCGTTTTATTTGGGGTTTTTGTTTGAGGCGGCTACGGTGTTGTTTCTTTATTCGGTGGCGGAGTATTTTGAGGGGTATATTGAGGATAGGGCTCGTAGGGCTGTGGAGAAGCTTTCGCGGTTTATGCCTGATAAGGCTAGGGTGCTGGTGGATGGTGTGGAGCGGGAGGTGGATGTTGGTGATGTGGGGGTGGGTGTGACGTTGTTGGTGAAGCCTGGTGAGCGTGTGCCTTTGGATGGGAATGTGGTTGAGGGTTTTTCGCTTGTGGATCAGGCTTTGGTGACTGGTGAGTCGGTGCCTGTGCCGAAGAAGGTGAATGATTGCGTTTATGCGGGGACTTTGAATACGAGTGGTGTTTTGAGGGTTGTGGTTACGAAGCGAAGTGAGGAGACGTTGGTGTCGAGGATTGTGGAGTTGGTGGTTGAGTCTGGTAAGCGCAAGGCTTCGGTGGAGCGGTTGGTGGATAGGTTCGCTCGGTTTTATGTGCCTGTGGTTGTGGGGTTGGCGGTTTTTGTGGCGGTGGTGTTGCCGGGGGTTTTGGGTGGGGGTTTTGATTTGTGGTTGTATCGTTCGTTGATTTTGTTGGTGGTTTCGTGTCCGAGTGCGTTTGTGATTTCGGTTCCTGCGACGATTTTTGTGGCGATTACGATTGCGGCTCGGCGGGGTGTGATTATTAAGGGTGGGGTTTTTGTGGAGAAGTTGAATTGTGTTGGAACGGTTGTTTTTGATAAGACTGGCACGCTTACTTTGGGTAGACCTGGTGTGCATGAGGTTAGGAGTGTTGAGCGTTCAGTGAATGAGGCTTTGGCTTATGCAGCAGCTTTGGATCAGTTTTCTAATCATCCTGTGGCTCAGGCGATTGTGCGTAAGGCGGTTGAGCGGGGTGTGGACATCAGCAAGTTGAAGGTTAGTGACGTTACGGAGGTTCCTGGGAAGGGAATTGTGGGGGTTGTGGATGGGAGTTTTGTGGCTGTGGGGAATCCGGAGTTGATGAAGGAGTATGAGTGTGATTGTAGGTTGGCGTATGAGGTTAGTGAGGGTGATACGCATACGGCGGTTTGTGTTTCTGTGGGTAAGGCGGGTTTGGCTTCTGTCTGTGTTATTGACGAGGTTCGGGAGGATGCGGTTCGGGCGGTTGAGGCTTTGCGGCGTCGTGGTGTTCGGACGGTGATGTTGACTGGTGACAATGAAGAAATTGCGCGGGAGACTGCGGGGCAGTTGGGGATTGATGAGGTGCATGCGGGGCTTTTTCCTGAGGACAAGCTGAGGATTGTGGAGGAGTTGAAGCGGGAAGGCGGTGGGGGATTGGTGGCGATGGTTGGTGATGGGGTGAATGATGCTCCTGCGCTTGCGGCTTCTGATGTTGGTGTGGCGATGGGTGCTGCTGGGGTAGATGTGGCGTTGGAGTCTGCTGATGTGGTGTTGGTGAATGATGAGTTGGCGCAGGTTCCGTATCTGGTTCGGCTGAGCGAGAAGACGATGCAGGTGGCGAAGCAGAATATTGCTGCGTCGCTGGTAGTGAAGCTTATTTTGGGTGCGTTGGGGTTGATGGGGTTGACGCCTTTGTGGTTCACGGTTGCTTCAGGCGACGATGGCGTGACCATGCTGCTGCTGCTGAACACGTTGCGGCTTGAAAGAGTAAAATGAACACACCTCTGTTATACTCGGAACAGTCTATAGCCCCCTTATATATAAGCACGTGGATTTAATCGTTGTTTTACATGCTTTCTGTAAGGCGTCAATTCGGTCATCTTTTCGGTTTGTGTTTTCTAATCGTACTTTTTTATAAGGTGAATAATACTGAAGACTGATGAGCTATATTAATCTAATTGAATTTCAAGTTTTACTACGTAAAAAGCGCGCGCGCTTTGGTTTTGAACCACGTTTTGCAAAACATTTAAGCGTTAGACTCCGTGTACTGTGAAAGATAAACGTCAGGGAGAAGGAAAATGAAGCCACACGTCACCCTTGTGAATCCACCTGCCCCAAGTGGGTCCACTGGACATCTGCCCTTCGCCCTGTTAGGTTTGGGGTATTTAGCTGCCGTTTTAGAAAAAAACAAGTACGAAGTTGACGTGATTGACTGCCAAGTGCTAAAGCTTTCATTTGAAGATTTCAGAAGTGAACTGGGCAAGCGCAAACCCAACATCGTCGGGTTCACATGCACCACGCTCACCTACAATCCCGCGCTGAAACTGGCAAAAATAACCAAAGAACTGTTTCCACACTGCTTAACCTTCATCGGCGGACCCCACGTCACGTTCTGGGATGATAAAGCACTGGAAGAGTGCCCCAAATTAGACGTTGTAGTGAGGCGGGAAGGTGAATACACGTTGCTGGAACTTGTGCAAAAAATTGAAGCAGGCAAAAGCCTCCGCGATGTGTTAGGCATAACTTACAGAAAAGACGGAAAGATCGTTAGGAACCCAGACAGACCCTACATAGAGGACTTGGACTCGCTTCCTTTCCCAGCGCGCCACCTGTGGCCAACAGAGCGCCTTCGAGAATACGAGGATATACTCTATTTGGCGGCGAGTCGAGGCTGCGTTTTCTGGTGCGAATTCTGCGCAACCGTTCGAATGCACGGACGCAAATTCCGCATGCGAAGCCCAAAAAACATCGTGGACGAACTCGAGCATCTCCACAAAACCTATGGGGTAACCAACTTCACGTTCTGTGACGACGCATTCACCGTCGAGCCGGAAAGAATCGAAGAACTGTGCAGGCTGATTATAGAAAGAAACCTAAAGATAAAATGGAACTGCGGCACCCGCGTGGACATGCTCACCAAAGAGCTTCTGATTAAAATGCGCGAAGCAGGCTGCGTCTCCGTATGGTCAGGAGTCGAATCAGGCTCACAAAAAGTCTTAGACTCCATGCATAAAGGCATCACCACCGAACAAACCGAACGCGTCTTCGGCTGGATAAGAGAACTCGGATTAAAGCCAGTACCAAACGTGATCTTGGGCTTCCCCGGAGAAACCAAGGAGACCGCGTGGAAAACCATAAAATTCGTTGAAAAAATAAGCCCCGACGAAGTCGGCTTCTACAACGTAGCCACGCCTTTCCCAGGAACACCCTTATACGATCAGGTCAAGAAGAACGGCTGGCTGAGAGTAACCGACTTCGACAAATACGACACAGTGACCCCAATCTTCGAAACACCATGGCTAAGCATGAAAGAACTGAAGGAAATCCGAGAACAGGCCTTCCACCACTTCTATCTACGTCCCACCTACACTCTGCGCATGTTCAGAAAAGGATGGATGTACGGTTTTGCAGCCATCAAAACCGCCTTAGCACATCTTCTCATGATGACCAAATCAAAATTTACGCGCTCATAAAGCCACGCATGAACGAAATCACAGAACCTTGACTAAACCACCAGCGACACAAGAAATCCGCCTGCCAAACCCAAGACTATGGGGAAAGGCAAACCGGGAAAAATCCCCTTCTTCTCCAACATTAAAAGCGTCAGGAAAGAGCCAACCGTGATGCCGATGATAGAAATTAAGCATGGCAGCAAATCTGGCTGAAACTCGAAGAGCATGCTCCCAACAAGCATGGAATAGAAAACCAAGTCACCCAACCCCATCTGAACATCCTTAAAAGAGTAACTTAAACCTTGAAGCTGGTCAAGCCCCGAATGCGCAATTTTCCCCACAGGTCCATAATAAACCGCAAACACATCATAAACCGCTAAGAAAACCAAAATCACCACCGCACTCAAGAACGGAATGGAAGCGCTGAAGAACACGCCAAGCCCACCACCTAAAAGCACCACAGCGGCATTGCGGGCTTTGCCGCCTAACCTGAAAATGGCCAGATCGAAGATAACGGTCAAAAGTATGGAAAGCGGCAAGACCAAAAAATCCCATTCTAGGTCATAAGCAAAGATAGCTAACAAGTAAATCAACGACAACAGCAAAGAAGCGGTCGTCAAAGCCAGAGCGATAAGAGCAAAAATCAGTCTACGGCTTTTCCGCTTGAGCAGAATGTAAAAAACCGTAGCGCTCAAAGCAATGAGAATAACAAAGTAGAAAGCGTTGCCGATGGGGGCTGAAGGCGAGTTACCTGAAAAAGGCGTAACATAAATAGGTGGCGGCGGCTGAGCGAGCAGCAGATAAGCGCAGCCAAGCCCAAACAGCAAACTCACCACTACAGGTACCAAATACACTAGTTGAGCACTAAATTTTCCAGCCATAGCCCTCACCCTAACCTGCTGACGCCTATTTCAGTATGTAAGTAGCACCTGTCACAGAACACGCTTTGTTTATTATCTGTGTCGGAAATGGCGTTAGAAAAATGCATAACACACGAAGCACGCGAACAGTGCCTCAAACCCAAAGTGTGCCCAACCTCATGAACAGCCTCTTTCACCGCTCTCTCCAAAAAAAGCTCCATGTTGGGCGCATCACCATATACTTCAGGTCTAAGCCGCCAAAGAGAAATCAAAGCGGCTTTCCCAGGGCAAGCAGCCTCTCCAAACACAAAATTCAATTCAGGTACAAAAATGTCCGCGTCCACAACGCCTAAAACACAGTTCAAATCTGGATTTTTGACGGCACAGCCCTGAACCTCCCCTAGGATGACATTTGAACGATATTGCTTGCGCTTTTCATCGAAAGCTTCCTGTCGAAGGGGAAGTTTCTCGTCAACAATCACACAAGTCGTATCTGGAAAAACTCGCATCAAACCTTCACATATCCTTTGCAATATGGCTTCATCAACCTGCCCGATGGATAGAACTCCAATTTTCATAGCTGCAATCTAAACCTCAAAAGTTTCCCCAGTCTTCGGCGCAACGGCATCCAAGCCAAGCTCGGATTTAGCCCACTTCGCAAAAAGCTTACAGTTTTCATCATCACCGTGAACAACAAAAACTTTAGGGTTTCCACCGAGTTTTCGCAAAGCCTCTTTCAGTTGACTTGCCCCGCAGTGCGAGGAGAAATCGAAATGTTCATACCGAGCTTTAACTTTGCGCACTTTGCCGTCAATGGTGCAGACGCCTTTTTCAAGAAGCTCTTTTCCAGGCGTTCCCGGAATTTGATAACTCACCAAGAAAATGGCGTTGCTGGCTTTTTTCCCTAGTTTTGACACGTAAAAGGCAGCTGGACCGCCTTTAAGCATGCCTGCAGTCGAGATAATCACGCCGTTGGTTTTGGCTGCTTTTCGCCTGTCTCTCCAGCCTTCAACCCAATCAAGCGAGTGCATGGCGTTCATGAACAGCTTCGGGTCTCTCAGAAACTCCTTATGGTTCATGATTATCCTGCTTGCTTCGCGTGCCATACCATCCAAAACAACGGGATACTCAAAATGATTAGCCTCGAGGATGCAAGCCATTTCCTGTGACCTGCCAACCCCGAAAGCGGGCACCAGAACCGTTCCGCCTCTCT
>CAZJQR010000064.1:0-12225 GCA_964548345.1 uncultured Candidatus Bathyarchaeia archaeon | reverse complement strand
TCCGTACTAGACTACGGGCCCCTGCAACAAATTCTCGTCCTCTGCAGACATTAAGCGCAGAATAGTAAAAACGTTGCTGTGACTTAAGATTAGCGATTTCGAAGAGTGGCCGCCGACTTGAACTTTATTTCAACTAACGCAAATGCAAAAATGCTTTATGCACGTTTCGCCTTGAAGTAAGCAGGGTTATTCTTGGCGAAAGTATTAATCAAAAAATTAACAAAACGCTTCGGCAAAGTAGTCGCTGCAGACAAAGTCGATTTGGAAGTGCCGGATAAAAAGTTCGTTGTTCTCTTGGGACCTTCGGGCTGCGGAAAAACCACAATTCTCAGGTGCATCGCAGGCTTGGAGACGCCAGAAGAAGGAGAGATATACATTGGAGACCGCCTGGTAAACGAGCTTGAACCCAAAGAAAGGGACATAGCCATGGTTTTCCAGACTTACGCGCTTTACCCTCACATGACAGTTTTCCAAAACCTCGCTTTCCCTCTGGAAAACGCCAACGTTCCAAAAGCGCAGATAAAGGAAAAAGTTGAGGAAACAGCAAAACTGTTAAGAATAGAAAACCTGTTGGGCAGGAAGCCTAAGCAGTTGAGCGGAGGGCAACGGCAGAGAGTGGCTTTAGGCAGGGCGATGGTGAGGGAGCCTAAGGTGTTCCTGATGGATGAGCCTCTGAGCAATTTGGACGCGAAATTAAGAGTTTACATGAGGGCTGAACTCAAGAAACTGCAAAAGGAGCTTGGAGTAACCACCATATACGTTACTCACGACCAGGTTGAAGCCATGACCATGGGCGACAGCGTCGCCATACTCAACCAAGGCGTTCTTCAACAGTTCGGAAAGGCAGCCGACATATATTTTCACCCCGTAAACGTTTTCGTAGCTGGCTTCATCGGTACTCCCCCCACAAACTTCTTCGACTGCCACATAGTCAAAGAGGAGACATACGTTTTCGACACGGGTCCATTCAAGTATCCGGTTCCCGAACGGCTTATTGAAAAAGCTAAGGGCTGGCCTGCTTCTCTGGTTCTCGGCGTCAGACCTCAAGATGTGATGGTGCACGGCAAAACACAGTATGCATCAGCCAGAAAGAAAGGGGCGGCTGAAGCAGCGAAAGAAGGCGTAACGCTACCTGATGAGAAACAGGGCAAGCGCTCACGGCGGGTTTTAATCAAAGCTACCTTGGAGATAGATGAGCCTTTAGGGGACCGGCAAGTGTTGGATTTAAGGGTTGGAGACTACTTGGTAAAGGCGCTGGTGCTGCCTGATTTCAGGACTGAGCTAGGCGATGAGCTGGAGATAGAGTTTCCTGGCGACAAGATTTACGTGTTTGACAAAAAAACGGGGCAGGCGCTGCTTTAAGCGGAGCTCAGCCTTTAACTGCCCCTGCGGTTAAGCCTCGGACATAGTATCTCTGGAGCGCCACGTAGATAGCTATAGGCAGTATCATGACTAAGATGGACCCCGCGGTTAACAGGCTGTAATTCAGCTGGTATCTTCCGATAAGAAGTGGAATTACCTGAGGCGCAAGAGCCAAACTTGGGTCAGTGATTATGGTTAGTGCAAAGAAAAAGTCGTTCCAAACGAACACGAATTGAAGCGCAACCAAAGAAGCCAAAGCGGGCAAGGTTATCGGGAGAACTATGCTGCGGAATATTTTGTAGTATGATGCGCCGTCCACTCGGGCAGCCTCTTCAATCTCTATGGGAAGGGTTGCAAAGAAATTTCTTAGAAAGAGCACCTGCCAAGGAAGCCCAAAAGCCGTGTGCAGCAGTATTAGCCCTAAGTAGTTATTCAGCAAATGCAGATTATTGAAAAGGGTGTAGATAGGGATGATTACTGCTTGTTGCGGGATAGTCTGCAAAAGTACCAAAATCAGGAACATAAGGTCTTTTGTTCGAGATCTGAACCGCGCGAACGAATACGCTGCCAGAGCTGAAACAAGGATAGGCAGGAAAGTTGCTGGAATAGTCACAAGCAAAGAATGAAACATGGCGTTACCGAGGGGGTAGCCTGAGGTTTGACCCGTCCAAGCATCAACGAAGTTATGAAGATCCAAATGAAAGGGTTGAAGGTTCCACCAGCCGAATTGCACTTCACTATAGGGGCGTATGGAAGCGAGAAAAACGCCTAGAAAGGGTATTAACCAAATAGTGGCTATAACCCACGCAACCACATGCACGAGCACGGTGAACGGAGTTATTTTAGGCTTCTTTTCAGGAAGCTTGAATTTTTTGAGAAGCGAATAGAGGCGCGCCTTTAATTTTTTAAGGAGATCAAGGATGCGCGCTTTCAAGGTTTAGACATCCTGTTAACCATATATGCTGCAAAACCGACGGTCATCAGAGTCAGGATTACAGCTATGGCTGAACCCGCGGCGAAATTTCTGCCAAAAAATGTTGTATTGTACATTTCGTAGGCTAAAACATCGCTTGCGCCTCCAGGTCCACCTCTAGTCACGACATACACTATGTCGAAAATCTTCAGTTCCCATAGAACAGTCATGGTAACCACAACTATAGTGGTAGAACGCAGCATTGGAACGGTTATGCGCCAAAAAGTTTTCCAGCGTGAAGCCCCATCTATTGCGGCTGCTTCGTATAATTCCACGGGAATTCCTTGGAGACCCGCGGAATATACGATCATTCCGAAGCCTGTCCATATCCAGATGGAACCTAGTATGATGCTCAGCAACGCGGTGTCTGCGAATGCGTACCAAGTTCTCGTAAGGTCGCCTAGACCGATCAGGCTGAGAAATGCGTTGGCTACTCCAGCGTCTTTGTCGTAGATGAAACGGAAGAGTACGCCACCTACCACCAGAGGGATGACGACGCCTAAAAACACGATTGATTTTATTATGGTTCCGCCCCTGACATCTCTTAGCAGAACGGCGAGGAACATGCCAGACAAAACAACCACAGGAAGGTGTATGGCAATCCATATGAAATTGTTGATTAACCCGCCCAAGGGAGGCATTCCTTGTTGAAGGTTAGGTACATTTATAAGAGGATAAACTCCGTGAAACAAAACAAAATCGTAATTTTCCAATCCAACAAAGTTTCCGGTGCGGTCAGAAAGAAAACTCGTGTATAAAGTAGCAACAATCGGATAGAACATAAATATCATGAGCAAAAGAAACGCGGGAATCAAAAAGATGCGAGAAATATTGAAAAAACGACGTAAAAAAAAGAAAGGGTTTTTGTCTTTCATCGGCGACACCCTTTCGGGTAGCTTCTGCTACGTGCCTTGTTGCTCTATCGCAGCGGTTTGAAGCGCATTTAACACGTTATTCATTGTAGAGGTGCTGGGGCTGGTCCACAAAAGTTTCAGTTGGTCCCAGAATGTTTGTTGCCACTGACCACCTATTGTGTCAT
This sequence comes from uncultured Candidatus Bathyarchaeia archaeon, assembly GCA_964548345.1. GTDB lineage: Archaea > Thermoproteota > Bathyarchaeia > Bathyarchaeales > Bathycorpusculaceae > SG8-32-3. The sequence goes on along the minus strand of CAZJQR010000064.1, from coordinate 8,851 downwards.
CTAAGTCTGGAACGATTGTTATGCCTTGTTGACCCATAAAGTCCACGACCGTTTTGTCAATCGGCGTGTAGGCGGAAGATGGAACGTTAAGGTTAGTTGCCAAGAAGCCACCTTGCCCGACCATGATTTCCTGGGCGTCAGCTCCTGCCAAGTATTGAACCAGTTGCTTAGCTTCAGCGGGATGGGGAGCATCTTTTGTTATGACAGCGTAATCAACTGACCCTGACACTCCTGTTGTTCCTGGAAATCCGAAGAAATTCAAGTCGCTTACATTCTGCACTTCAGGTAATGTTGTAATAAAACTGCCCTGCCAATAAATACCGTATTTTCCGTCCCAAAGCTTAGCGAGCTGGCTTTCCCAATCAGCAGGTGTGCTGAAGTAACCGGCTTCAAGCAGGTCCGTCAGGTTCCCGAAGACGTTTTCGACTTGCGGGTCTGTCCAGTTGCGCACGCTCGTACCTGTTTCCAAGTCCAGTTGAAGTTGATAGCCTCCAAGACCCATTATGAAACCTTCAGTAGTATCCGAGAGGGGCCAACCAACTGTGTCTCCGCTAGCTATGGCTTGCTCGACGCCTGGCACCGCTTCGATTGCAGGGAGGAGAGTGTTCTTGAACTCGTCGTACGTCGTGGGCACCGTTAGTCCATTGTCCAGGAAGAATGATGTTCTGTACCAGAAGCCTGGCTTGCCAGACAGCTTAAAAGGCGCCGCCCATAGATTGCCGCTTCCATCTTTTACCGGACTGATTATGTTCGCCGGAAAATCGGATTCTGTGACCACATCATTTACCGTTGTCAAGTATGGAGAGTTTTCTGAAATCCAGTCCGTCCAAGGAATTATTATGACATCTACATCGTATGGTGGAGTTTGCAGCTGCAATGGCACGCTTACCAAAAGTTGTTCGGTCGTAAAACCAGCGTATGTCACGTTTATTCCAGTGTTCTGCGTGAAGTTGCCTAATGCTTGCTCGAAATTGTATTGCTCGGTTCCAGACCAAAGTGCATAAACAGTGAGTGTTGGCTTCGGTAGAGTTGACTGATAATAAACGTAGGCTACTACACCAGCTATTATGATTATAACTATTATCACTATAGCAGCAATTGTTTTAGAAATTCCAGAGATTCCATTAGACATTTTCTTTTAGCCTCGTTACATTGTATATACGGAGTCCTTTTAAATTTATGTGATAGTGTGAATACAGCAACAGCCGCTTCTGATAACCTCAATTTTTCAAACTAATTTGTCTAAAAACTGGATGATTCGCTAAGTAAAAATCCAAGATTTAATTTGAAAATCTCGTGACTTTGGATTGATTCCATTTTATGGCACGTTGTAGCAGCCGATTTCGGCGAAAGCAGGCGCATGTTTTATAAGATTTTGAATGATAAAGCTAAGAGACTGAAATGCCTGCGAATTCAAGAAAAATCCGTGCGTACGTTAGACTGCTACGATTTGATAGTTGGCAGGTTTGGTTGTTCAATTTTTTATTAGGTTGCATTCTGTTTGAACTGCCGCAGATAAGTCGCTTCATAATAATTTTGATCTCTTTTTCGCTTGCAACCAGTGCAATATTCATTTTGAACCAGTATTTCGATCAGGAAAACGACAAAGCAAACATCTTGAAAAAGGATTTGCCCATGGCTTCCGGAGAAGTGTCGCCTAGAGCGGGGCTCACATTGTTTTTCGTGTTTACTGCGGTTAGCTTGACAAGCGCGTTTCTCACCGACATCAACGTTTTCCTGCTTCTGGTCACGCTCATGTTACTTGGAATAGGTTATTCTACTCCTCCAGTTTGTTTCAAAAGCAGACCTGGCTTAGACGTTATCGTTTGCGGCATCGGAGCAGGAGTATTGCCGTTTTTTATTGGAGTGCAAACGGCGCCTCTGTTGACTTTGCAGTTTGAATTTCCTTGGATGGTTCGGCGTTATCAAGACGCACTTTTCACCGCATTGCCAATCTTTCTTATCCAGTGCGCGGGTCAAATTTACCAAGTCGTTGGAGATTACAAGGCAGACGTATCAGCAAAAATTAACACTTTTGCAGTGAAATACGGTCAAAAAACTGCCCTGAGATTCGCATCCACTTCGTTATTGATTACGATAAGTCTTCCAATAGTATACGAACTGCTTAATTTGTCATTAACCCCGTTTCTCGGGTGGTATCTCATTGCCTTCGTTTGTTTAGTTCCTTGCCTGCTGTATTTTATGAAGCGGACACAAGACGCCTCTGAAAAAAACTTCAAACGGTTAAGAGACTTTTCTCGCCGCGCTGGCGCGGTTATCTTGCTTGTTCTAATCCTCTATGTTCTTATCGTAAGGATAATCTTGAACGGAATATGATAGACAGAACGCTATTTCTTGCTCAGTGCCCTCTGCAAGGCTGAAATGACATTTTGTTTGCCCATTGCGAGTATGTACGGTCCCAGTCTTGGTCCCTGCGGAGCGCCCATCAGAATTGCATAAAGAGTTCGAAAGAATGCACTAGGCTTCAAGCCGTTGCTTTTAGCTGCGTTGAAAATGGCGTTCTGTATCTTATCTGGCTCGTCTTCGGCTTCTAAGACCTTGACTAAGATGCTTATCGCGTTTTTCTCTTCGCTTTTGAGGCTTACAGTGGTTTCTTTGATCTCCTCGAAGTCTCGGCTCCAGTTCAACGCGTACTCAAGCCGCCTTACCAAGTCAGCGTCTATCACCTGCCCTTTCTGCATGAAACCGTATCCCTGAAGCTTCTCTGTGACGAACTCGTTCAGGCATTCTTTCGGCGCCATTTTAACTAGAAACGTCAACAAGTTATACGGCACATGAACGCTTGGTTTAGCAGGAGGCTTCATAACCCAGCAGTACTCGTACAAACCCCGGAGCTTCGAAAGCTCTTTCGCGTCCCTAACCGCTTTCTTGCCGAAGTACACATCTTCAAGGTCGTCCAGTTCGTTCATGTAGGAAGGAATGTCCGAAACATCAAGGGTACGTGTGCCAACGAACCGTTTCAGCATAAGCAGAAGCAGCGACTGTGGTGAACCGTGACGGAACCACACCTGCGGCGTGAAAACGTTGCCCGCGGACTTGGAGATTTTCCGTCCACCCTTGTCTAAAAACATCTCGTACCGCGCGTGAGATGGCGGTTCAAAACAGAGGATTTCACGGCATATGCGGTCGTTTATGCGGACCGAATCGGCGATGTCTTTGCCGTAGGCCTCAAACCTTATGTCCAAAGCTTTCCACCGCGCAGCGAACTCGCCCTTCCAGCTCAGTTTTCCCTCGCCGCGGGTTATATCCGCTTCGCCTCTGTGCCCGCAACCCTCAATCTGCTTGCCTCTGATCTCCAAGCCCTCGCAGACGTAGAGAACTTTGTCTGTTTCAGGCACGAACTCCAGTGCTTTCGTGGTGTAGATGCGCCCGCAGTTGCCGCAAACTGGAAAGTACGGCAATACTTCTGTGTAGCGTTCTTGTCCCACTTCTTCCTTGACGATTTCACCGACCTTCGCGGCGTTCATCAATATTGTTCGGATTTCCTCTCGCAACAGCCCTTTCTCGTAAACCTCTTCCGCACACATGTAATCGTATTGGATACCGCACATGTCCAAAGCGTCAAGCAGAAGCGAACTCATGTGCTTCCCATAGCTTTCGTGGCACCCGAACAGGTCAGGAATGCTGGAAACTGGAAAACCCAGATACTTCTCCAAAGACTTTGGCAGTCCAGCGGGAACCTTCCGCAAGCCATCCTTGTCGTCGCAGAAGGCGACCAACTCGGAGTTGAAACCCATCTCTTTCAAAGCAAGCGTAACTGCGTAAGAACGCGCCGCGTCCCCTAGGCTGCCTATGTGAGGAAATCCCGAAGCGCCGAGACCCATCTCGGTCCTGACTTTCTCCAAGCTTCTGCCCAGCTTTCGCTCCCGGTTGACCACTTTCTGTGCCATCTTGTCGTACCATGTTCCATGACCGATTATGTCTTCGCGCATAACCGTTTAGCCTCTGCAACAATGACTGCAAGAGGGAATAAAAAAACGTTTAGAAAAAAAGAAGGCTATTTTCGCTTTAGTGCTGCGGCCATCGCCAAGGCGCCAAAAACGAGCAGTATAAGAGCCAATGAGTACAGCGGTTCAAACGCGAACAAGTACCAAGCTCCGCCCGCAGCAATCAGGACCAAGCCTAAGCCCATGGTGCTGAAGGCACTGCGCTCGTATTTCTGCGGGTTCCCAGCCCTCATGCCAGCCAACACCAGCGTCCAGCAGCCTGAAAGCACGAGAATCACTGGAATAATAAGCACCCAATCAGTGATTACCTGCGCTGCATACAGCATTATGGCTACTACGATGATTATGAGGAAAACGCCTACGGAAAGCGTTTCCCGCCTGCTTTCAGCCATGGCAACACCAACTAAGAAAGCTTTTCGCCGCATTCAGGACAGAACTTCGAGCCAGTAGGAATCGATTTGCCGCACTTGGGACAGCTGATTGCTCCAGCCGACGGAGGAGTAAGCTGCGTTCCACACTCAGGACAGAACTTCGATGTTGCAGGAACCTTCGAGGCGCATTTAGGACAAATCACCAAAGCGGCTGCCGGCGCTTGCGCGGGTCCAGTGGGCGTCATAATCTGCGGTATAAGCACCATGCCAGTTCCCAAGGCTGCACCGCCACCACCAGACTTTCCGAGGGATTCAGCAGCGCTTTTCATGGTTTCCATCCGCAGAACCTCTTCAGGCGCTGTCCGTCCAGTCTTAAGCCAGAACAGTCGTTCACGGTATTCTGGCGTTGTGTCTATGCCCTCGAACCGCAGGTCAGTGAGTTCAATGCCTAACCGTTTAAAGTAGTCGGTTAACGAGTTTTTCACGATTACGGAAGTCTCGTCGAGCCGTGTGAACACCGTAACCAAGTCATAATGCGAAAGTTCGTCAATTATCTTCTCGTTTAGGAACCCTCGCAGAAAATCGTTGACGTCCGCGCTGGTGTAGGCGTTCTGTCCGCCGATGACCTCGTTCACGAAGAGCTGCGCGCTTTCTATTTTGAACCAGAAGGCACCGAACACTTTGAGCGGTGCTAACTCGGTGGTTTGAGCGCTAGTTCCGAATTTTCCAGCAAAAACCTTGGTGGAAATGAATATGACCGCTGCTTTGAAGGGTTTCTCGCCGTAGCCCGCAATGCGCGAAAACAAGCTAGTCAGCAAAGGCAAATTCAAAGTGGTAAGCACGTGCCTGCCTGGACCGAGAACGTCGTAAGCCTTACCGTCTCTGAAGAACACTGCCATTTCGTACTCGTGTACTATGAGCTGCGCGCCCCACGTTATCTCCTCGTTGGGGTACCTCCAGACTATGTCCTCGGAACCTGCGCCTTTCCATTCTATAACTTGTGGCATCTTTAGGTCACTCCCAATATTACTTCGGCTCTCCTATCAAACTTTTCCTCAAACGTCTCTACCTTGTCAGTGATACTCTGAACCCTTTCCTTTACGTTCTTGGTTTCGCCTTTAGCGATTTCAGCTTTGAAAGCGTCAACATCAGCTACCAAGCCGTCTGCGTCATCGACGAGTTTATTGTCGAAATCTATCATACGGTCAAGGTTTTCTTCCGTAACCTTTACTATATTAAAGAAGCCAGAGTAGCCGTAGGATGCGTGGTTAACCTTCTCGGTTACGCGGTCAACTTTCGCCATAAGTCGATCCATGTCCGTTATAACGTCTAAGTAGCGGCGGTCAGAAAGCTTCTGAAACACGGATTTGAGGTCGTCTTTGGATTCTAAGAGTTTAAGGTGTAGATGGTTTCGTATAAGCTTGTCAGACTCGCGTCGCAGTTCTTTTTCTTTGTAGCCTCTAAAACCAGGGATTGCCGCGACTATGCGCTCGCCGAGGCGCATCTGTTTTTTCGCTTCTGCATAAACATCTTTTTTCTCGCTCATTTCAATCTCCCGCCTCTTCCCACTCGGTTATAGATCGAAAGCGCTTTTAAAGTTTCTTTAAGGCAAACTAGAACTTAACCGCGGGTATGTCGCCCTTCAAGGCTACGCCAGACGCGCCGTCGATAATCAGCCGATACGCTTTGTCTTTGTACTCGTACCTGATGAACCAGATGGGCGCGTGCAAATAGACCACCTGCTTCACGTTGAACGCGGTTTGCATCTCAACGAGCTTGTCCACGTCCTCCTTGAGAAGATAGCGATGATTCGCCTCAATTTGCTGCTTGGCAAGTTCCATGGCTTCCTCCCTGTCGATTTCACTGTTCAAAATCTTACCAAACCCCTCAATTTTCCGAAAGTCATAGGGAATCTTGCCCTCCAAAGGGACATCGTATTCCCTTGTTGGGAAACCCGCTCCTTCTCGCGCCAGAACCAACCAGTTGTATTCCTTCTCGATTTTGCCTTCCTTCACGATTGCGGGAGTAATGCGTTCGAATATTCCTTTGTAGCTGCTTGAGGCTTCCACGGAAACAACCCAGAAAGGCAGATAAACTAATTCCTTCTCAGTTATCTTTGATTTTTTGGCAAGGTCCCCTGGCTTCAGGAAACCAGAGCGCATCCAACTTCGTATAGGGTCTTCGATTTGCTTTTCGTCAAACTTGTTCAGCAGAAGCGAGTGCTCAAAATTGAAGGTTTCGCCAGTTTCGATGACGGTGGTGAAGCCGCAGTACTTGCAGGTTGCTATTATTTCGCCAGGCTTGAACTCCACTGGCGCCCCGCAGTGCGAGCACCTGATGTTCTGAGCCACCGCCATTTCGCTACGCCTTCAGTTTTTCTCTCTTCAGAATTTCTCTAGCCACGATAACGCCTGAAGCTGAAGCTTGAATTAAGCCTCTGGTGACACCTGCGCCGTCGCCTATAGTGAACATGTTCTGGATTTTGGTTTCCAAGGCATTGTTCAGCTGCAGATGGGAAGAGTAGAATTTCACTTCTATGCCGTAGAGGAGCGTGTCTCTGGAGTGGATTCCAGGTGCGATTACGTCTAAGGCTTGAAGCATCTCCCGTATGTCGGATAAGTAGCGGTAGGGCAACACGAAGCTCAGGTCTCCGGGCGTGGCGTTCTTTAACGTGGGTTCTACGACGCTTCGGGCGAGACGCTCGGGCGTTGAACGTCGTCCAGAAACCAAGTCGCCCAGACGCTGCACCATCACGCCGCCGCTGAGCAGGTTTGAAAGCCTAGCAACGTATTTTCCGTAAGCGATAGGCTCCCTAAAAGGCTCTGTGAACGATGTGCTAACGAGAATGGCGAAGTTTGTGTTTTCCGTTTTTCTTTCGGCATAGCTCTGTCCGTTAACAGTTAGCACGCCGTCGTAGGATTCTGTGGTGACTTCGCCATAAGGCGAGACACAGAAAGTGCGAACTTGATCATCGAAAAGCCGCGAGTAATACACAAGTTTCGGCTCGTAAAGCGCCTTGGTCAAATCTTCCAAGACGGAGGCTAAAACCTCGACTCTTACGCCCACGTCAACAGGGTTGTTCACAGTTTTTAAGCCGCGGACTTGAGCTTCGGTTTGCAGCCACTCGGCGCCGCTTCTGCCCGGCGCGATTATCACGTATTTGCCCGTGAATTTCTCGCCGTCTACGGTTTCAACGCCTTTGATTGTGTGGTTCTCGGCGATGAGTCCTTTAACGTCTGTTTTGGGTTGAAATGTAATTTTGCTGTTAAGTTCTCGGCGCATCTGCCGCAGGGTCTCGGCGCATTTTTCGGTGCCCATGTGGCGGACTTCCTGTCTTATCAGCTTTAGTCCCGCTAAGGATGCGTTGCGTTCGATTTCGTCCACTTTCTCTTGGTCTCCACCGTAAACTTGCTCGCTTGCACCGAATTTCAAGTAGACGCTGTCAACATACTCTACAAGGGTTTCAAGCTCTTTCTGAGAAACATACTGGTTGAGCCAACCGCCTACTTCGGTGGATAAAGTGAGTTTTCCGTCGCTGTACGCGCCTGCTCCGCCCCAGCCTGAAAGGACAGAGCAGGGTTCGCAGTGGCGACATTCGAAGCCTCGGCTTGATGGACACTTGCGCTGATCTATTTCTGGACCTCTATCAAGTATTAGCACGTTGAGATTATTCTTTGCCGTTAGCTCTAACGCTGAGAATATTCCTGCTGGACCCGCACCGACTATGATTACGTCGTACTTCAAAGGGCGTTATCCCCCTAGAACCCAAAATTAGATGTAACAACTGGCATATATTTGTTAGTGAGGGTTTTTTCTGGAAAAGATGTGGCAATTAATCTTGGAGGGCTCTACAACATATTTCGCGGCATTTAGTATCTTTTAGAGATATATCTCGAGAACATTTATATCCTCGCGAACCCTTCAATAAACATGAAGAAGATGGCAACCAAAACAAAAGGCGGAAATATAGATGAGTTAATTTCGGACTTCTCACGCTTCTACATACTCACCATACTCTACGAAGGACCCGCCCACGGCTACCAGATAATCAGTCGCTTCAAAAAAAGAGTTAAAAAAGAAGTAAGCCCAAGCCTCGTCTACCCGTTTCTCAAACAACTGGAAAAGAAAGGCTTAGTGAAGCATACAGTCAAGCCTGTGGGCGAGAAGGAAAGAAAAGTGTTCGAACTCACCCAAGAAGGCAGAGAACTATGCACCGGACTTTTCAAACGCTTCGCCGACCTCATCTCAATCGCTATTGAACCCAGCCTCTACGTCTGCGCCCACTGCGGCTGCAAAGTCTACGAAGGAGGCTACCGCGAAGTGATTGATGGCACAGAAACGACTTTTTGCTGCGTGCACTGCGCTCACTCGTACAAAGAAACACGGAAACTCGCCAAGAAAGCCGTAAAAGAGTGAAATAAGCTAAAATAAGGAAACGGGTTGTTAGTGTTCTTGGCTAGTCTTTTATGGCTTCTATGAGGCTCATGACGTTCCACAGTTTTACCCGCGTGT
>CAZJQR010000063.1:0-12435 GCA_964548345.1 uncultured Candidatus Bathyarchaeia archaeon | reverse complement strand
ATGTTTATTAGTGGTAGCTGTAAATTCGAAATTCTGGTTGATTGAAGAAATGTCTGACGAATACGAGGAATATCATGGAGTTCACCGTGACAAGATCACTTGGAACCCGACAATTGACTACGATAAATGCTGTAGTTGTGGAACCTGTTTTGAATACTGTACACTCGGTGTGTATGATGTTGTTGAGGAGCAAGGGGAAAAAAAACCCATTGTCAAGAATCCTACTAATTGTGTGGTTTTCTGTACAGGTTGTGAAGAACAATGTCCTGTCCAAGCCATTAGTTTCCCTTCTAAGCAGGAAACAAGAAAGATAATTGAGAAACTGGAAGAAGCTGAAACATAAGCGCGCGCTACGTTATTCGCTTATTTCCATAGCTTCGTCTTGAGCTTCCTGGTCATACCCAAGGTAAGCTTCTAGCGCCTTGAGGCTCTTAATTCCGCTAACTGCCTTTAGATGGGTGAAAGTGCCTTTTTCCCTGTGCATACCTATCTTGCCAAGTTTCCTTAATCGGAAATAGTGAGGATAGAACTCTTGGCCTAGAGCGCGCGCTTGGTAGCATTTACGAAGAAATAGTGTGCACTCTTCGAGGAATGGATACGCTTTGTCAATTAGTTCGAATCCCATCGATCCTAGCAGATTTAGCACTTTGAGTATTTTGGCTTCGGTAGCAGGAGACACTTCCACTATGATATAACGCGTTCTTTTGAGCAAATTTGACGCGCCTTTTAAAACCTCTGCCTCGAAACCTTCAACATCAATTTTCAACAAACTAATCCAGTTATCGCCCAAAAACGGGAGTATTGCTACGTCAAGAGGCTTAACTTCAACAGCACATTTGGCTTCTAGGGGTTCTTCATCCTGCTCCAATTTGTATGTATGGGGGCCTTGATCAATAGCATAGTAAAGCTGACGCAAATCTTCTTTGCTACCGGCAGCAATTCTCAGGAGATGAGCATTAGAGAAGTGATTAAGTTCCAAATTCAAGCTGAGAACGTGAAAGTGATCAGGGTCAGGCTCAACAGCAATAACTTCAGCGCCTATCTCGCAGGCTCTAACACTGTAACCTCCAACACATGCGCCACTATCCACAAAAACCCCATTCTCATGAATAGCTTCTAGAAACCATTTGTATTCTTTAGGTTCAGTATAATCGGCAAGCAGCAATCCAAAGTCCGCATCTAATGCTAACGAGTCGTCTCTAAGGATCCACTTTAAGCCATTAATGTCAGTTACGAAATATTTGTCGTGGTCAATTTGCTCCCCGGCAGAAATGTTCTTACTTGATAGAATAGTTAATGCATGCAAATCATGTAAGTCCTCAGAAGCTAAAGGGAGTTTATAACTTTTGAATACATCAGGCCAAAGCTCAAAGTTTATTTCGTTATTCTGCACTTCATACTTATCTTTAAACTTAGCTAACCAATTACTGAGCGAAATGATTTCCTTTACGTTTTCTTTAGATATTTTAAGTAATGATTTGCCACCGTTTGAATCATGAAGAGGCCTGTGTTGTTCCACCAAAAAAGTAAACTTTCAAAATGCCAAAGCTGTTATGATACACAGGAAGCATGTTTCTTAACAAAGGTGGGAGTCTTGCACACAGATGAAAGGTTTTCCTAAGAAACTTCATTATGTTAAGGTTTGCTAATGCTTTGCTCTTTTTGCTGAAATCTGGTAGCATCTCGGTTTTCCTAAAAAAACATATTCTGTCTTAATGAAGCAGTTATTTCAAACGTTTACACATGCCTATATCTAGCATATGACGAGTAGCCGCGCTAAATAAAATGTAGCATAGCTTATGAAAATTGGAAAAAGAGGGAAAAATTGTGGAAGAAAAAATTAACAGCAAGAAATAGAATTTAGACGGGAGATATCTCCGCATGCAGGGGATGCAATTCCCGTCCCCCAGCTCTCAATCGTCTTTCAAAGTGGGTTATTTAAAGCAGCTATATCTGTTTTCGTAATATATTGCGGTTAGAAATTTTGCTTATATTAACTCCTGCGATATTAGAGGTTGAGGTTTCAGCAAATGAAAAACCGAATGTCAGAAGAAGAATTTACCCTAGTCTACGATGCAATCTGGGAAAGTGGGCCGCAAGTAAGATATCTCAATCCTGATTCTTGGGTAAACAATCACCAGCCAGAAAGATTATTTTAACTTACTTTTTAACGTTTTGAGGCAGATTTTTCAAAGTGGTTAGTTAAATGAAAATTTAACTTTCTTATGTTAGCTAAATTGCTTCAATGCTTTTTCTATTCAGCAAATAAAAAAGGTAAAAAGGTTACGGGTGACATGGGAAAAATCCCTAAAACGACCTGAGATACCTCACCTCGGCCACTTTTACGCGAATTAACGAAAAGAAAAAAGGGGAAAGAGACGCGGGGTGGTATGAAGTACCTTTTTTATGCGTTTCTTTCTAGAAAACAGTGAAATCTGGCACATTAGTGTTTGAAAACAGAGGTGCCTTATGTGACAAAATATCTTTTGATGTTTTTAACCTATCCGCTAATCGTTGCCGCTAAAGAATAGGGGCAACAAAAGTTATATCTTAGTTAAACTCTCATAGAAAATGAAGCGCCAGATCCTTCTTTGAAGCGGACAAAGTCTTGGGAGTGAGAGGAAAATGGCAGAGATACTTTTAACCGCTGACAGAACGCTTATGAGCAACTACCATGAAAACGAGTTCTTAGGCTTTGGGACGTGTGCTCCTCCAAACTTTATCCCTGAATGGTTCTACAGCTTTCTGTTTTTTCCGCCTTTGAAAGCTGAAAGAGGTATTCCTTCAGCTGCGCCTTATGGATTGAGGAAAACTGAAGCTCAACTTTTGAAGGAAGGCTTTGACGTTATCACGGTTAGCCCAGACCACTTGGAAAAGCACATTGACAAAGCCAAGGTTTTGGGTATTCACGCGATGGATCCTTTCGGTTTGGGTCCAGCGTCAAGCACTCTTGCGGCGATTTTCAAGAAGGAACCGTACTTGGCCAAGTACTTTCATGCTTTGATTAGCAATCCAGCGATTAGGAAAGCGAAAAAGAGAGGGTTGAAAGTTGTAGTTGGAGGTCCAGGTGCGTGGCAGTTTCGTTATAGGCAGCGGTTTGTTGAGGAGTACGCTATAGACTGTGTAGTTGAGGGAGAAACTGAGAACGTTATTGGCAAGATTTTTCGCGCTGCTCTTGAAGGAGAAAAACTTCCCACGTACTATGAGGTTGGTGTTGGCGAAACGCCTGCTTTGGAGGAGATACCTGATATTGTTCAGCCTTCGATTAACGGCTTGGTGGAGATTGGGCGTGGGTGCTGCAGGGGTTGCGAGTTCTGTAACGTGACGCTGAGGCCTTTGCGGTGGTATCCGCTTGAGAAGATTAAGCGGGAGATCAGCTTGAACCTTGAGTCTGAGAAGGTGGAGGGTTGTTGTCTTCATGCGGAGGATGTTATGCTTTACGGTTCCAGGAACACTACGCCTGAGGATGAAAAGTTGTTGAAGCTTCATGAGTTTGTGGCGAAGAATTGTGATGGGATAAGCTGGAGTCATTGTTCTTTGGCCGCGGTGGCGTCGAAGCCTAAGCTTTTCTCGCGGTTGTCTGAGATGATTCTGTCTAAGCAATCGTGGTGGGGGACAGAAATTGGGATAGAAACGGGTTCTGCTAAGCTTGCGCAGAAGATTATGCCTGCGAAGGCTCATCCGTTTAAGGCTGAGAATTGGCCTGAGGTTGTGCAGGAGGGTATGGGTTTGATGCATGATAACATGATGGTTCCTGCTGGCACTTTGATTGTGGGGATTCCTGAGGAGAAGGAGGAGGATATTTTGAAGACGATGGAGTTGATAGATGACCTTAAGGGTTTTCGCAGTCTTATTGTGCCGTTGTTTTTTGTGCCGTTGGGTAGGTTGAAAAGTGCGGATTGGTTTAGGAGGGCGGAGATGAGTGAGCTGCATAGGCAATTGCTCTTTCAATGTACTGAGCATGATTTTCGTTGGGTGGATGATTTGCTTGAAATATCGTTTAGGGGTAAGTGGTATGGGCGTTTCTTGAGGGAATTCTATAAAGGCTTCGCGGGAATAGCCAAGCGCAAAGTGAGGCAGATAGAATAAGCGTTTTGCCGCAGATGGCTATCCTTAAATACTTTTGTTGAACTGAAAGGGGATAGTGCTTTGCTGTGCCGCCGTGGCTCAGCCCGGTAGAGCGGCTGGCTGTTAACCAGTCGGTCATAGGTTCGAATCCTATCGGCGGCGCCAAACTTTTCTTTCTACTGCTTGTTTTGCAAAAAAGCTGGCGGAACTAATGTTTGGAACAGTCTATAGCCCCCTTATATATACTAAACTGCATAGAAATCTGCAGGGAAGCGTCGTTCGGGTAGTTACATGGTAGTTTTCTCGCTTTCGTTTTTGCCTTTTACGTTTGAGAAACGTTCTTAGGGGAGATCGTGTTTTGCAGAGGAAATAGTTTTGGTTTTGTCAGTGGCTACTTTTCCAAAAGTGCGCTTAAGGGTAATGCTTATCTTCGTATGTTCTCATGATTTATTTTTGATAGAAGAAAGGGACTTTGACATGGTTGACGACCACCCAAGAATAACGCGAGAGAAAAAAACCATAGAAGCAATGGTTCACATTTACTGTAAGAACAAACATGAAGCCCCCGGGGAACTTTGTCCTGAATGCACTGAGCTTTTTGAGTACGCCAAGATGCGGCTGGACAAGTGTCCTTTCCAAGAGAAAAAAAGCACGTGCGGCAAGTGTTTAGTGCACTGCTACCGTCCTGAAATGAGAGAAAAAGTTAAGAACGTTATGAGGTATGCAGGTCCGCGCATGCTTTTGCATCATCCACTTCTCGCATGCACCACGTTATCGACGGACGCAAGAAACCAGAAAAATTAACCAAGAAACCTCGTTAAAGTTCTGTAGCGCTATTGCATACTGAATTCCTCGTAGAAAACATAAAAACCTAAATACTGCGATTGAGTCCAATGTTTCATTATGGTCAAGAAACGATCTCGCACAATCATATTCCTAGCTATTATAACAGCCATAATCATTATTCTAGCTTTCTTAATCCTCACAAATCTAGGAACACAGGGTCTAGTTGCGCCACCAGGAGTTAGAAAAGGCGACGAATTCACTTATGACCTTAAGGGTTTCTGGAGTTCCACCGACCCTGACGCAACAGTGCCAGAAAATCTTCTGCAAATAAACATGACAGACTGGTTCAAAGTTACTGTTACAGATGTAAATGCCGCTGACGTTACAATCGATACTGTTTGGCGTTTTAGCAATGGAACCGAAATTACAGGAACCGGCAACGTGAACGTAGAAACCGGAATACACTACCCTACTGAGGGCTTCTGGGCGATTTACGCCAGTAACCTTAAGGCAAACGACTTCGCTCGCCCCACAGGACCCGATCGCTCCACCATAAACCAGACCTCAACAAGAGACTACGCAAGCGGCACAAGAGAAACAAACCGCATATCACTAGAACTCAATTACTACGACGCCAACGACCCCACCTACAGCACTACCTGGACCGAATACATGAACACCCACTTCGACAAACAGACAGGGGCACTCGTTGAATTACGCGACACATCAGTATACACCAACCCAGACATGACCATAACACTCCTATGGACAATCACAGACACAAACCGCTGGACAGTCTCATAAACCACATAAACCATCTTTCCCCTTCACCCAACACAACAACAATTTTCTCAAAAGAAACCCACAAAAAAAGAGCGCCATCACTCAGCACGCGCTATCTGAGATGCGGAATCAGATTTCTGCTTTACTCAAAAACTCCCTTGCGTTCTTAAGAGCAAAACGATAAAAAATCGCGGTTAGAACCAATGCAATGACGGCGCTCACGACTGTTGCTAGGTAAGGGTCCAGAAAAGGCAGTGTGCCCAAGCTTGGCATGAGAGTTGAGAGCGTGGATGATATCAAGTAGGGGACAAAAGGCGCCAGTATGCCTGCACCCGCCGCGGCGCACACGACAAAGTTGAGAATAGCCGTTGACTGGCGAATCATTCTCGGTCGAGGCGTCTCCGTGAAGTCAGCGCCGCGTATTCCGTTTGACAGCGAAAGTGCACCCAAAGCACAAATGAGGAAGACTCCTTCAACCAAGGCTATGACGACGACCCTGGCTGTTGGATGGTAAATTACAGACCCAACGGTGCCCGTGATAGCCAAGACAATGAGTGAGAACAGAACGATGAAAAAAAACTTGCTCTTTATCAGACCCTGCGCCGAAATCGGAGAGGAAAAAAGTCTCCAGACTGATTGCCCCTCTTCGCCCACCATAAAGTTACCCAAGCTCATCGCCATGATAGCGGCTGGAAAAAGAAAAGTGTACGCAGCCAAGTATGTGGATAGCTGGAACGGGGCAGATGCACTCGTTGACCCAAATGTCTGAAAAAGCGGTATTATGATCATTATGATGGGGAATATGAAGATTGCCATCAACTCTCGCCGGCGCGTGAAAGCCTTCAAATCTTTCCTGATTAACGCCGCTTCAAGCGAGGAGAAGCCAAGCCTGCCTAACATGCCAGTTTTAGGAGCGTAAACTCCACGGGAAACAGTTATGGCTGGCGGCTCGTAAAGCCCAAAGCGCCTGTTCAGTGAAGTGGCGAGGAAGAACAAGCCGGTGATGAACAGGATAGAAACGACCATGAAAGCCAATCCAATGAGCACCTCGCCACTCATGAAAGAGTAAAACAGCGTCAAGCTGGGCCACACGAAGGGAACAAACCACGCCACAGTCTGAACCGAGGCAACATTCTGGATAAACGTGACGATGCCCGACCCGTAAAACACGTAGAAATAAAGAATGTAGAAAACGATGAAGAACACCAGTGACCCCGCGAACCTAACCCACACCGCCGCTCGACCCGTAGACTTGTAAACTGCCCCGATAAACCTTACCTGCAATATCCGAAAAACTTCTGTTGTAGCGCTCGCCATGAAAGCAGCGGCAACAACCGCAAGGGAAGTAGACACCGCAGGAACAACCAAACCGCTAAATGGGGAAAACGCGATAGTCGCCGTGGCAATGAACACCACTGATGCAAGCGGAAAACCCATTAAGCTAGCCAAGATAGACGCTAAAGTGTGCTCCTGCCAAGTAACAGGCAGCCAATATGGCACTTGGGCGGAAGTGCGAACTCCACTTCGTTGGATCTGCTGGAAAAGCGTGAAAACTAAACTGTAAATTAAAACCAGAGTCGGCAACGAGAAGAAAAGACTCAACGCCCCATCCTTGAAGTCGCCTACTGCGCTCGCGTCTGACGCCGCAACGAAGTTGTATGCCACCCCAGCCAGCAATCCAGCAGCCAACCCGACGCCTAAGGCGGTCCAGTAAGGCCAGTAAGCTAGAAAGCGGTTTTCTCGGTACCGCGTGAGTTTCCGCCCTCTGATGAGCCTGCCAGATTTCCTGTCAACCTGCATCAGGCTGAGAACGTTCTTCCAGTTCATTTCAAGAGTTCCTCAACGATGGCTCTCGTGTCACCTGTACCCGTGAGCTTCAAGAAAATATCCTCTAAACCAGAATCAGGCAGCTTCGACATCTCCCTGAGTTCTTTCATGTTGCCCAACGCAAGGATTTTTCCGTGGTACATTATGCCTATGCGGTCACACACGGCTTGGGCAATTTCCAGTACATGCGTGGACATAATGGTGGTAACGCCCTGCATTTTCAGCTGATTCAAAAAATCCTTGATTATGCGAGCCGACCTCGGATCCAAAGCACTTAGAGGCTCATCCAGAATCAGTAACTTCGGTCGATGGAGGAAAGCGGATATCAAAGCAATCTTCTGCTTCATCCCGTCGGAATAACCGTTTATCATGTCGCCTTCCCGTCCTTCAAGCTCCAAGGCTTTCAGGTACTCGTTGATCCTGTTTTTCTTCTCTTCCGTTTGCATGTTGTATATGTCGCCTATGAAGTCCAAGTATTCAATTCCCGTCAAGAACTCGTACAGCCGCGGGGATTCGGGAACGTAACCCACCTGCTGCTTAACCGCTACAGGGTCTTTTTGAACGTCTTTACCCAGTACGGTGATTGATCCTGAGTCGGGCTGAACTAAGCCCAGTAGCATCTTGAGCGTTGTTGACTTTCCTGAACCGTTTGGTCCTAAGAGACCGAAGATTTCGCCTTTTTTTATGGTTAAATCAATGTTATTTACGGCTAAAATCTCGCTGTAACGTTTAACTACGCTTTTTAGTTCAACAGCAACCGCTTCACTCATGCTCAACACGCCACGATGCAATTAGAAATATAACAATATTTAAGCATAACGCGGAATTTTGACGCCAAGTGCGCGCTAGCAGTTTTCGACGTGGTCATGATTAGCATCGGAACTTGGGCGTTCACCCGAATGAAGTAAAAACCAGACGCATTGTTTCAAAAAGTTCTGCTAAAGCAACTGGGAAAGTCTGGAGTTGCTTTTTTCAGAGAAAAAAAAGGCTTTTAAGCAGGGTATGGGCCCTCTTTTTTGTGGTAAACATGGGGAAACTGAGACGTCTCGTTTACCTGTCGCTGCTTGGGGCTCTTGGAATACTCGCAGTTTTGCTGCTTCCACAGTACATCCTGATAGGTATGTTCGGCGCGTTAGCGTTGTTCTTCCTTGCACGGCAATTGAACTTCTACAAAATTTTGATGATGCTCAAACGTTTCATCCAAAACACGCGAAAGCTGTACTTTGAAAACAGACTTACACTTCGCACTGGCTTCAGAGGCTACAGGGATAGTGAGCTGGAAAACAGTAGCCGAATATGTCGTTAACAAGATGGTGCTACGTAAAATAATGGCTGCTTAGCTTAAACGCTATTTGGCGCAACGAAACTGGAGAATTTGCGTTTCTGCGGTTACTTGTTTGTCATTTCGTTGATTTGCTGTTCCATGGCGTGTCCGCGGCAGTAAACCAGAACCTTTTTGACGCCTGGCACTTTTTTCGCAGCGTCTCTTATGTCAGCCGCCAGTTTAAAGGCGATAGGGCAGAATGGGCTTGTGGGGATGAATTCCACTTTGACTACGTCTGATTCTTCTTCTTTTACGCTCGTTATCATTTGCATCTCGGCAAAGCTCATGCCGGTTTCAGGGTCCAAGACTTTGCCTACTTCGTTGCGGACTTTTTCTTCAAGTTCCGTCAAACTTTTTTCACCTTTAGCGTTGTTTCACTATGAAGAAATTAGAACTGTCACAGAATATAAACTGTTACGCTGATTTCTTATTTGATGCAGTTGCACTGAGGAATTCATGCAAAGCATGGAACAGTAACATGGATATTGTCGGAAAAATTATTAAGGCATCATTGAGTCCATGGGTGCGGGAGTAGTGCCGATGAACGTGCGCCAGAGTCTCAGTGAAGAATGCAAAGGTGGAAGAAAGTTTTCGGTGGCTGTCTCATCTGTTGAAGTTCCAAACACGGAAACTTCTGCAGTGGTAACATTACCAACATTATTCTTGGAGGATTCGAAGCAGAGATGGATAAGAAAAAGTTTGCGAGCCTACTCATTGTTTATCTTTTAATTGTTACAGTGACACTGGCGGCGTTTCAAACGTTGCAGACGCAAATTGATACTTTAGGATCACCTGAAGTGCCTGTGAAAACCCCTGATTTGGGGTACAGCGTTATCACTTCAGACTATTTAGGGGTTCAATATGATTTGTATGAGCCTGCTAACTTTTCGGGTTCGCTTGTCATTCTTGCGGGAGGCATTTTGGGTGACAAGCGTTATTTGTCGGGATGGGCGGAAACTCTAGCTGAAGCGGGATATGCGTCTTTGGCTTTTTCTACGCCACGAGAAGGGTTAGAGCAGGTTCCTCGGTATGTTAACAATTGCAGAAATAACATTCAAGTTTTGCTTCCGTTTGTTTTTGATGCTTCAGTCTTTCCGATTTCGATAGATGAAAACTCTGTTTCTCTTGTTGGAATGTCCGGTGGTGGAGCAACAGTTCTGTCAGTTAACGACACGCGAATAAAAGCTACTGTTTCGGTTTGCCCTTACTACGTTTCCAACTCTTCTGTTGACAACTCTTGTCCAGTCTTGATAATTACGGGTGCGAATGACACGATATGTCCTTCTGATAAGCATGGTCAACTTTATTATGACGAGCTTGAGCAAGACAAAATGATAATTGAGCAAGCTGAAGTTGGGCATTATATTAACCCTGTGGGTTGGGAAGAGCTTATTGCTTGGCTTGATTATTACTCAAGAAATGACCCATCTGTTTATTCGACTTTGACAAGCGTTAACAGTACCTCTGGGATCTTGAGCAGTCTGAGCAATTTCTCAAACATGCCTTCTCCATAAACTTTTGAAGCAGGCGTGTGCGCGCGGTCTTTTTCTATCGTGTTGCATAAAGCCATTATTTATAGAAGTTGTATAGAGTATTATGGGGCAATCAGCATCTGTAGCGCCGAGAATTGCTGAGTTTGACTGGTTAAAGATGTTGGCACTTTTCCTGCTGATTTTTGTTCACAGTGACCTTTATGTTGTTTTTCCAGAAGTTGTTAATCCGCTGAAATGGTTTATGGTAAGCTGTTTCTTCTTTGTCAGCGGTTTTTTAGCGTTTAATTCTTTCAACAAGCGAGGAGCCAGTATTCGGCGTTTTTTTAAAACTAAAATTTTGTTTCTGTATATTCCGTTTTTAATTGCTTCTTTATTCTATTTTGCTTTGCAGACTGCGATTGCAGGCGACCAAGTGGATTTCGTGCGTTTGCTGTCTAATATCACATTGCTTAACATTTTTGATAATTTGAACGCCATATACAATTGGGGTTTTCTATGGTTCATTCCTTATCTGTTTGCTTTCATGTTAATTTTCTGCTTTTTAGAGAAATACATTAAGAATGTAAAAATTCAGGTTTTGCTAGTTTTATTTGTGTGGTTTTTCGCCATTTTAGCGTGGGTATATGATGCAACAATGAAGCCTGGTCAGCTGTTCAGTCAATACTTTTTGGTTTTTATGATAGGGGTTTGGCTTAACAAACTTGAAATGTACAAGAAGGCTATTAACTTCAGAACTGCTTTAGTTGCGGTTCCTCTTATTGCTTTGTTTTCGCTTGATTTCTCATATTTGTTCACTTTTAATAACGCAACACAGGCTCTGCATTCTCTGCTTTACTTCAACGTAAGAAGTATTATTCTCAGTTTATCAGCAGTTTTGCTGGTTTTAATTTTCTTGCAAAAATTGAAGATTCCACGGAACCGTTTTGTTGAGTTGATTGCCATGGCAAGTATTTTCATTTATCTTCTGGACCCAATCTTCGCATACATGTTGAGCAATTACGTCTTTGGACAGCCTACAATGTATTTTGCTGCTGGAGCGGAATTTTATCTTTACTTAATAGCACGTATTTTCATTTTACTTGTTCTTTTACCGCTTGTGGTGGAAGCAAGTAGAAACCATATCAAAAACCCCAAAAGTGCAGAACAGCAATCAGGAACAGCAATGCAACATTAAACATCTTTACTTCATACGTGAAAGCCATCATTGATTGCTTTAATTTTTAACTGTTCCATAAAACCTAAGAAGTGAATCAGCGATAGTGTTCTAGTGGTGGATTAAACATGAACGTTGAGTCATGTATATTTTGCAGAATAGCTCAAAAGCAGGTTCCTGCCAGCCTTGCATTTGAAGATGAAAAGGTGGTGGCTTTTCTTGACATTAGACCTCTTAATGAGGGACACACTCTTGTCATACCTAAGGTGCATTACGAGAGTATCTTCGATATTCCACAGGACCTTATCGCGTACCTTCACGGAATCACCAAACGAGTAGCAATCGCCGTTGAAAAAGCTACCAAAGCGGATGGAATCAGTATAATCCAGCAAAATGGAAAAGCTGCTGGTCAAGACATATTCCACCTGCACGTTCACGTTATTCCCCGATATGAAGGCCAAAAACTGCCGAGCTTCAGTGAGATTTCAGAGGCAGACAAAGAAGAACTAGGTCAAACTGCAAAAAAAATACGAAAGTACCTTTAACTATGCCTTTTAACAACAAGCGCCACAACCAAACACGGCTGGAACCTGAAGCAAAGTTCAAGCAACGCGCTTTTATCTCCGACTTGAGCTTATGTTTAAATGGTTAAGCTGTAGTATGCAAGGCTTCAGAAACGAGAACTCGTTCTGAACACTCATGCTTATCCCCAACTTCAGCTTAACCACCTCAAAACACTGTTTTGTCAGAAATCACGTAGCAAACGTCGCTTCTGTGTAAACTTTGCGGGAAGTCGTATGCCTCTGTTATACTCGGAGCAGTCTATAGCGCGCGTATATATACTAAACTGCATAGAATCCTGCAGAACGGTGTTTTCAACATGCTATTGGTTGCGGAAAACGCCAATACGAACCTACCCCCTATCTTTTTTGGTAGAACACCTTGCCGATAGACCCCCCTATAGGTTTCTGCAATAAACCACTATTAGGCTCCTAATAGAC
>CAZJQR010000062.1:0-12465 GCA_964548345.1 uncultured Candidatus Bathyarchaeia archaeon | reverse complement strand
TCAATAATATCGTAAATACTCACAATTCCCACGAGTTTTCCATCTCTGACTATTGGCACGTGAGAGATTCCCTCGCGTCTAAAAAGACTTAACACCGCCCCTACCGATTCGGCTTCTTCGATGACGAACGGCTTCTTAGTCATTATCTCTTCAACACGAGTATTACCCCATCGCTCCATTACCGCTCCATGGATTACATCCTCATCTGTAACAAAACCCAAAAGTTTCTCTCCACTGTAGACTGGAAGTTGCCTAATCTCGCTCTCAATCATCAACTTAGCTACTTTACTGAGAGAATCATTTAGAGTAACAGCAGGTGCTGGCCGCATCAGAGTCTTAACTTTGGTTACAGAGGCAGCAAGACTAGACCTTATTATCCATTTGCGAGAAATAACCCCTTTGAACTTGCCTTTACTATCTAAGACCGCTAAAACAGGCGGCATCTCTTCTTTGAAACGTGATAGACAAGAAGAAAGCGTATCATTCGCATGCACTTCTAAGAAACCCTTTGAAAAAACAGCTTTCACAATCTTAACCATAGAAAACACTTCAATACTGATTATTCTCATGCCGTAATTTAAGCATTAAAAGAATGGAGGTGCAGCCCTTTCGGAAAATAGACAACCATTGAGGCATATTCTTGTAGCGCGCGCGCTTACGCCAATATGTTCCGGAATGGTTCAATCTTTGCGATTCCAGTGTAAGACTTTTCGCTTTTATCGAGGTTTCTTGTGCAATATGTAACTGTTAGAGCGTCTTTTCCTGCGAGTTTCACGGAAACGAGGGTTTGAAAGGAGGTATATGGATTATATTATAATGGTTGGTGCGTTTGTACTAAAATTTTTGGTTTTATATATAAGGCAAATTAAACTTATGTTTAATCAGGTTTATATATGCGTTTCGCGGGTTTTCTGTACGAAATTCCAAGAAGATCGCTTCTTTTATGAAAACACCGTTGAAAATTGGATATTTCCTGATTTTACGCTCCCATACACAACCAAAATTTGGTTTGATCTTTTGGTTTTGGTCGTGCAAATTTGGTTCAGCTTTCCCATGTTTTAGTTCACGACTAAAATTCCATCAAATTTCAACTAAAATTGATCTCGGATATATTCAGTTCTTTATCAAAAAGGACCGCACATTTAACCACATTTGGTTGTTTTGGTTGCGTGACGTAAGCAGATCAGTTCTTTTTTCAGCTACGATCAAAGGCGTTTAAGCAGAATGCCTACGATTCAAGCGCGCGCGCTGGTCTTAGGATAAGCAATTACGCTTCCATTTTTCGTTACAATAAACATGACCTTATTTTATCCCCCACAAATATTAGCCCTATATTTAGAGGTCTATCTTCTATTACTTCCAGTTACAATCACAGAAACGATAATAGGCGCATTAACGCGCGCGTTTCTTGAAGTAAATTGCTGTGGCAATCACAGTTACAAGCGTTATCGTAACAGCAACGACTAAGAAGATTGAGAATGGCTCTCTAACTGTGACCGTATCCAGAGCCTCGCTAGTATTTTCGAACACTACTTTAACCTCATAAGTAGCTCCAAAAGGATGACCTTCACGGGTATTAATGGTGTCTGGAAGCCAATACATTACTCCTTGGAAGCTTCTGACTTCTCCTGCAGAAAGAGGAAAACCGTGCAACTCTATACTTACCATCAAAGGAACGCCCTGTTTACCGGCTCCAACAATTTCGCCGAGCCGATACATCGTAGCTTTTAGCCACAGTCTTTGGACATCGTCTGTACCTATATTCTGAAAGGGGATATCGAAGGGACAGCTATACCTCAAACTTCCATCGCTTTTCCAACCTTCAGGGTCTACTGAAAAAGCAGTAATCCTAACCGCATTGGTCTGATTAGGCGTGTATGTTTGGTTGAGGAAGAACCATGCGGAAGCAACTGCAAGAATGACAACAACTAAGAATGTCGCTGCCCATAACGTCTTTTTTTCCACAGGCAACCACGTATAACAAATAGGATACTTTGCGGTAAAAGGTTTCTCTCGCGCGCGCTAACACTCCATTCATACTGTTTTGGGTAGTGTTTGGTGTAAATCTGTATTTCATGATTAGGCTTGAAAGAGGCAAAGAAAAATCTTAGATAGCAATCCAAAGAATCTTCATTGAAGGTCTGTTGGTCTACTTCAAGAAACGCAAGCACTGAAAAGAGGAAATGTTTGTTATTTCCGTTTGCCTACGTTTGGCAGGGCAAAATTCATATCTACTACTTAGCTACACTTACCATAAGGGAATGAAAAATGAGGGTGCGTAAGCCCAAATTAAATAAAATTCCCAAGATAATACTTAGGTAAAATTAATTATCAGGGCTTTTTCGACCAAGTGCAGAAAGCCATAATTTAAACCCATTTTAGCAAAATAGCCCTAAAACAGGATTGTAAAATGGCGCCGGGGAAGGGATTCGAACCCCTGCGAGCCAAAGGCCCACTGGCTGGCTTGCCCACTTCTGTACAACGTTGGATCTCGAGGCCAGCGCGATAACCACTCCGCCACCCCGGCTTGAATAGAGAGTTGCAAGCGTGTCTAAAAGAGTTTTCATTTCGAGGCCAGAAGCTAAGGAAAAAAGGGCGGCTGTTGGCCACTGAAGATTTCGCATGCACATTTCTTACCACCTTTAAAGTATGGAGGCATGGAATTTAACAATGACTCAGAAATGTCCTTTCATCCCTCCGATTGACAGGGGCATGTACGTAGTAAACAGACTTTTCAGCGCCACGCCTTCTTTTCAGCCTTTATACAAAAGAGGCAGATGCCTCACGCAGACATGGCAGAAACTTATTGGAGCCTAACAGCGGTTCATTACAGAAACCAGTAGAGGGAGGTCCACCCGCAAAGTGGCCTGCAGAACTCCATGCAGTTTCTTTACATAGGGGGCTATAGACTGCTCCTAGCAGCTATCCAGCGCAATCTAACCAACGCGCATCCTTGGACTTACTGCGACTTTTCAAGACCTTTTAGGACAGAAAAAGACGTGGGAAACGCCCGTTTCACAGCCTGAACGGTGAACAGGGCTCAAAACACAACCAACCCACACGATAGAGGGGTATAGACACAATCGCACAAAAGCGCAAGAGCACAGCATGCAACAAGCTGCAACTAAAAGGTATTAATCTGTTTTCTCAACCCTCACGCGCTAATTCCAGCCGAAAACAGAGAATAACCCATGAACAACGCCGCTAAACAACCAAGTCCGCCAAGTCCACGCTGTGCTCGTAAATCTGCCTCAGAAAGGAAGCCGCAGACAAGATTTGCGGCATCACCTCAACAAGTTGACCCCTCGCAACCTTCTCAATATCCGCGAACAACGTTTCCATTTTCTCATTCATGTTCCGCACGTTTTCAGCTAAGGCTATGTCCTTGTTAACAAATGATTTCAGCGCTTGTTCATGAGCATCATAACAGATCGCCTGCAAACCAATCAAGAGCTTTCGCAACTCCTCAGAAGGCTTGACCCCATTAAGCTCCATCGTCTTAGCAGCTATGTTCACGGACGCATCCCCTATGGCTTCAATCAAGCTCGCTGCCAAACGGTAGTCCAAGCATTCTATGGGGGTTATCCCAAGTTTCTCGCTTAGACGAGGATTTTGGATTATCGTACGCAGAATGCGAACTAAAAGGAAGTACAGTCTATTACTCTCATCGTCTCGAGCAATAACGCTCTTAGCTCGCTGCAGGTCGCCATCAACAAAGGAGTTAACGACATCACGGTTCATGCCCGCAACTATAGCGTAATTGCGACGCAAAATCTTCTCCGGCGGAAAACCAGAAGGCTCCAACAGACACTGCAGAACTATCTGAGAATAATTCTCCTCAACAATCTCCAACCCAATCAAAGACCCTACCCTTGCCTTGACCACGTTTCTGGCATCAAAGTCAATAAGCTCCTTTGCTTCTATGCGAATAATATCAAAACCAAGCAGATAACGACCAATAATCTCGCGACCTAAATATGGTCCAGTGGTTAAGGTCGCAACCCTAGGCAGCTGCTCAGAACCATACTTCGGATCAATGAGAAGCTTACCGTCACTAGTTTCATCAAGAGCGACCAAAGCACCTTTTCTCAAACCATGCTCCTCAGCCCAAGACCTAGGCAAACAAACAAAAAACGTGCCAGTGGCAGTACGCTGCACCTTGCGCAATTCACTCATCATAATACCTCTCAACACTACTTAAATTCGGAAATAATACACATCTAAATAATAAACCACGCATATAAACTTGAAAGCTTATGTTAGAATTAAAGGATAAATGTGTAATTGAGAATTAGCAGGATTAAACACAAACCCAACTGGCTGGGCACTGCTAAAAGGAAAGGCTGTGAAAAACTTTTTACTCCATACAGAATGAAGAAATTTAAAAAGCATAATAAAGAAACACCCAGCCCTCATAGCCACAGCACCTTGAGCCTTTCCCAAAAAAGGGAAAATTTCTTAGAAAAGCAGACAGAGAAATGATTAAAAAAAGGCTAAAGAGTACTTCCACCAAAAGCTCCCCGCCACGAAAAAAATGCCTTAAGAGCAAGAAAAATTGATAGGCGAATAGAAGAGAAAAACTATAAAGCAATTGAAGTGTATTCAACTTCAACCCGGAAAGCACCGCAACCGCCACCAAAAGATTGGAAGGCAATCCGAGAAATCCTGATAAAACTCGAGCAAAAAGGAGAATTAGAAACACACTCTTTAGTGACGAATGAAATCAACTTCCTTACAGTTGCTTTAACAGCAGTTCCCCACCCCTGAAATAGCAAACTGAGCAAGGTGATGACGAAGAGGAGAACTGCAAAATCGTTCCAGCGAAAGGGTACTGGAGAACCCTGATATGAGTGAAAGAGAAAAACTTCAAAGAGCCGTTGAGGCAACGATTGCCGCAGGATACCAGCTGAATAGCGAAGCGTTTGAATTGTTAAGTACAGTTGCCGTTAATGATGACCCAACCACAATAATGAGCAAAGCTCTGCAGAGAATAGAGGAATTGGAAGAAAAACCATTATTCATCGATAAAAACTTTCTCGAAACCCTGCTGGAACCATCAGAAAACACAGAAAAAGAGCATATTCAACCGCAAGACAGAGCCCCAGAACCGCCAGAGCATCAGATGATTGGGGGAAAAAGCTTTTTTCACCCCTACGCAAAAGACGTGGAAGCCAACATTAACGTTATAGAAAACCCTACGGGCAAGCTCACCTCCAACGGAACAATCGAAGAGTACCTCCGATACTTCCAAGATAGGTTTAAACGAATGGAACGCTTACTAAGACAAAGGATTGATGTGAAAGCCGCAACCTCGATTTCAGAAGCCGTAAAATCGCCAGCCAAGACAAAACTGAAAATAATTTGTATGGTAACTGAAAAGCGAGAATCAAAACGAAACACGATTTTAACAGTCGAAGACTTACAAACAACCGCTACCATACTGGTGACCCATAACGCACGAGAAGAACTACACCGAAAAGCCCAGCGGCTCCTACCAGACCAAGTCGTATGCATCGCCGTAATAAAAACAAGAAGCGATCTTTTCCTAGCGGAAGACATAATTTTCCCAGAAATAGGCCAGAAACCTCAACACAGAGCCTCTGAACCCGTTTACGCAGTACTTACCTCAGACATGCACGTAGGCAGCACAAAATTTCATAAAGAAGCTTTTGACCGCTTCGTTTTATGGCTTAACGGCAAATACGGAAACGCCAAAATGAAAGAAATCGCAGGTCACGTGAAGTACCTGCTGGTTGCTGGCGACATTGTCGATGGAGTAGGAGTTTACCCCAACCAAATAAAGGAACTGATAATAAAAGACGTCCACAAACAATACAATCTCGCTTCGAAATATTTTGAACAAATACCAGACTATATTGAAATCCTAGTCTCGCCTGGAAACCACGACGCCCCCAGAAAGGCATTACCTCAACCAGCCATAGCTGAGGATTTCCTCAAAAACCTTGAAGACTCCGGCAGAGTACAGTCTCTAGGAGACCCATGTTTGGTTAGCCTACATGGTGTAGAAGTTTTGATGTATCACGGTCGCAGTCTGGACGACATAATCGCCATGGTACCTGGCTTAGACCACGACCACCCTGAAAATGCAATGAAATTACTACTACAAAGTCGCCACTTATCGCCACTATACGGCGGCAAAACAATGTTGTCTCCAGAAAACCGAGATTTTCTCGTCATTGAACGAATCCCAGACATCTTCCATGCTGGCCACATCCATGTACTGGGCTGTTGTAACTATCGAGGAGTTTTAATTGTGAATTCAGGTGGCTGGCAAGAGCAAACAGACTACATGCAGAAACTTGGGTTGGTTCCAACGCCTGGGAAAGTGCCCGTTGTGAACCTACAAACATTAGAGACTAGTATTCTTCAATTTACCTGAGAAAGAGGAACTGATAGTAAATCTAACAAACCCTAAAACTTTAAAACGCCACATCTCAATCTTCGAACTGGATTCACTGCCTTAATATCTACTCTGCACATGTTTTGAACGAAAATGTGGTTTATAACCTATCAGCCGCCCTAGTCTATCTTCACTCCCGAAGACCCCTTTTATAATCGTACGCGCTATTTCCAGTCTAATCTTTTTTGTGCGCCCATAGCGTCCCATACTCACAACTTTCGCGTTTAAGAGACCCATCGCATCGAGTTCATTAACCAGAGTGCCTAAACGTCGTTGTGTAAGAAGCCCCACACCCAACTCGCCACAAAGTTCATTGTAGATATCATATATTTCCCCAGTAGTAGCGCTGGGCTTGTTCAGATTGTAGACACTTAAGAGAACTAACTTGGAATGTAGAGTTAAGTTCGTTAAAGCTTCGACAACCCGATTATGTTCAATGTTCTTTTCAGCCTCTCTCACATGTTCTTCAGTGATCAGATTCGCCCCTTTCCGCTCGGCGACTTCCCCGGCCACACGCAACAAATCCAATGCACGACGAGCATCGCCGTGCTCCGCAGCAGCCAAGGCAGAGCATACGTTCAAAGCGGCTTCAGAGAGCGAGTCTTCATGAAAAGATAGTTTTGAACGTTCAAGAAGAATATGACGCAGTTCACTTGCATCATAAGGTCTAAAAATTATTTCTTCCTCACTGAGTGAACTGAAAACCCTAGGGTCAAGAAATTCCTTAAGTCTAAGATCGTTGGATATGCCAATAATCGCAACTCTGCTTTTGTGAAGTGTTTCATTTATTCTTGTTAATTCGTAAAGGAGGTGGTCACCACGGTCTTTAATCAAGGCATCTATTTCGTCTAAAACTACGATAAAAAGTGTTCGAGATGCATCTAGTCCTGTTCGGAATCTATCGAAAACTTCACCTGCGGCCAAACCTGTGAATGGTATGATCAGCCCTACGCTTTGGCTAAGGTTTGCGAAAATTCGATATTCCGAGCCTGTCATCCGGCAGTTCACATAACAAAATCTTACTGAAGCCCCATATTCCTTTGCTTTAGCTTCTAAGTGACTGAGTACGTATTTGGTTACCGCGGTCTTTCCAGTGCCGGTTTTGCCATAAATGAAAATGTTGGAACATCGTGCATCTTTCAGAACAGGAGCTACAGTTTCGCCAAGAAGCCGTATCTGATTTTCTCTATGAGGTAGTTTGTCGGGAAGGTAATTGTGCCTTAAAACCTCTCTGTCCTTGAAAAGTTTTGCACCCTTTACGAAATTTTCGAATACATCGTCAAGTATGTTTGGATTACCCATTCATGATCCCGTGTTATTTTCAGAGGCAACACCGTTATTTCGCATGGAGCAGATAAAGTATACAGTACAAAAAACTAGTTCTGGTGTACAATAATCCTAAAAACTGATGAGATTCAGCAACAACACTGAACTAAACAGAGGTAGCCACACACCCCACAATTTCCTCTGGAAATATAATATTATCCAAAAAAATAAGGTTAATTTCCTTCTAATAGGAAATATACTCTGAAAGGTAAAAGTACGTGTAGCTATAATAATTATTCTTGTTAAAGTTTTTAGATAAATATTCTGAAAAAGTTTTGATACCTGTGCATCTGCTTAATTACCTGCTACTTTTCGAGAGGAAATGAAGGGGTGTCTGTGTGGCAGAATTTTTCCTACCATTTAATGAAATTATTAATCCCTATTACTCTTTTCTTTCTTCTAGAATACGTTTGTTAAACTTAGTTACTATTTTTGGCTGCTGTTTTCGTAGATTCGAAAAGTTCGAATTCACACTTTGTGAATAACATGTGAAATTGTATTAAAATTGTTGCTTTAATCTGCTTCTTTTCTGTAAAATTATTCTTTTCTTGTCCCTTTTCTGTGAATAGGGCACCCCTATACTTCTACTGGAAATAGAAAACTGGAGCACCACAGTTTTTTTTTGCTATTTCGAATTCCTGTGAAGTCTGTTATAGTAAACAATTTGAAATTTATCATTCATTTCCCTTTTAAGCGGCTTTTATGCCTTTTTACTTTCTCTTCTTTCACCATAACAGCTATAAGTTGTGAAGTGTAAAGCTTGTGAACATCGCCTAGGTGTACGCAATCGTGCCAGCTCGTAAAATGCGCGTAGAGCTATTTGATAGTGAAGGCAATCGATACACTATAGCCTTTGAGGGTCAGGTTACCCGAGATAAAGCTCTTCGCCTCTTAGATCTTGTAGAATTGTTAGGTGGCATGCCGGGCGAAGGCGACACTTCTGGCGCTGGTAATGTTTTAACAGGTAATAGTTTGTCACGCTTTGAGAAGGTTCGATTGGTTATTCAGAAGAATTTTCCTTTGGTCTGGTTCTCTTCAAAGGATGTTCAGTCGGTTTACGAACAGGAACTTAAAGAACCCATCAGTTTGAGTACGGTATCAACTTACTTAGCACGCATGACAAAAAGAGGATTGCTTTTGAGGGCTGGCGAAAGCAGCAACTTGAAGTATAAAGTAACACCCCAAATTCCGCATGCAACAGTTAAACAGCAAATTCGTTAAGTTTTTTCAAACCTGGTTCTAATACAGTACACGTTGATACTCGCGAAAATTATTGGTTGAAACGCGCAAACTATAAACGCTAACTATACAACTTTAAAGTAAAGCCTTTAGAGAACTGCTCAAGGAAGTAAATTGAATGGATCAAAGAATCAACGTCGCGTACGCGCGCGAGATGGATGCGCGCCTCAAACAAGTGAACGGGCAAGAAAAGCTTTCCTTGGAATAATTATATCTGCTCGCTTTCTGCTTTTTTTAAGATTTTTTTCATTTCCTTTTTGATGCTGTACCTGAACGGGATTTTACCCGTTTCTCTTTCAAGATAACCTTTTTCGTACAGTTTCTTCATAAGTCTTGCTGTATGTTCTCTGCTAAGCTGTACTCTATCCTTGATCTCAGGCGCCGTCTTTGATCCTTCAGACGAGAGAATTTCTAAAACAGTCACTTCCGTGTCCGTTAGTGCCGCCATCGCTTTGTCTCTTCTTATCGGTATAACTGGTTCGCTTTTTATTTCTGGCACTGCGGATAACTTTTCAACTTGCTCCTCCACTTCTCTGATTTTCGTTTGCAACTTTTGATTTTCTGTTTCGAGGTTCTGAGTTTTCGTGTCCATCTCTGCTATCTTTGATAGAACTTTTGAGTTATTTTCCGAAACTGTTCCAAGTTGCTTTTCTATTGGTACAAACTTCTTTTCAATGCTTTCCGCTTTCTTGATGCTAATATCTGCCTTGGCGGTGCTCCCCTCTACCTTATATGCCACCAACTCCAGTCTATCGGCTTCCCGTTTTAACTCACGATTAAAACTCAGTACAATGTCTTCCACGACGTCTTTAGCTTTCTTGTATTCTTTTTGTGCCTTTCGGATCTGCCTGTAATACTCCACTGAGGCACCTATTGTTGCAACAAGTAGTGCGCCTATAAGCGTTAGCAGAACCTCAATCACACCGTTCACTTCTGTGATTTATACGTGATTTTGACTGTTGCATCACATATCACAGTTTTCCATGGAAAATTTAAGCTTTGCGGTGATCTTTCCAATGTTACCTTATGACGTCACAGATCACAGTTACTGGCGTGGTTTGCTTATTGCGTACCTGCCGTTCGAAACTTCCTTTTTATGACTTATTTTTAGATTTAAACCTTTTTATAGGTTTTGCTCGTTAACTGCGTTTTTCGGGTAAAAAACGTGTTGGGTTTCTGTGATTTGTGACGTCACATTATATTTTTTATGGTTTAGAAAGCCGTTTTAGGCTTTTTTCAAGCTCTTCTCGTATGATTTCTATGACTTTAAGATGGTCTCTTAGTTCTTTTTCGTTGTCTGGTATGTCGTTATGTGCTTCAACATAATCCTTTAGTTTGTTGGCTATTTCGATGTAAGGGTCCAGAGTTGTGCTTTCGAATATGCCTAAATATCCTAAAAGTAATACCGTGTATATCGATTTTACGACGTTTTCTTTGGACTGTTTTAAAGTCCTATTAAATGATCCTCGGCTTATTTTTGCCTTTGTTAGCCTTAATCTGGCTTTTTCATCGTATTTTAGGTATTTGCCGCCTATATTTTCGGCTAAAACGTCTATAAGCAGCGTTTCAAGCTGTGTTTTTGATAATTGGCTGTTTTCGGCCAGGATTTTTACAATGGGGTCACTTAAAGCCCCGTTTAACCAGGCTTGCACGCTTTCTTTTAACTTCAAACAAGTTTCTCCTACGATATCTTAAGTGGATACGCTTTTGTATACTGGCTTAGCTTTTAAATTTATTGGACGCGGTTTTACCTCGCAGGCTTCGCTGTGGACGGCAAATGTGCGCCTCGAAGTAACCAATTCCTACAAATCTAACGTTAATTGCACTTTTTTAAATGCTTTATTGCCGTTTTTAAACTTAAATTAGCCTTTAAACTCGTAAAAGGGATTTAAAAAGCGTTTTCCCCGACCTTTAAGCCTTTTTGAAATCTTGCGGCTATGCACTTTACCTGTTACAAAGCGAATGATTTCAAACCACTTTTATGTAGATGTTACCTTTATTCATTTTAACCATTACCTTTTTCCGGCGGAGAACTTGGCTTTAGTTGCTTCTTTTTCAGTGTTTGTTGGAGCCTTTACGTTTCTTCTAATAGGTGCTTAAAATGACGTTTACTGACTTGTTTTTTTGGGTGTGATGTCACTTATCACAGGAGAATCACGTGTGATTGTTGTTTTATTGCTTGATGTCACAACAGAACGTGATGTAGCTGTGATTTGTGATTTTGCTACGTCACCGTTGTGGTAGAGGTTGGCTGTCGGGCTTTGGGCTATAGAGTTTCTGAATGTTTTTTCAATTTCTCAAAGAACTCTGGACGCAGGTCCCTAAGAGTGGGAATAAAAGTTTCAGCGGGTCTTATGTCTCTGTAATCGACTTCGCATATGACGAGGTCTTCTTCATCGTACTTTGCCTTTGCCAGCAAGGCTCCTGTTGGGCTCACTAGTCTGCTTCCGCCCCAAAATTGCAGGCCATCTTCCACGCCTGCGAGGTTGACATAAGCGAGGAAAGCCGTGTTTTCCAAAGCCCTTGCTGCCGTAAGAATCTCAAAGTAATTTCTGCGGACGGCTGGTGAAGCCGATATACACACAATCAATTCCGCTCCTTTCAATCGCGTGAGGCGGCATACTTCTGGGAAGAAAATGTCGTAGCATATGAATATGCCTACATTTCCCACTGGTGTGTTAAATGCGGCTGTTTGGTAACCCGGACGGAAGTATCTTTTTTCTTCAAAGACGCTGTGTGTGGGGAGGTACATTTTACGAAATTTCCCGATGAAGCCGTTTGGACCAACAAAAACGGCGGTGTTGAATATTGTGGCTTCTGTTTTTTCGCTCAACTCAGGCATGCCGAAAATGATATGTGTCCCTGTTTTCTTTGCCAAGCCCTCTATTCTTTTTGTTGATGGGCCAGGTATTATTTCTGCCAGTTCGTAAATTTGATCGTGCAGGACGTACCCGGTCAATGACAGTTCTGGGAAAATCACGAGGTCAGCGGCTTGTTCTTTTGCTTTCATGGTGAACTTCTCGATTTTACGCAAGTTTTCTTTTTTGTTTTCGCGTTTGCTGCTTATTTGTGCGAGTGCTAGCTTGATTTTTTCTTTCATTCCTTTTGCCTTCTTGCTTTCAATACGTGTGCCGCGGAAGCCTAAAATCCGTTCCCACGGTTCTGTACTCGAGTTTTGGCGTTAGCGGCAATCGCCTTTTGTGTTCTACTGAAAGCCATCTGTTTTTCACTTTTTCAACAAGAGGCTTTTGGACACTTAGCTGTTGTGCTATTTCTTCGGTGGTCATAAATCTTTCAAGCCCGTAAAGAATGAGGTCGAGGGTTTCGTATTTGACTCCGAGTTCTGTTTCTGCAAGTTGTTCGGGCCAAAGGGCTGGTGTGGATGGTTTTTCTGCAAGTTCGGTTGGAAAACCTAAGTGCTTGGCGAGTTTGCGAACTTGGGTTTTATACAGATCCATTAACGGTGATATGTCTGCGGC
>CAZJQR010000061.1:0-12626 GCA_964548345.1 uncultured Candidatus Bathyarchaeia archaeon | reverse complement strand
CGGACAAGGCGGCGTAAAACATGTTGCTGAGCCATTCAAACCATCCTGTGAGGAAGCTGGTGAAGCCGCCGTAGGCCACTTTTGCGAACGTGTACTCGCCTCCTGCTAGCGGAATTGCGGTGCCTAGCTCGGCGTAGCTGAACATGGTTAAAAGGCTGAGTAAGCCGCAGACTACGACTATGGGAACGATGGCGTAGCCTGCCATGCCTGCAGCCTCGCCGATTATCACAAAGTTGGCTGCGCTGAGGGTGCCGCCTATACCCAGCATTGTGGTGCGGATAAGCCCGAGATTTCGTTTCAGGTGAGGTTCATCCATGGCAGTCAACTCGTGTGTTTATCGCTCGTAAACGAGAAAAAGTCCGCTTATGGTTGATAACAAGCCGAAAATTATGAAAATCCATAGGTAAAGTCCAATAGACTCCGAAGAAACGCCTAACATTGCCTGTATGCCAAAAGCGTCGTACAAGGAGAGAAAAGCGAAAACCATTGCTGCCACGCCTATAGCAGTCTGTATCACGCCAACTACTTTTGAGAGGATTGTTTTTGTGTCCATTTGGTTTTCATCTCTTCAGGAGCAGTATTATCCCGGCTGCGAAATCTAGGACGCCGATTGCTAGGAACATCAGAGTTAACAGTGAAGTGTGTGTTTGATTTGCGAAAACGCCTACGTCAATTATGTTTAATAAGATTAGAAAAACGATTCCTGTTAAAATTAGACTCGTTACTATCAGAAAACCGCCTATGGCGATGCTTAGTCTGACGAGCTTCCGCATACACTCCACTCAGCTAACCGCAAGAGACGCAAGCGTGAATTGTTATAAATTGTGGTAGCTAATTTAATACATTCGATAGTTTCCCGAAAGTAACACTGTTGAAGTCGACGGAGCAGAAGGAGAAAAATGGAAGGCGCCGTGCTGAGGGAAACCTCAAGTTTTTAACTCAGCCAAAACCAGCCGCGTCGTGTTCACGTCAACTTCGGTGATCTTGCAGTTTTTGAATTCTTTTGCTTCGCCCAACACGTTTTTCACGGTGACGTTATTACCGTCGGTTTGCGCGTACACCACATCTTTAAGCACAGTTTTTTCGTTTAAGATAACATTAAATTCGCACATTCTACATCCACAACTTTAAAAGGGCTGCTCTCGGTTATAAGGGCTTTGTTCTGCGGTTTAGTTCAGCTCTGAACGGGGTTTCAAGCGATTGCGCTCAGAAGTATTGGAATCACGAAGGCTACCATTAGTAGGAACACAATTAACAGGGCTATGGTTATCAGCAGGTTTTTGAGCCAGTTCTTGCTCCATGCCAAGCCGAAGGGAATTCCTACGGCGAATCCTATTACGTGTGCGATGTAAGCCACGTTTCCTCCCTCCCCGTAGTACACGGCAACCAAGTTGTACACGAAATACAGAATCGCCACCAGTCCTTGAGGCATAAAGAAAAGAATTGAGAATTTCAGCGGTTTAATCAACATGACGACTGGGGAAAGCGTGAATATGGCTGCTGAAGCGCCGATTAACGGCATTGCCGGATTGTAGAATAGCAGGCTGAGGAGAAAAGAGAAGATGCCGCCAAAGAAGAAGGCGCCTAGAGTCTTGGTGGCTCCCAAATCTTCTTCCATGGTGTTGCCGAACACGTAGAGAAAAAGCATGTTACCTGCCAGATGCAGGATTTCGGCGTGGAGAAAAAGCGACGTAGCCAAAGTCCACGCTCTTCCCTTGAGGAGGTTATCGCCGCTGAAAGCTAGGTAATCCAGAACTACGTCTGGGTTTGAAAACGTTGAAACAAGCCATGAAACCAGAGAAACCAGAATGCACACGATGATTACAAGGTTGATTTTTCTCAGCTGAGGCACCCACCCTGAAGAATCAAAGGCGTTCTAAGTAATGAAAATTACTGATACCATTTTATCTTTGTTTTCACGTAAATTTCCTTTGTTTGGCTTAGATAGCTAATTATAGTTTAATTAAACAGAAAATAGGAAGCTGGAGGGAAATAACTGAAAATTCTGTTTGTATGTTCTGGAAACGCTTATCGGAGTCCATTAGCGGAAGCGCTTCTTAAGAAACTGAGACCAGACTTAGAGGTTGATTCTGCAGGGCTGCGTGTCGTTATTCCTATTTCGAGACAGGTACGGGAATACTTGGCAAAACAAAATGCTGCTCAATACCTCAAGAAAACACCTCAAAGTATAGCTGAAAAGAAACTTGCGGAATACGATCTAATTGTGGCTATGGAACATGTACATACTAATGCGATTTTGAACGTTTGCCCAGAATGCGAGACCAGAATTGTTGAGTGGAATATTGAAGACCCCTACTTCTTGGAGAATGAAGATGCTAAAAATATTTACGTGCATATCGAAAACAAAGTTGAGGAATTAGCTAAATCATTATGATTATTAATTTAACAGCGTTCTAAACTACAAAGAGAATTTTGCTTGGTTTTGGAGACGAAAAATTAATTATAAAACCTGCAAAACGCTTTTCTTAATGTTTAAAGTAATCTTTTTTTATTTCATGTTCATTTTCGTGCTTTTTCTTAGATAACTAATTATAATTCATGATTCTTATACGTTTAAAGTTACAATTGGTTTACTGATGATTCGGGATGCCTGAGAAAAGCTCTTCGAACGTTGACATATTCGGTCTCTTGTCAGTTGACAAGGATGAGGAGAAAAAGAAGCGGAGAAAAGAGCTTTTGGCTTCCACAGGCGTGAAAGAGTTATTTCCAGAGGGAAAAATGAGCATTGACAAGCGAACGTGTTGGGGAGTGGAATGCAAGCTGTGCATTAAGGCGTGCCCAACCAGCGCGTTGTACTGGAAGGCTGGCGAAGTCGGGGTTGTTGACGACCTGTGCGTTTACTGCGGCGCCTGCGTATTGTGCTGCATGGTTGATGACTGCATAAAAGTGGAGAGAACACGGGAAGACGGCAAAGTGGAGCGGTTTAGCAAGCCGAAGGAAGTTGTGAAGCTTCAGGGCAAAATTAACGCGGAAAAACGCTTTCAACGGGTGAAAGAAGTGTTTCCCACCAGTGAAGCGTATTGTGAACGTTATAAGCATGAGCAGTGATTTCTACGAGAGCAGTTAGGCGGGTTAGGCTACTCTCTTATATATGGCTTGAACTAATGCATGAAAATATTAAGATGCTTGCGGTTCAGCCTCAGCAACAGGGTAGTGCAATGTAAAATGGTTTCGCCAACGAGGAAGTTTGACTTCGGAAGAGAATTGCTCAAGATAATCGCAATCGCAACTATGGTGCTAGACCACATCGCCGCCATCCTTTATCCAGACCTGTTAATTCTCCACATCATCGGCAGACTTTCCTTTCCCCTGTTCGCTTACCTTGTAGTGTTAGGCGTTGAAAGCACCAAGAAACCGCGGAAGTACATGGCTACGCTTCTTGTGTTCGCCGCAATCTCCCAAGTTCCCTACTACCTCGCCTTCGGCATACAGCCTTTTGAAAGATTAAACATACTGTTCTCGCTGTTTCTAAGCGCCGTAACCATATACTTTTACAATAAGAGAAGCATGTTGGCGTTCGTTCCCCTGCTGCTTTCAATCTTTCTGATGACCGAAGGCAGCTATTACGTGGTGTTAACCGCGGTGGGCATGAAACTCCTGAAGGACAGGCCGAAACTTGGCGCCCTCGCCTTAGTGGCTCTTAACCTCCAGTTCCTGTTCATCTCGGACATTGAAACCCAAATCCAAATATTCGCGCTTATGGCAGTGCCACTCATTTTCCTCCACATAGACAACAAGCTAAAGAAGGAAATACTCATTCCCGAAAACTCTCTTGCGTACTCAACCAGAAAATATTTTTTCTACATTTTCTACCCGCTACATCTTACGCTGCTATTTTTGATAAAAATGTTCTTCTTCTAAGCGCAACAACATCAGTTTTTCGATAAGTGTTATTACCCCTATTTCATGATTTACTGGTAAAGGTTCGTGTCACCTGTGCAAACGAAGAATAAACCTTGGTTCAGCTCATGGCCAAAGAACCTGCCCAAAAAACTTGAATACCCAGAGGGGCCACTGCACCAAATTCTCGAAAAGACGGCGAAAGAACACCCTGAAAAAACAGCCATAGCCTACTCCGAAAGAAACATCACTTATGCTAGGCTGGATTCGCTTTCCAACCGGTTCGCCTCGGCGCTTGCAGCCTTCAGCGTTAAAAAAGGCGACAGGGTCGCGGTTTTTCTGCCCAATGTCCCCCAGTTCGTAATAGCGTATTACGGCGTTCTCAAGGCAGGCGCGGTTTTAACCGCCATAAGCCCACTGCACAAGGAACGCGAAGTCGCGTATCAACTCCGCGATTCCGAAGCCGAAACCATAGTCGCTTTGGACTCGCTTTACCCCATCGTGGAGAAGGTTTGGCAGAAAACCAAGTTGAAAAACGTCATAATCACCAGCTTGGAGGAGTACGCCTCCAAAACCGCTGTGGTGCCCAGCACAGTTAAGCCGAAGAAAAACGTTCATTATTTCCAGAAACTGCTGAAAGAAGCCGCGGCAAAGCCTCCGAGCGTAAGCATAAAACCCCGAGACGATTTGGCGGCGTTGCAGTACACGGGCGGCACAACGGGCACAGCCAAAGGCGCCATGCTAACCCACTGGAACTTGGTCTCGAACGCTGTCGCCTTCGCGGCTTGGATAAAAGGCGCTACCACAGAAGAAACGTTCCTGACCGCGTTGCCGCTGTTCCACATTTACGGCATGACAACCAGCATGAATGTGCCCATCAGTCTCGCGGCAAAAATGGTGCTCCTTCCGAAATTCAAACCCGCAGCAGCCTTAGAAGCAATCCAGCGACACAGGGTCACGGTCTTCTGCGGTGTCCCCACCATGTACTCGGTGTTGCTGGCTAACCCTGAGCTGGGCAAGTTCGACTTAACAAGCATTCGCGTGTGCATTTCTGGCGCTTCGCCGCTTCCGCCGCAGGTTCAAAAGCGATTTATGGAAGTCACAGGCGGTTTTCTCGCGGAAGGCTACGGCTTAACCGAGGCGTCACCCGTCACGCACTGCAACCCCGTGGACAAGACCATGCGCACAGTGCGGTTAGGCTCCATAGGCTTGCCACTGCCAGAGACCGACGCCCGAATAGTTGACGTAGAAACAGGCGAGAAAACGCTTGAGCCTGGCGAGACTGGCGAGCTTGCCGTCAAAGGACCACAGGTGATGCGTGGCTATTGGCGGAAGCCAGAGGAAACCGCGCTTGTGCTCCGCGAGGGGTGGCTGCTCACGGGCGACATCGCACGCATGGACGCGGACGGCCACTTCTACATCACCGACCGCAAGAAAGACCTTATCAAATACAAGGATTACAGCGTGTACCCGCGCGAACTGGAAGACGTGCTTTACGAGCACACAGCCGTGAAGCTCTGCGCCGTAGTCGGCAAGCCAAGCCCAGTGGTGGGCGAGGTTCCGAAAGCCTTCATAGTGCTGAAAGACGGAGCCACAGCAACAGAAGCGGAAATCACGGCGTTCATCAAAGACAAAGTTGCCCCGTACAAGGCTGTGCGCGAAGTAGAGTTCAGGCAGCAACTGCCAATAAGCGCCGCAGGCAAGGTTCTCAGGCGAGCGTTGCAGGATGAAGAGAAAAGAAAAACCCTGTAAACTCGGTCGAAACGTATAAGAGAACTTCGCTTCTCTCTGTTTTAGAGATGGCGCTTACATTTGCGAGCTAAAATCAACGTTACAGGCATCGTTCAAGGCGTCGGTTTCCGCCCCTTCGTCTACCGCACAGCGGTGCGAAACGGCTTGGCAGGCTACGTGCGCAACCGTGGCGACGCAGGAGTCGAAATCCTGCTGGAGGGCAAGGAACAGAACATCCAGAATTTTCTGAGGGACCTGAAAGAGAAGAAGCCGCCTCTAGCTCAAATCCACGATATCATCACGATAAGGCTTACGGGCGAAAACGAGCACAGGAAATTTGCCATCATCAAAAGCTCCGAAAAGGCTGAGCTTTCAGGCTCGGTCATACCGCCAGACATCGCCATATGCGACGACTGCCTGCGAGAACTGCGCGACCCCAAAGACCCGCGGTACGAGTACTTCTTCATAACCTGCACCAACTGCGGACCACGCTTCACCATCATGGAGCACCTGCCGTACGACCGCGAAAACACCACCATGCGCGAGTTCCCGATGTGCAACTTCTGCCAACAAGAATACGCTGACCCGCTGAACAGACGCTTCCACGCCCAAACCGTGGCATGCCCAACGTGCGGACCCAAAGCGTACTTAACCACGCGAGACGGCAAGCCAATTCAGCACAAGGACCCAGTCCGCGAAGCAGGAAAACTGCTCAGCGAAGGCGCAATTCTAGCCGTAAAAGGCTACGGCGGCTTCCACGTTGCCGCCTCAGCAACACGAGACGAGCCGTTACAGGCACTTCGAAAAGCGAAGCACAGAAGAGCTAAACCCTTCGCCATCATGACCCGCAACTTGGAAGCCGCAAAATCCTTCGCCGAAGTAACTTCGAAGGAGGAAGCCCTGCTCACTTCTTACGCGCGACCGATAGTGCTGCTTAACAAACGTGACGCGTACGGTCTTTCGTCGTTGGTGGCGCCTGATCTGCACAATGTCGGCGTGATGCTGCCCTACACCGCCTTGCATTATATGCTCTTCGACCGCGTGGGCGACGCGGCGTTCGTGATGACCAGCGCGAATCCGCCTAACCAACCCATCGTTAAAGACAACGACGAAGCCTTACGCGCATTAGGCGGCACCGTGGATTACTTTTTGTTTCACAACCGCCGCATTGCGCACCGCTGCGACGACTCCGTGCTGCGAGTTCACGGCACGCGTCCATCGTTCATCCGGCGAAGCCGAGGCTACGCGCCCGCACCCATAATGCTAAAGGAAAAAGCACGGCGCTGCGTTGTCGGTTTAGGCGGCGAACTCAACAACACCGCGTGCGTTCTGCAAGCGAACAAGGCGTTTATCAGCCAGCATTTGGGCGACGTGGAAAACGTTGAAACGCGAGCGTTCCTCCAAGAAGCCACAAACCACCTAATCCGCCTAACCAACAGCCACATCGAAGCCGTAGCTTGCGATTTGCATCCGAAATTTACCACCACACGCCTAGCGCAGGAGCTATCGGAACAAAACGGGTGGCACCTCATCCAAGTGCAGCATCATCACGCACACGTTGCAGCGTTAATGATGGAACACGCGGTAGACGAGGTGGTGGGCATAGTGTGCGACGGCTACGGCTACGGCGTTGACGGCAGCGCGTGGGGCGGCGAAATCCTGCTTTGCACGCGAGAATCCCCAGAGTTCAAGCGTCTAGCACATTTGGAGAAGCAGCCCCTGCTCGGCGGAGACATGGCAACCCGTTATCCACTGCGCATAGCAGCTGGAATTCTCAGCAAGAAAATAGCCGTTGAGGACTGGCTCTTTAAGAACAGCAAGCATCTGCTTCACGGTGAAACCGAGGCGAAACTGATACTGCAACAGCTTCAAAAAGGCGTCGGCACCGTTGAAACTACAAGTTGCGGCAGGGTCCTAGACGCCGTGGCTGCCGTCTTAGGCGTGTGTTATGAGCGCACTTACGAAGGTGAACCCGCCATGAAGCTGGAATCGGTTGCAATTAACGGCAAAGATGCGCTGAACCTAAAGCCCCTAATTAATGAAAACGGGCTGGATACGACAGAAATGCTTCACACGGTCTTTGAAAACGTCGGCAAAGCGTCCACGGCGGATTTGGCTTACTCCGCTCACGCCTACTTAGCTCGAGGCTTGGCTTCGCTTGCGGTGGAGAAAGCGTTGGAGCACGGCGTCAAGGTGGTGGGTTTTTCGGGCGGCGCCGCCAGCAACCAGATACTGGCGAACGTCATGCGGGAAACGATGGAGTCTGCGGGCTTGCGGTTTCTTGTTCACGAGGCTGTTCCTTCGGGCGACGGCGGCGTTTCATTCGGTCAGGCGGTTGTAGGTGGATTTTTCCAAGTTTAGACCATACTCTTTTTATCGCTGTTCATTCCCGTGTTTATGTTGATACAGCATGTGTTTAGCGATTCCAGCGCGTGTCATGCGCATAGATGGCGGCAAAGCCCAAGTGGACTTCGGAGAAGGCGTCCTACGAGACGTTAACGTGACGCTTGTAGACGCCAAAGTGGGCGACTACGTTCTGGTGCACGCCGGCTACGCCATCCAAACCGTGGATGAAAAGGACGCTCTTGAAACGTTAGCCTTGTGGAAAGAGATTCTCGCGTTTGAACAAGAACAGGGCAGCTGACCGGGGAATGGCGGAAAAACTCAGGTTCAGAGACCCAAAACTTGCAAAGAACATAGCAGACAAAATCCGGGAAGTAGCGCCGAAAAACGAAACCGTCAAGTTCTGTCATGTATGCGGCACGCATGAATGGACAATTACGCATTATGGTTTGCGCAGCCTTCTGCCACTGAACGTTGAGGTCATCGCGGGTCCAGGCTGCCCCGTCTGCATCGTGCCTGCAGCCGAGATTGACGAGGCGGTTCAATTGGCTCAGAAAGGCGTGGTCATAACATGCTTCGGCGACGTTTTACGCGTGCCCGGCAGCCACATGAGCCTGCTGGAGGCGAAGGCTGCGGGCGCGGATGTGCGCATTGTTTATGGCGTGTCTGACGCGGTTGAAATGGCAAAGAGCGAGCAGGATAAGGAGTTCGCGTTTTTCGCGGTGGGTTTTGAAACTACGGCGCCGTCTACAGCGGTTGAGGCGTTGGGGAATCCGCCTGAAAACTTTAGTTTCTTGGTTTCGCACCGTTTGATTCCGCCTGCCATGGAGCTTCTGCTGGGTGTGGGCGACTTGAACATCAGCGGTTTCATTGCGCCGGGGCACGTGAGCGCCATCATCGGCATGAAGCCCTACGAGCTTTTCCCACGGGTTTACCGCATGCCCACCGTGGTGGCGGGCTTCGAACCCATAGACGTTTTGATGGGGATTTACATGCTTTTGAAGCAGCTTAAAGAGGGGACTGCGCGGCTGGAGAACGAGTACTCGCGGGTGGTGAAGTGGGAGGGAAACCCGCGGGCTCTGGAGATGATGAGCAAAGCGTTTGCGGTTACGGGCGGGAACTGGC
Source organism: uncultured Candidatus Bathyarchaeia archaeon (assembly GCA_964548345.1). Classification (GTDB taxonomy): domain Archaea; phylum Thermoproteota; class Bathyarchaeia; order Bathyarchaeales; family Bathycorpusculaceae; genus SG8-32-3. The sequence goes on along the minus strand of CAZJQR010000061.1, from coordinate 3,566 downwards.
GCGGCATAGGCAGGCTGCCCGACTCAGCATTGAAGCTGCGTGAAGAGTTGGCGGCGTATGACGCGCGCGAAAAGTTCGGTGTACATGTGGAGCAGGGTAAGGATATTCTGCTTGGGTGCGAGTGCCACTTGGTGATTATTGGCAAGATTAAGCCTAACGAGTGCCCCATGTTCATGAAAGCGTGTACGCCTGCGAAGCCTGTTGGCGCCTGCATGGTGAGCAGTGAGGGCACCTGCAGGGTGTGGGCGAAAACGGCTGCTGCTCAAGCGCTTAGCTGATGATTTCTGCGTCGATTAATACGACATCGGTAAACGGTCTGTCGTTCGTGTCTGTGGGTACATTTGAGATTGCGTCCACAACGTTCATGCCTGAGATTACGGTGCCAAAAACCGAGAATTCAGCGTCAAGCCCGTGGTTGTCATCGACGTTGATGAAGAATTGGCTGCTTGCACTGTTCGGCTGGCTTTTCCCCGTGTCCGGATCAGTCTTTTTTGCCATGGCTACGGTGCCTCGGATGTTCTGGTTATCGCCATCGAGTTCATCTGGTATGGTGGGGATTGAGGGGTCGCCGTATCCCGTTTCCGTCGGGTCGCCGCCTTGAACTACTAAGCCCAATACGACTCGGTGGAAGATTGTGCCGTCATAAACGCCTTGTTTGACTAGGTTCTTAAAGTTTTCTGTGGTTATGGGTCTGTCGTCTCGGAGTTGGATGGTGATGTTGCCGATGCTGGTTTTCAGCAGAACCTTGGTTTCCGTTGGTGTGCTGTTCATGCCTGACACGTAGAACGCCGCAACCACTACCACCGCTATGATTATCAATGCACCTATCGCCATAGGCAGCTTGCTGCGGGACTTCTTCCTTGAGATGCTACGCCTAGGCTTGGTTGGACTCATATCCAAAACATCTGGAATTGTTTAATTTAAACATTTCAAAAATCAGGGGAAAAAGCGGAATTGCCACGTGCATGCAGAAACGTCGTTAACAGATTCTGGGAACTGGGTCACCCACGGGTCTTGCGATTATCCGTTTGCCGCCTACCGCTGTTTGCATGGCTGCGCCCTTGAACTTGTTTGTGACTTCGCCGATTATTTGGGCGTCTTTGCCTTCAGCTGTCTGCTTCAGCCACGCAAGCACTTGCTCCGCTTTGGCTGGCACTGTGCCTATGATGATTTTGCCTTCGTTGCCCACTTCAAGCGGGTCTAACCCAAGCATTTCAGAGGCGACGCGCACGTCTTCTCTGATGGGAATTTTGTCTTCGTGGATGAGTATGCCCGTTTCTGATTTTTCGCTGAACTCGTTCAGGGCGTCAGCCAACCCGCCTCGTGTGGGGTCTTTTAGGGCTACTATGCCGCCGACTTCGCCGAGCATGCGTTGAATCAGCTTATTCAGGGGTTTAACGTCGCTTTTTATCTCGCTTCCGAAGGTTAATCCCTGCTGCGCCGAGAGCACAGCCAAGCCGTGGTCGCCCAACGTGCCAGACACGAGTATCCTGTCGCCCACGCTGAGGTTAGAGTCCAGAAGCCAACGCGCCGTAAAACCGCTTCGGTGCTGCCTGACCACCTGCAGATTACTCTCCAGCGCGGGGGTTCTTCTGCCGATACCCGACACGTTCATGACGCAGCCGCCCAAACTTCCCTTCTCAACCACTTTGGTGTCGCCCGTGATTATGCCCACACCCGCTTCCACGCATGTTTGCCGCATGCTCGCCAAAATCCTCTCTAAATCAGAAAAAGCCAAGCCCTCCTCCAAAATCAAGCCGCACGCCAGAGCATATGGTTCCGCGCCTAAACATGCGATGTCGTTGACGGTGCCTGAGATTGCTATGCGCCCGATGTCTCCGCCTGGAAAGAATATGGGCTTCACCGCGTGCGAGTCGCTTTTCAGCACGATGTCGCCTACGACAGCGGCGTCGTCCATGGCTTCCAGCGGCACTTCGGCTTTGCCTAAGCCTCCGAAATACTTTACAACGTAATTCTTAACCAAGTCGTGCATGACGGTGCCGCCAGCGCCATGCAGCATGGTTATTGCGTCTTTTTTCTCGGTCATTCTCTGTCCCTTTTTGGTTAGGATAAGTAACTTTAAGGGTGAAACATAAACACATCGCACATCCTTGACTAAACGTTCCTTACACTTAGGCGGAAGGCGAGCAAAAGAATCTGAAACAAACAGCTTTGCTTTTGGTATACACATACGTTAAAAAGGAACCGTCCTGCAATACTTCACTTGGTGGTTCAGTTGGAAAAGAAGGAGTGGGAAAAACTCATCGACAGCTTAATCAAACAGGGCATTTTGCGCTCGCCCAAAGTGATTAAGGCGATGCTTGCTGTGCCTCGTGTCAAGTTTCTGCCCTCAGACTTGCAGTCGTATAGTGCTGCGGACACGCCGCTTCCAATCGGTTTTGGCCAGACAATCTCGGCGCCACATAGTTTCAGCTGCGTGCTGGGCTAGGCGACACATGGTTTCAATAATGAATGAAGCCCTCCAGCTGGAGGTTGGCCAGAAAGTTTTGGAAGTTGGTGCGGGTTCGGGTTGGCACTCCGCCACGATAGCGGAGATAGTTGCGTCGGGAGATGCGCCTAGAAGCGAGTGGGGATGTGTTTTCACGGTGGAGATTGTTCAGGCTTTGGCTGATAACGCAAGAAAAAACATTATGAACGCGGGTTACGGCGACCGCGTGAAAATAGTTAACGCTGACGGCTCTAAAGGTTACGTGGATAAGGCTCCGTATGACCGCGTTGTTGTGACAGCCGCAGCTCCAAGCGTGCCTGATCCTCTGGTAAACCAGTTGAAAACTGGCGGTATCATGCTTATCCCAGTTGGGAGTGTTTCCCTGTTCCAGAATCTCATTAAAATCACAAAAGAATCTGATGGGAAAATTGAGCGGGAAAATCTTGGTGGAGTGGCTTTTGTGCCTTTAGTTGGCGAACACGGACACAGGTTCTAAAGGGTTATCCGAACCATTTTTCCAGAGTAGTTTTACTCTTAAGCTCTTTGGTGCCTTCCTGCATTTTTTCTACTGCTTTTCGCACGCGGTTTTCGGAGAAGTCTTTTTCCCTGACCAGAAAATCCACGATTCCCTCCACGTCAGGCTCTTTCCACTCCAGCGTGTAATCGTCGCGCACCTCTGGGTAATGGAATATCTGGCGTATTTGCTCTGGCGGATGTGGAAACTCTGCGGTCTTTATGTGCGGCAAAGCGTTCTCCAAAGTTCCGTGCTTTTTTACGAGTTTCAGAGCGGTTTTAGGTCCTAAGCCTTTGATGCCGTCGGGGTTGAAGTCGGTGCCGATTAGGATGCCCACGTCGATGAGCTGCTCATAAGTGATCCCGCACTCTTTGAGAACACGGTCCAGCACGAACAATTCAGGAACCACGTCGATGTAGACGTTTTTACTGGGAAGCTTTCGCCTGCCTGAGACAGTCACATTCCTAAGTAGCATGGGCGCGCCGAACAGGAGGCTGTCGTAGTCTTGGCTGGCGCAGTAATCCGCGTCTCCACGCCGCGTCATGTGGGCGGCTTGGGCTTCGCCTTCGCTGGGAGCCTGAACCCACGGCAGCCCCATGAGGT
>CAZJQR010000060.1:0-12950 GCA_964548345.1 uncultured Candidatus Bathyarchaeia archaeon | reverse complement strand
AGCTACGCTTAAATAATTACAGCAACAATTAAGGCTGATTTCAAATGAACACCAAGGAACTAGCCACAACAATAGTTTTCGCCGCCCTCACAGTAGCATTGAACCCAGGTGTGTCAGGAATCGGAGTCCCCGCACCATACGCGCCATTTCTCATATACGGCTTATGGGAAATCCCCATAGTCGCAGCCTTCATACTTATCAGCCCTGCATCAGGAATTATAATTTCCCTTTTAAACGCCGCAGTCTTGTTTGCTTTTTTCCCTGGACCCCTTCCAACAGGACCCTTCTACAACCTCATAGCATTATTCTCGATGTTGCTCGGCCTCTACATAGCCCGAAGATTCATCAAGCGTGAAGGCAGATATCGGCAAACGGTGCTTAAAATTGCCGCTGCCTCCACTATTCTCGGAATAATCCTACGCGTAGCTGTTATGACTGTGGTAAACTACATTACACTTCAACAACCTTACCCGATAGGTTTCGACTTGGAGGAAATGGCAGTAATTGTTACCTACCTTCCAACTACAGCCCTATTTAACGGCACAGTAGCGCTATACACAGTTCCCATGGGAGAATTCATAGCGAACGTTATCAAATCGCGACTGAGACCGAAAAGCAACTGAAAAGCTTAAACAAACAAGTCTAATCCTAACCGACTACAATTTTTTTAGTGAAAAAAATTAGAAACCTAAAGACTGCAACAGCACCTCAGGGTTGGCTTCTCCAGCTTTGAAAACCCTGCCGGTTTTTGCGTTGTTCACCATAAGCACGGCGGGCGCGAACAGGTTATGGTCTATCTTGTAGAAGTCGCGGTCTGCTTCACGGAAAATCTGCAGAAACGGCTTACCATAATCTTTCGAAGTGTTTGAAGGCGCTTGCTCAACTGTTTTCTTCAACGCAGCCTCGTCGTCATGCTCAACAACGAGGTATACCGTGCCGCCGTAAAGTATGGCGTCGTTTGTCCGTGCCATCGCCACTTCGAACTCGTCGCATCTGGGCGGAATTGGCGCGTACCCAATCGCGTAACGAATCAACTTAGGGCTTAAGCCAAGCGTCCTGAGCTTGTGGATGCCGACTTCAACTACTCTGCCCGCGACCTGCGTTAACCCTGCGATGCTTGCGGTCGGCGCCACCACGGCAATCAGATTTTCAGCGGTGATGTTGCAGGTGCCTGTGACTTTTTCAATGAGCGCGTCTGACGGAAGATTGTTGCTCTCCAGCGTCAACACCGCCTTGTCCGAAGCGTCATTGTAGCCTATTTCCTCGTAAACATTCTTGGGCTTCAACGCCAGGGCACGCGCTGGACCAGACGCGATGGCGATTGAGCCGTCAGGTTCTTTTATGCGCCAGCCCGCAAATTGGGAGCCCAACGCCGCAACCGCAGGATGGTCCGAAGACACTGTTATAGAAGGAAGCGTCAAGTCGCCGTAGGCTTTAAAGCCTAACTGTGCTTTTCCCGCGCCGCCCATGCAGAGTTCAGTCAGGATTTTGCCTGCTTGAAAACCGCCGGGCACGTTTATGCCTGCATCAATGACTGTGGCGCCTGCGCTGGTTTTGGAGGCGTGGACGCCGTAGAAAGCCTGGTTATTCAAGAGTTTCTCTGCGAGTTTCCATGCGAGCTGGTTTACGCTTAAGACCTCGTGCAATGTCTCACATCCTACAGGTACTTATCGTATACTGAACCTAATTGAGGGTTATTTGGTTTAGATACGAAGAGTTTGCCGTTTCCATGTTCAGCCAAGTCGCCGAGAAACACGTAAAATGGGCCCTCAACTTTTAGGGTGTCGTCGATTTTGACTTTTCCCTTTACGTTGTCGACTGTGAAGGTTGGCATGAGGTCTTCCACGACGCCTGAAACAACTATTTTGCCGCCGGTCATGTTGGCGCCCAATCTGGGTCCAGCGTTCTTCTCCACGTAGATGGCGCCTTTACTTATGTGGAAACCTAAGAACGGACCAGCGTTTCCTTTGATAATTATTACTCCACCACGAAGGTAGCATCCTGAGTCGCTGCCAACGTTTCCGTCAACGACGATTTTGCCGCCGCGCATGCCTTCGCTGCTTCCTCGGTACGGCGAAGCCAAGTAGTCACTGGCGTCCCCGTGAATTTCAATCAGCCCTTTCTTCATGGAGCTGCCTGTCCATCCTGACGCGTTGCCGTTGACGGTGATTTTGCCGCCTGCCATTTTTTCGCCCACGTGCATGCCAGCGTTGCCGTTGATGACGATTTCACCGTTTTTCATGCCTTGACCTATGCGTCTGACTTCAGTTGCGTCCCCGTTGATGGTTATATGGGGTGTTTCAGCGGATGTTTCTTCGATTTTGAAGAGGTCGCCGAGTTTCTTCTTTTTGTTGCCTTCCCAAACGGTCAGGGAAGCGATCCCCTTCACGGATTTGCCTTGGAACACATCGGGGTTTATGCATTCGGCGTGGACTGGAAACTGGAATTTTTTGAGAGGAGTTAGGACTATCATTTTAGACGCTCGCCTTCACCGTTATCGCATCGGAAACTTTAACGTAATGATCAAAAACTGGATAGTTTTCGTATTCAACAGTCCAGTACTGCTTGAACTTGCGCTTCATTTCCTCATCCACCTTCATCTCCTCGGTGGTCTCAACGTCAAGCCAGATGGTTTTGCCGTCAACATGCTGCACGACTTCGCCGTCTTTGACCACCACTTTGCCATCTTTTATGGTGTACACAGCATTGCCGAATGCTCTTCGCGCAGTTTTGTACTTTTTGGCAATGTCAAGTTGTTCAGGGTTGATGTTGTAAATGGCTACATCCGCGTCTGCGCCTACGCCCAAGTGACCTTTGTCTTTGAGCCCTAAAGCTTTGGCTTGTCCCGCCCGGGTGACTATGGCAAGTTCGTAAAGGCTTAATTCACGTTTTATCGAGGGAAGTAGGCTTTTCTTCTGGGCTTTCTTGTGGCATTTCTTTAAGGTTGCCATGCGCGCTTTTCTGCTGGTGAGCCACGCGATGATTTTTGGATATTTGAAAAATGGTCCAGCGTTAGGGTGGTCGGTTGTCATGAACATTTTCCACGGGTCCTTAACCAGCAAAGCCAGTTCTAGGCCGATTGACCATTGGGTGGCGTTAACTGCACTTGTGCGTTTGTAACGCATCGGAATGATGCCGCCGCTTGTTTCGGTTTCTACATCACTGTTGACCCATTTGTGTCCGCTCAGCTGGTAAAGCGTGTATTCGAATGGCCCGTCAGCCGTCATTGTTGTTGTGTCTGTGAATATTATTTGTCCCATGTCGAAGGTCATGTGATTGTGGTTGTTTATGTACTTGGAGATTTCTTCCGCTGCAGACCTCATGTTTCTCCAGCTGTCACCTGCAAAGCTGCTGAACTGTAAGTGAGTTATGTGACAGACCGGTTTGCCGTTGGTAGCCACGCTTTCTAGAGCTTTCATGGTTTCCAAGGTGGTAACGTAGTTGCCTGGAATTCCAAGGTTGTTAGTGTGGAGATGAATCGAGTGAGGCAGGTTCAGCATCTTGTTCACTTTGGCAAGACCGCATATAATCTCGCGCGGTGTAATGCCGAAGTTAGGAACCTGATCATCTATTGTGTGAACGTTCCGCCCGAACCCCCAAGATTCCAGCCCGCCGGGGTTTACGATTTTTATAGCGTAGCCTTTGGTGGTTTCCATCATCCACGCGACGTGTCTCGCGCAACCTTCCAAATCGCCTTTTTGAAGGTATTCGAGAACAAACCACCAGTCACCTATCAACGGGTAAGACGCCTTGTCCAAGAGCGGTATGTCATTCAGCTCTTCGTGCGTATGTTTGGCGCCTAGAGGAGCCATGGAAGGATTCATGACCGTAGTATAGCCCATCTTCGAGTAGCGGTAACCTGTGACAAACGTTGAGGGAATCGAATAGCCAGTTCCTGAACGCGTTAAAGCTGTTTTTCGAACAACGTCTTTTATGTGGTCTTCAGGCCTAATCATGCGGCCAGTGTTGACTTCTCCGCCTGCAATGTGAGTGTGTATGTCTACGGCGCCTGGCATCACGGTCAAGCCAGTGGCATCTATCGTCTTTGCGTTCCGATCGTTAACGCTTTCAACGATTTTGCCGTCTTTTATGGCTATGTCCATCTTTTCGCCGTTAATCCCGTTTAACGGGTCGAAGACGAAACCGTTTTTGATTAGCATCTCAGTCGTCTAAGAAACCTCCGTTTTCTGATTGGTCTTTTGCGATTTAATAAGTCGGACTTCTTTGAGAATTCTCTTCAGAATCTCCTCATCGGAGAGAACGCCCTCTGGCGGTTCAACAACTTTCTTCAGCGGCAAGGGCACATTGTCCATGCGGTAGGCGGTGCCTTCAACTTCGATTCCGACAAACGCCGTGGGGAAAACAACGTCACCCAGCATCGCCGTCGCATTCATGTGCGGATCAATAACGATCAACGGATGCTTCACCAAACTCTGTATGGCCCTTTTCGGGAAAGTTGCACCCGGGTCAGAGGCTATAACCAAGGCTGCGTCTGACTCGCCCCGTAACAGAACATCCATGGAAGTTGTTTCGCCAGGGTTGTAACGCGGATAACCCAGTGAGAAGTCCACACCGAACGGGTAGCCGCTTTGCCAAGCAAAAACGATGTTGGCTCCGCTGACGTTAAAGTGTCCTCTCATGGGCATGATGAGGAATTTTGTCCGCATGTTCAGGTCACGCGTCAACGATATGGCGACTTCGATGTTTCTGAATTTGCCCGCAGAATGGGTTAAACCCATACCGAAGAAGATTACCCCAAAGTTGCAGTTCACAAGTAAGTCAACAACCTCGCGCAGATACTCCACTGGAACGCCTGCGACTTCGTCAACATCAAGCTCTTCATCTCGAACCAACGCGCGCATAGCCTGCATCAGCTCGTAATCCTTGTTCGGTTGAACCTGAATAAAATAATCAGCCATCTCAGCAGACATGCTCTTTCTAACGTCGATGACTATGAGTTTGCGTCCTTCCTTCTGCAAGGTTTCTGGAGGCTTATTAAAAACAACTGATTCAGCAGCAGTGGCATGCGCCTTTTTAGGTTCTTCCCTTCTTTGCGCGCTTAACAGTTTTTTTCTACCTGCCGCAGCTTTCACCTTGTTAACGTATGACATCCATTCGCTGTCTTCAAATCTGCCTTCAGTAAAACTAGTATACCTTTCCAGGTGCCTAGGGTGCGCGCTCCACGGGTTGCAGCCCCAATACATAATTACGTCTGCGCGGTGCCTAATCTGCCCCAGCGTAGAAGTTGGAATGCCCACCTCTTGAGTGCCCAACAGAGACGGACCGTGACATACCACTGCCGTGTTGTCGAGGACACCACCAACTTCTTCAGCTAATTCTACGCCTACACGTTGAGCCTCACAGTTCGTGGAGCTCCAACCGTACAATATGGGATAATTTGCGTTGGCAAGGATTTCCCCGGCTTTATGGATAGCCTCATCCATTGAAACTGGAACAAGCTTGCCTTCCTTGCGAATCAAGGGTTTGCGAATTCGATGCTCACTTTTGTAACCCAGATACTTGGCTTCGCAAACGGCGCAGCCGTTCTTAATTTTAACAACCTCGTTGTTTACAACGGTCACTTCGATGTCGTCGCACAGACAGCCGCATATTGGGCATGTTACTGCATTAATTACTGACACTCTTTTTTACCTCCCAAATTCTTTCTTAAGAAGTGCTTGTATGCTTAGAACTGGTTTATCAGGGGCTGGTTCAACCTCAGCAGGTGTTCCCTTGAATGAGGGTGTGCCTATGCTGGTGGTTGCGTCGCTTACTACAGCGTTTGCCCATGGACCGTAAGGAATGTAAATCAAGCCAGGAGTAGCACTACGCGGATACTTCACGGCTCTAAGAACCACCGAACCGTTTGGTGTAGTCACCAAAACGTGGGTGCCGTTCTTCACGCCAATTTTCTTCATTTCATCCGCGTCCATATAAACCATCGAACACGCTTCGTAATATTCAGGCGAAGACTTACCGTATTCCTTGGCTACTCCCTGCTCTATAGTTCGTCCTGTAAGCATAATCACCTTCAATTTCCCCTGCATCATGTGCTTAACCCTTTATCAATTATTGATGTTTGGCTAATATTTAAGAATGGAGCTTGAAAAAACGTGAAACTCAACATCAAGGACGATACCCGCCGAGCGTGCACAAAGCCAACGCTGCTGCCGTTAAGTCAGCCGTCGTTCCCGGATTTAGGAGATTCCTAGATTCCCGGAGTTTCCTATCCAACTCGAGAATGCTTTTTCTTCCTTCTGAGGTTTCCAAGCCGCCCAACTCCAAGGCCATCTTCGCGTCTGAAGAAACTTGCCGCGCCTTTTCAAAGCCGACTTTTCTGGCTATAAAGGTGTCTGGATGCTCAGATAGGATTTTCAGGAACGTGTGAACGACTGCCGCGTTCAAATCTCCGCGTTCAAGCTGCTTCTTCAGGTAAGGATAAGCCAAATCGAACGTTATCGGGTAATTGCGGACCCATTCAGAGCAAATGTCATCATAACCCGCAGCTATCTTGAACACTTCAAAAAGCGAAACGTTCTCCTTAAGCAGCCGCTCCTTAGACGCTGGATCGTTAACATCAAGGTCTGAAGCCGCGTTAAGCCCGCTGGGTTTTGCTATGTCAATTGCCTCATAAAGGTGAACCGCATCCTCAGCCGTTGTAGATTCAACCGCCAACCTCAGGTTTCCTCTTAACCGCGCTAAATCAAAACCGAAATGTTCCCAATTCTGCGTCATACCCGCTGCAACCGCGATAGGCACAAGCAACATCACAGTGCCAAGCAACGTGTTCCCGCCCTTCTGCCATGCGTTAATGTCGGCGGCACATCCTTTCATGAGTTGACCCATTCCAACATCGCCAACGCCGAGCTTCTCGTTCTGTACTGCGATTCCGCGGCTTGCAGTCTCCTCAAACCAAGCGCTGGCAACCACTGCGGAAGCCAAGAAATGCTCGACCCGTGTGCCTTCGAAGCCTGTTGCGAAAGTCACGTTTCCAGGCTTGGCGGCGCTGACTTCAAGCAGCATAGCCAGTTCCAAGCATCGGGATATGTGTTTTGCTTTTTCACAGTTGGGCATACGGTGTTAGTAGGTTCGAAAAAAGGTTTATTAGCGTTTTGCAGAAAGGCTACAAGTGCTAGGTGATTTCATGATTCGAGCCCGAGAAGGCGACCTGATTAAAACAGAGAACAACGTGATCTTCGACGTAAAAGGGTTAGTTCACCCACCAGACAGGGTCATAGCCTTTCCAAGATACATCCCCTCGCCAACAGGCACACGCGGAAGCGGAACGGACATGTACGGCAAAGTCTACAACCTCGCCGAACGCTTCCAGTACCTCCAACAAAACGCCCTCAACCTCATAGTGCACGACTCCGTGTTTGACGAGAACCTCTGCGAAGTGCCAGTTGACACGATTAAGCGGCGTTACGACCCAGTCGCTAAGCTCGCGATACTACGCATATCCAAGAGGCTGGAGCCGCTGGAGAAGAAGGCGGTTCAGTTGGCGGAAGACCTGAAAGAAGCCGCGGGCATACCGTGGAGCGCCATCGGAATCTCGGGGTCAGTGCTTGTTGGGCTGTACACCGCGAAGTCGGATCTGGACCCGATTGTTTACGGGGTGAACGCGTGCAGAAAAGCGTATGCGGCGCTTGAAAACCTGCTCCAAGATGGTGATTCACGTTTCAAACGGTACAGCCGCGACGGTTTGCAGGCGCTGTTCGATTTCCGTTCGAAAGACACCTTCATGGGCTTCGAAGACTTCGCCCGCGTCGAATCGCGCAAGGCATTCCAGGGCATGTTTGAAGGCGTAGACTACTTCGTGCGGTTCGTGAAAGACTGGAGCCAAGTAAATGAGCGGTACGGCGACGTGCGCTACAGGAACAGCGGCTACGCCAAGATAACCGCCACCGTAGCTGATGATGCGGAGGCGCTGTTCACGCCGTGCAGCTACAAGATAGAAAACGTCACAGATGTCGAGGGCGCAAAGCTGGAGCCGATACGAGAGATCGCTTCGTTCCGCGGGAGGTTCTGTGAACAAGCCAGAAAAGGCGAAGCAGTGACGGCGCAGGGCAAAGTTGAATGCGTCACCAACATGAAAACGGGAAAAGAGCACTACAGGATAATATTGGGCAATAAGCCCGCGGATTACATGCTGCTGTCACATGGTTGAGGCGACTTTCAGGACCTGCTCGTAATAGCGCGGGCAGTAAGTCAACGTGACCTGATGAAAAATGCCCTTTGGCGAGGCTACCTCTTCCAAGTTGCCCTCAACGATAACCGTCTCGTCGTTTTGTGCCTGCTGGCGGAACTCCTCCATGTACGAGAACACGCGCACCGCCTCAAGAGCATCACGCGCCCCACTTAGCAATTCTATGGGTTCGATGCCGTAAACGGAGGGGATGAAAGGCGCATCGCTGTCTGCTGTTATGCATGCCTTGATTCGGGTCCAGCCTTTCTGCACGATTAGCGCTTCAGGGTCATATTCTGATTGGATTTCGCTCCACGCTTTCACGGGTTCAAACTCCGCCTTGATTACGCGTCCGCTTTTCTTGTCGTCGAATAAGCCGTAAATCTGTTTGCGCCTCTGGTGCCACAGGAACTCTTTGACGGTGAAATTCTGAAACCGCCACCGCTTACCCGCCATTGCCGCGTCTGAGCCAAACTCGTTCTTCAAGCCCGAAGCACCGTCAGCGTACAGTGCCGCCAGCGTTTCACGCATCTTGGCGTTTTCTTTTTTGCCGTAGATTAAGAGGTCAATGTCCGAATACTTTGGGTGGTGAAAGCCGTTAAGCATGGAGCCGAACACACCGAAGTCGTCAGCCGACAAGCCAGAGCGCTCAAGCGTGATTCTGAGGACGCGGTGCATGGCGTCGATAAGCTCGTCTTTCGGGCTGGTTTCAAGCAACGCTTTCAACCGTTCTTCAGGTTTCCTTGCCTCAGCGATGTCCTGTTGGCATATGCCGACGACTTTTTGTCCGAGCATCTCGTGGAGAATCGTGTACTGGGGGTAGCGGTTGAAGACAAGTTTTAAGCCTTCGTCGTTATAGAACTTATAGAAATGCTGATTGCCGCCTGTTCTGGGCGCCCTCGGGTCGGTTGACGTGAAAATGCTTGCGGAGGCGTATTCGGCGTCGCACACGTAAGCGTTCGGCGGGTGAGAGTAGCCGAAGACGCGGAAAATCAAGCCTTCCCGTGTGAGGATGCCGTCGCGGTCTCTGAGGCTTAAACGGTCCAAATGTACTCTTCCTCTGAAGTGGCGGTTCCAACCACGACTTGGTAGTGGACCGCGCCAGTTTTAATCGCTTCCACGCGTTCCAGCTGCCCGGCGACTTTGATTTCGCTGCCCATCTGCGCTACGTTTCGGTAGCAGCCTATGTTGGAGACAACACGGTCTGGAATCTTATCAAGCGCCAGCTCCGACTCTGCGTCTAAGGGTTTGTAGTTGGTGATTTTGTAGGTTGCTGGGCGAAATATGGCTTCAGTATCATCGCTGACGGTACACTGAAAGCGTACGGGGTCAATGGAGCTGAACCGTGCGTCACCATATCTGGTTTTGACCTCTTCGGGGGTGCGGGTGGCGTTGTACATGAAGATTTTGCCTTTGTAGCGACCTTGGAACTTTCGTGCGGCATCCAAGCGGTTGCTGATGATGTAGCTGAGTTTGCCGGCGTTGACAAGGCATGCTATGGTTTCTTCTACGACGCGGAAGTTTTCTGTGCCGTAGACGACGAAGTCTATGTCGGACTCGGGCGCGTGCATGTCTAATGCTATGGAGCCGTGAATTCCAAAGTCGTCTAAGCTGACCCCTGACTCTTCAGAAAGCGTGTTAAGGAGTTCAAGCGCCAGTTTTTGCAGTTTGTCAGGCTTTTGTACCTCTCTTAGGGCGGCTAAGCGGTCTCTTGGGACGAAAACGCGGTCAATGAAGTTTAGCGGTGCGGTGATTAGCTCTTTGTTGCGCAGGTTACAGTAGTAGAGGTAGTCAGGGAAGTTCTTGCGGAACGTCTCGATAAACGTCTTGTAGTTCTGGGCGGTGTAAAGTTTCTCTGTTCTGAAAAGCCGGGTTTCGCCGTACTTCCAAGTTCTTTTCAGCATTTGAACGTTGAAGAGAGCTTGGAACTCGGCGGGGATGTACTTGAGGAAGGCGAACACCCGGTCGTCGGGGTGCTCGTAGCCGAAGGTGTTGAATATGAAGCCGTCTTTGGTTACGAACGTGTCTCCGTCGGCGGGAAGCCATTCAGTCATTGCCGTTTTAACACACCGCGGAAAGAATGAAGACTGAAGACTAAAAAAGCTATTGCATTCGAAAGCGCCGTTTTCCGCGTTTAACCTGTCTGATTCCAGTAATAAATTTGTCCATACTCTCCTGTGATTGGATACACTGGGTCATCGTAGACTATGTCCAATTGTGAACCGTGCGCTGCAAGAGCGCTTTGGAGCTGCATCCAGACCTGCTGGGATTTCTTGTCTGCGCTCCATAAGCCCTATATGATGTCGTCTGGACGCCGCATGCCCCACCCGTAGTTGTGAGGTAAAACCAGCACTGAGTCAGCTTTGACGCTGCCGTGAGCCACCGCCTGGTTCTGCACCACCTCGCTCCAGAAGCGCTCCAGCGCTGGGAAATGCTCCGGCTGCAACGTCCCGTAGGGACCTATCATATCATCTGCATGATTGAAGAGTACGGCATACTACGCGCCGCATTCATACGCCATTCGCATCTGGCTGTAAAGCTCCTCGCCGCTTGCCAGATAAAGAGGCACGGTGTACTTCCAAGTCAATATTGTGCCCCATGTTTTATTCTGCAGGTTGGCGGCGCCCCTCACAAGACCTATTTCCTGTGCTGCCGTGCTATTCCAGCATAGTTGGGCTAGTACGGCGTCGTAGCCGCTTAGGTAATCCCACCAGTGTAGGGCGTAATCGGAAGTTAAAACGGTGACCGACTGATTGCCCAGCCATTCCAAGGTGTTACGCGTTCTACTGACGAACGTCTGTGCAACCTCATCGCAATTCTTAATCGGGCTTTTATCTAAAACTGCACTGTAAGGCTCTGCCTGAGAGATAAGCTCGCTTCCGTTTTCAGCCGTATAGAGTTCTCTCGGGCGTTTTCATAATGGTAATGGTGCCGTTTGGGTAATAAGTTGTCTCAAATGATTGTTGTATAGGAAACCAATCCACGACAGTGCCATTAGGAAAATGACGCGCGCGCTCTTTTCACCACTCAAAATACCTGTTAAACAGCAATATAATTCTCCCGAAGAACAAAACTGTTCTCCAAAAGAACAGATAAACCAACCCGCATTTCAGACAAGCTTCACAGCCGAGTCACGCGATTTATAAAAGATGGAGAGTCACGTTCCAAAGTAGCAAACCTATCATTATATTTGCCGTCTATTAGGAGCATAATAGTGGTTCTATGCAGAAACCTATAGAGGGGTAGGTCCGTATTGGCGTGAAAACAGCCCAATAGCATGTAAAAAACTACATAAGGGGGAGCTATGGACTGCACCGAGCATAATAGAGAACATAGGTTACTATAGCCGTAATTCTTAAATGCTTAAGCGGTGACATGGTTACGAAGGGTTACATTTGAGTGTAAAATTACATCCTTATGTAGTTTTTCTTCCAGTCGAACAGAAGGACAAGATTTTAAGCGCCATCTTCGGCTCCAAAGCTGGAGTTGACGTGTTACGGTTCTCGCTTAAGCAGGGAATCGCAAAAAACATCTACCAAAAAGACCTCGTTAAACGACTGAACTACTCCAATAAGACAATCATCGCAAACCTCAAAGCCCTCACCAAACTAGGCGTAGTAACCGAGCTGATGGAGAAAAACGAGAAAGAAGGAAGAACCATCTGGGTCAAAGCCTACCGACTCACCGACCTCGGCAGATGGTTCGCGTTGCTCCTCGCGGAAGAAAGCGAGTTGACAGAACAGGAGAAAGCCGAAATCCTGCAAAGCCTGTTCCGAACCTACGTCAAACTCGTCAAGGACTTAGCGGAAGAACTGAACATAGACAAGGAAAACCTCGAAGAAATCTTCAAACAAGAAATGAAACAGCCCTGAGGCACAAAAAATGCAAGCCATAGCAGTTGTCGGAACAAAAAAATCGGGAAAAACAACCACCATAGAAAACCTAACCCGCGAACTCACCAAAAGAGGCTACAAAGTCGCAGTCATAAAACACATCAACGAAGACTTCACCATCGACACACCCGGAAAAGACACGTGGCGCTACCAACAAGCAGGAGCAAAAACAATCATCGCCACAGGACCAAACCAAACAGTCATCATAGAAAAAACCACCACATCGCTAGCAACCCTACTGAAAAAATGCGAAGACAACGACATAACATTCATAGAAGGATTCAAAAAAACAGTCGCCCAAAACCAAAACATCCCCAAAATCGCCGTCACAAAAAACCAAACCGAAGCCGAGAGAGCACAGGAAACCTACAACCCAATCATCGCGTTCACAGGACCCCACAACCCCAAGAACACCCGCATAACATACACAGATGCCACAAAAAACACAGAAAAACTCACAAACATAATCCAAAAAACCCTACTAAAAAAATAAAAACGCGTTGTTGGGTTGTGGGGCTTGGAGATAATTTGAGGGGGAGAAGGGAGAGCGTGCTAAAAAATGATTCTCCAAACCTTTCCACCCAACGCGTTTTCAAAGTCTTTTACGTTTCCCCTCCATTCCTATAAGGCTTTGAAAGCCTCAAACCACCTGTTGTACAGCGACAGCATATCCAGCGAAACGCTTGGTTTCCGCTCTTCCAGTATCTGCCTGAAATCACTCATGGTTATCGACCTAGGCTTAGCTTCTTTGTCCATGGCTTTGCCAGACTCAAAGAACTCACCGATAAGCTTCAGCTGCGCTGACTGGCACACATCGCGTATGTCGCTTCCCGAAAAGCCTTCAGAAAGCCGCGCAAGCTCATGCAAATCCA
>CAZJQR010000059.1:0-13192 GCA_964548345.1 uncultured Candidatus Bathyarchaeia archaeon | reverse complement strand
AGAAAATTGGTGGGGTGACGCTTGTGAAGCGTGATTTCCATGAAGAGATTGCTGTTGACCGTATGTTGCAGACGGCGAATGAGATGATAAAGCGGAATGAGGCAACGGTTACGCTGTTTTACGGTGCGGATGGGAAAAACGCTAGGGTTCTGGTGATTGCTGGGGATGTGGCGGTGGAAAAGGGCGTTAAGGCTGATGAGGTGGTTCGAGCTGTTTCGCCTATAATTGGCGGTGGAGGCGGTGGAAAACCCAACTTTGCTCAGGGCGGTGGAACACAACCTGAAAAACTGGGAGACGCGGTTAAGGCAGCTGAGAAAACCATCCGCAAACAGCTTGGACAATAACTGCGGCTAAATCGCTCTCTATCGCATGGAAAAACTTATACCCCTCTATAAATAGCTTGAACTTTAGAGAAGAACCAGCGCTTGCGCGCGCGCCTATAACGAAACAGAACCGTTCAACCGTTTAGCCACATATCAAGTTAGTTCGGCTACATTCACGCAAGAATTAGAACTGCTCGGAAGAGGCGTTTATCATAGGTCAACAGTTATCATTAGAAATACCGACTCTTACGGTGGAACATTCTCGGTCACACATCGCTGTTACGACGTTAACGGCTTATATGGAACAAAAACCACAGATGGATATGTCGCGGCTGGTGGAACTCAATCTTACATAGCAGAGTTTGACACAGCATTTCTTCAAGATGTAAGAGCCGAACACTCAGTTACAGCACCAACAATTATTTATGAAAAAGTCGTTACCAAAACAAGAACCGTTTACAAATCACCAATTCAAATGCTCATATATGGTTAACATGTCACACTCGCCATTATTGTTCATCTTAATTTATGGAAACCAATAGCGGAATCTTCTACATGGTTTTAAAAACTGAAATACACATGGAGTTAAGGAGCGACACCAAAAATGAACAACCAAATTAAGAATCTGGAAACATCTCTAAACCGTGAAACAAATCCAGATAACTGGAATGCCACTCCACTTTCATACAGGTTCACTTAGCTTAGTTCTGTGCAGAGCTAAGAGGCGTTATTGTTCTCTTTGGGAGTAATTTCCTTTAAAGTGGTTGGATCAGCGTGCGCCACAAGAAAGTGTGATGGATGGGTTAGTTTATCGTGTTTTTCTGTCTATGATTTTGCCTTCTGAATCTATGAGCTGCACTTCTAGGGGCATTTGTCCGACGGCGTGGGTTGCGCAACTTAGGCACGGGTCAAACGCGCGTATGACCGCTTCAACCCTGTTCAGCATGCCTTCTTGCAGCTGTTTTGCCTTCACGTACTTCTTGGCGACCTGCGTCACCGCCTTGTTGTAAGCAAGGTTGTTGTGTTCCGTGGCGATAATCATTTTACACCAGCGTATCATTCCCTGCGGGTCAACCTTGTAATGGTGAATCAGCGTTCCCCGCGGCGCCTCAGCAACCCCGATTCCTTCGTAGTTGTTGACGAAAGCTTTGGCTTGAACACGTTCGGACAGGATTTCAGGGTTCTCAAGCAGTTTCTTGGCGGTTTCGATGCAGAACAGAACCTCCACCAGACGCGCGTAGTGGTAGAGGAAGGTGCTCTGAACCACGTTCCCGCCGAGTTCCTTAAACTCCTTCAGCTCCGCGTTGGCAAGCGGCGTGTCGCAGTACGAAGCCACGTTAAGCCTAGCCAACGGACCCACCCTGTAGATGCCATCGGGATAGCCCAGCGGCTTGTAATAGGGAAACTTCATGTAAGACCACGGCTCCACCGCCTCCCCAATATACTCCTGATACTTCGCAGGGTCAACTTGGTCAGCCACCTTTTCGCCTTTCTGGTCCACGACGCGTAGGTTGCCGTTATACATTTCCAGCCCACCAGTCGCCGTAACCAAACCCACATAATACGTCGGAAAATTCCCGAAATTCACCACTTCCTCATCAAAACCCTGCAGGCGGTCTTTAAACATCACAATCGTCTTAAGCGTGATATCCAGCGCTTCCGGCAGATTAGACAGCAGATAATCCGCTTTCGTCTTCGGAAGAGGCCACTGCACACCCCCCGGCAGAATCCAGTCGCTGGAATGAATTCTCTTTCCCGCCACCTTCTCTATGAGTTCCTGCCCAAACTTCCGCAGCTTGATGCCCTGCAAAGCCAGTTTAGGCTGCTTCTCTATCAAACCGAAAATGTTCCTTTCGGCTGGGGCTGCGTCCATGCCCAACAGCAAGTCGGGCGAAGAGAGATGGAAGAAGTTCAGCGCGTGCGACTGAATCATCTGCCCCATGTGTATCAGCCGCCGAAGCAGGATGGCGGTTTTCGGCGGGTTCACACCCACAATCTCGTCGCACGCCTTAGCCGAAGCCAGCAGGTGGCTCACGGGGCATATGCCGCAGACTCTTGAAGTGATGCTCGGCATCTCGTAAAACGGGCGTCCCTCACAGAACTTCTCGAAGCCCCTGAAGTCAACCACTTGGAAACGCGCTTCCCTGACAGACTCATCCTCGGCTAGGTGGATGGTTACTTTAGCGTGACCCTCTATTCTCGTAATCGGACTTATCACAATCTCCTTGCTCATTCTGTCTCCCTCAACCATACTTCGACCTCGCTTCCATGTTAGGTGTCCTCCCAGCCAACAACTCCGTCAACACATAATTTATCAGCCCCGCAGACGGCGGACACCCCGGAATAAAATAATCCACCTTGACAACCTCATGCAAAGGACGCACCTTCTTCAACAGTTTAGGCACATCCGTCGGAACCTGCGCGTTCACGTCCGAGTTATCAATGAACTCTCTCTCCAGAACCGCTCTGTCACCGTCCTCCCAAGCGTTCCGCAAAGCAGTAACGTTGCCCGTCACCGCGCAGTCACCAAGAGAAATCAGCACCTTCGTCCGCGCTCTCGCCTCCTTAAGCAGACTCTGCTGCTCCTCGTTCGCAACCGCGCCCTCAATAAGCGTCACGTCAACGTTTTCAGGGAAAGTCTTCACATCCACAATCGGGCTGTAAACCAACTGAATCCGCTTAGCCAAATCAACAAGCAGCTCATCTTGATCGAGAAAAGACATGTGGCAACCTGAGCAGCCGCTTAACCAAATCGTCGCCACTTTAGTTTTCTCTACCGCCTTCATTTCCGATTTCTCCTTCCCTTGATGAATTCAGCAATATCCTTGTTCTTCGTATGCGAAACGGGTTCCCCTTCGATGTAAATCGCGCCGACTGGGCAGACTTTCGCGCATTTCCTGCATGAAGTGCAAGAACAGGAATTGATCCACTTGTTATCCAAGTCCATTATAACCTGCGCGTCTTTTCCCCGACGCAGCAAATCCAGCGTGTGCACACCCTCTATTTCGTCGCAAACCCTTATGCACCGCGTGCACAGTATACACCTGTTCCGGTCGATAACCAAGAAATCATGAGTAGAATCAATCTCCTCTCTCGTAAAGTTGCGCTCAAACATGGTGTGGTCAACCCCCAACTGATTCGCCAAACTCTGCAACTCGCAATGGTCATTAGCCACGCAGACCGAGCAGATATGCGTCCTTTCAGCAAGAAGAAACTGCACCGCCATCTTGCGGTACTCGTGAAGCCGCTCCGAATTGGTTGTAACCTCCATTCCAGGACTAACAGGCGTGGCGCAAGCCGGAAACAGCTTAGGCGAACCACTAATCTCCACAAGACACAAGCGGCAGCCACCGTAACTGGTCAACCCCTCCAAGTTGCAGAGCGTCGGAATGTCAACCCCGTTATCCTTAGCAGCCTTCAGAATCATCGTGCCCTCAGGAACCTCAACCTCAACACCGTTTATCTTCAGC
This sequence comes from uncultured Candidatus Bathyarchaeia archaeon, assembly GCA_964548345.1. Classification (GTDB taxonomy): domain Archaea; phylum Thermoproteota; class Bathyarchaeia; order Bathyarchaeales; family Bathycorpusculaceae; genus SG8-32-3. The sequence continues at coordinate 9,399 of CAZJQR010000059.1, read as the reverse complement.
TTAACCGTTAACGCGCTCATGGCTTACCCTCCTTCTTGAAACATTTCCCCGCCCGACACTTCCTATCCACAATATGCTCAACATACTCATCCTTGAAATACCGCAACGTCGTCAAAACAGGGTTAGGCGCCGTCTGCCCCAGTCCGCAAAGGCTCGCGTCCCTGATGTAAACACTGGACTTCTCCAACGTGGTAATGTCCTCCATCCTGCCGTCTCCCTGAGTAATCCCATCAAAAATCTCCTTCACTCTCGCCAAACCCGCACGGCAAGGAGTACATTTCCCACAAGACTCGTCCACACAAAACTCAGTGAAGAACCTCGCCGTATCCACCATGCACGAATGGTCATCAAGCACCACAATTCCCCCAGAACCCATTATCGCGCCCACATTCTTCAAAGACTCATAGTCAATGGGCTGTTCCAAAAGCGTCTCGGGCAAGCACCCGCCTGAAGGACCACCAACCAAAACCGCCTTAAACTTCCCGCCCTCCTGCACCCCTCCGCCAATGTCAAACACGACCTCTCTAAGCGTGATTCCCATCGGCACCTCAATAAGCCCCGGATTGCCGATCTTGCCAGTTAAAGAGAAGCACTTAGTCCCAGTGCATTTAGGCGTGCCAATTTTAGAAAACCACAAGCCCCCATTCAAAACAATCAAAGGAATGTTCGCCAAAGTCTCCACGTTTTGTATGAGCGTAGGCTTGCCCCACAAACCCAAATTCGCAGGGTACGGAGGACGCGGACGCGGCATAGCTCTCCTGCCCTCAACAGACGCAAGTATGGCAGTCTCTTCACCAGCCACAAACGCTCCAGCCCCCAACCTCAGCTCAACATCAAACTTGAAAGGCGTCTCAAGAATGTTGTCGCCTAAAAGAGACATCGACTTCGCCTGAGCGATGGCCCTCTGCAACGTTTGAATCGCCAGCGGGTACTCCGCTCTAATGTAAATGTAACCCTTCTCCGCACCTATGGCATAAGCAGCAATCAGCATACCTTCAAGAACCGCGTGCGGATCAGCCTCAGCCAATGTTCGGTTCGCAAAAACACCTGGGTCTCCCTCATCCAAGTTAGCCACGATGTACTTGGGAGCACCGTGAGCTCTTGCCACCAGAGTCCATTTCTGTCCAGTTGGAAACCCAGCGCCCCCACGACCTCTGAGACCGCTGCTAACCACTTCGTAAATAACGCCTTGCGGGGTCATCGTAGCCAAAGACTTGACTATCGCAGAGTAGCCGCCCATGGCAATGTAATCCTGAATTCTGTAAGGATCAATTTTGCCGGCATTCCTCAGAACCAAGCGTTTCTGCTTCTTAAAATACGCCTCATTGCTATACAACATTTCCTTCACTGGCAAGCCTAAAACGATGTGGTCTCTAACTATCTCCCGAACCTTTTCTGGCGTGACATTCTGATAAAGATAGTCGCTTGGCTCAACAACCACAACTGGACCCACCGAGCACGTGCCAACACAGCCCGTTCTAGCAACCTTGCACTCTCTCTCAACACCAAATTCCTTAACCGCTTCTTCAAACGCCTTCAACACTTTAAAGGCGCCGAAAGGCACACAGCCGCTTGAACAACACACGTTTATCCTATACTTGTAGGCTCTTTGAAAATCCAACTCGTTCTCAGCGATCGTCTGAAGGTCAGATAGCTTCAAGCCTTTGCACCTCCAAGTGCCTGTTTGATTCTTTCAATCACCACTTCTTTCGTTGCTTTACCGATAACTTCGTCATCCACAACTATAGCTGGCGACATGGCGCATGCGCCTATGCATCGTGTGACAAACAACGAAAGTTTTCCGTCGGCTGTGGTTTCTCCTCTTTTAAGATTGAATTCGCGTTCAATAGCCTGTATGATTTCTTCAACGCCCTTCACGTAACAAGCGGTTCCCAAGCAGCCCGTAACTATGTGCTCGCCAGGTTTTGTTAAGTTGAAAAAGCTGTAGAACGTTGCCACACCATAAACGTGGCTCGGGGGAAGGTTAAGCGATTGAGAAATGTCCATCAACAGGTCTTTGCCGAGATAACCGTAAATTCCCTGTGCTTTGTGAAGTATTTCCAGCAGGGCGCTCTCTTGATAGTTATGCTCTTTCATTGCTTTTTCTAATAGCATGCGGCGATTGCCATCTCTTGACAAAAAAATTCTCCTCCGAGACTGGGGTTTCCAACATTTGCAGACTCACCCAGATATCTCTGAGGGAGTACTGCAGAATTGTCGTATATAAGCTAGTGCCCGCAGAAATTTAAATTTTGCATTGAAAGCCCATGCCTGTAGCTGGGTGAAAACAGGTTTGGATTAAATGGTGGTAAAATAGCCCACGCAGTTTTATTGTTAAATAATTGTTCTTCCATGGGAAAACAATAAATGTTGCAATTGCACAATAGCTTCCAACAGCTTTGCTCGGCTTGAGTAACTTAGAGATGATAAAAAAATGCGTATAATATCAAAAGAAGACTTCGCCAAGTTTGTTAATTCATTAATCCAAGATAATTCTTTAAATGTTATAGGCGTCAAATCGAAAGGCAACAAATTCGCTTTCGGACAGCTAAACGCTGCCAGCGAATTACGTCTGGATTATGACGTGACCCTTCTCCCTCCCAAGAAATACTTCTTTCCGCAGCGCGAAACTCTGGTCACTTATGATGTGGCTAACGGTTTTTTTGCCAAGGACCCTGCTGACCTTAAGCCTACAGTAATCATCGGCGTCCACCCCTACGACCTTGTGGCTTTGCTTCACATGGATGAGATTTTCAGAGAAACCAAGTCAGACCCCTACTACTTTGAAAAGAGAAAGTCAGCCATCATCATCGGCGTTAACATCCAAAACATGTCAAAATGGTGTTTTGCGCCTCAGATGGGCTGCGCCACAATCGAATACGGTTATGATTTAATGCTCACGGACCTCGGAAACAGGTACGCCATTAACGTCGGCTCCCAGAAGGGAGAGGCGCTTTTGGACAAATACGCCAAAAACGTTACAGACGCTTTTGCACGCGACATTCAGTTGGTGGGTCAGAAAAAACGGGAAATAGTAGGTATGTCACAGCAGAAGTTTAATTTTGACACCGAACTGATCCCTGAGTTGCTGAGCAAGAGTTATGAAGAAAGCAGTTTTTGGGAGAAACACGCCGAGACATGTTTAGCCTGCGGGTCCTGCGTTTTGGTGTGTCCAACATGCTATTGTTTTGATGTTAAAGAAAATCCTGATTTATCACTTAAAGAAGGCGAGAGAATACGCACGTGGGATGGCTGTCTACTGGAAGATTTTGCCAAAGTAGCTTCAGGAGAAAACTTCCGCCCCACGAGACCCACAAGGTACCGGCACAGATACTTCAAGAAAGGCAAGTACCTGTTCGACCGGTTCGGTTTCGTCTCATGCGTTGGCTGCGGCAGATGCTCATCAAACTGTCTGCCCGACATCGCCAATCCAGTCAACCTCTTCAACGACATGTACAACGACGTCCTCAACATGGGCGTGCAAATAGCCCCAGCGGCTGAGCCCGAAGTGAACATTGAAACCGAAGGCAACATAGACTACGTCCCAATGCTGGCAACTATTGTTAAGAAAGTACCCATGACCTCCAACGAAATACTGTTCGAAATAAAATTGGAAGATGGTTCAAACCTGAATCATAAGCCAGGCCAGTTTGTCCAAGTTTCCGTTTTCGGCGTAGGCGAAGCCCCGATTTCAGTGTCCTCATCCCCAACGAAAAAAGGCACATTCGAAATTTGCGTGCGCAAAATAGGAAGCGTGACCACCAAGCTGCATATGCTTAACGTAGGCGACAAAGTTGGAATCAGAGGCCCATTTGGAAACGGCTTTGACGCAGAGTTCCTGAAAGGCAAGGACCTGCTGTTTGTTGCAGGTGGTCTTGGAATCGCACCGTTGCGGTCCTTTTTCAACTACGTTTTAGACAACCGACAAGATTACGGACGCGTTATGCTTCTCTACGGCTGTAAAGAACCACGCGAATTGCTCTTCGGCGACGAAATGGTTGCATTGGAAAAAAGAGACGACGTGGAATACAAACCCACAGTCAACTGGTGCCCTGAAAACGAAGTATGGACTGGTAACATAGGCGTGATTACCACTCTGATTCCTCAAGTCAATTTTGACCCAGAAACTACCTACTCAATTGTAGTTGGTCCACCGATAATGTACAAGTTCGTTATAGCAGACCTGAAAAAACGAAATGTTCCAGACGATCACATAATCATTTCTCTTGAGCGGAGAATGAAATGCGGCGTCGGAAAATGCGGTCACTGCCAGATCAACCAAATTTACGTGTGCAAGGATGGTCCAGTGTTTAATTATGCAAAAATTAAAGGAGTACCGGAGGCGTTATAATGAAACCAAAAGTAGCTTTCTTTGACTTTGCAGGCTGCGAAGGAGACCAGCTACAAATCGCAAACTTGGAAGAAGAACTTCTTGACCTTCTAGGGCAGGTTGAAGTCGTAACCTTCAGGGAAGTCATGAAAGAACAAAGCGACAATTACGACATAGCATTCATCGAAGGGTCTTGCACTCGACTTCAAGACGAAGACAGGCTGAAGCAAATCCGAAAGAACGCGAAAATCGTGGTCGCCATCGGCTCGTGCGCCACAATCGGCGGTATCAACTCTTTGAAAAACTATCAGGACTTGGATGACGTTAGGCGAACCGTGTACGGTGACAAAGCAAGATTGTTCGACACTTACGCAGCGAGACCCATCGACGCGGTGATACCTGTGGACGCTTACGTGCACGGATGCCCCATAACCAGAGAAGAATTTCTAAGCGTAGTCAAGTCGCTTCTGCTTGGAAAGAAACCAGACATCCCCAATTACCCTGTCTGTGTTGAATGCAAGAAAAACGAGAACGTTTGCGCGTTTGAAAGAGGCCAATTCTGCGTGGGCACCGTAACCAGAGCAGGCTGCAACGCCTGCTGCGTTAACGAAGGAACCATATGCTGGGGCTGCCGCGGCTTGGTGGACAACCCGAACGAAAACTCCCAAAAAGAAGTTTTAATCAAATACGGCCTCACAGTTGACGATGCAATTAACAAGTTTAAGTTATATTTCGGTTGGCAGGAGAGGAAAAGATAATGACAGACAAAAAAAACTTTGATGTAGAAGTACACCACGTGACACGCGTTGAAGGTCACGGAAACATATACGTAAACGTAAGAGACGGAACCGTAGAAAGATGTGAATGGAACATTTCCGAAGCACCACGCTTCTTCGAGGCCATGGTCGTAGGACGCAAATGGAGCGAACTGCACCACATAACTTCGCGCATCTGCGGCATCTGCTCCATAGGTCACACCCTCGCATCTCTACGCGCTACCGAGGAAGCGATGGGCATAACCATAAGTGACCAAGACCTCAAACTGAGAAAAATCGCGCTACACGCAGAGAACATGCAAAGCCACATCTTGCACGTGGGGTTTCTGGTTCTCCCCGACCTCATGGGCGTAGGCTCAGTGATTCCACTCGCGTCTTCCAATCCAAAAGAAGTCAAAACCGTTTTGCGCCTGCACAGGCTAGCAAACGAGATGTCTGGCATGCTCTGCGGCAGAACAACACACCCACAAAGGCTGCTGCCAGGCGGATTCTCAACAATCCCAACCATGAAAGAATTAAGCGGACTCAGAGAGAAACTGAAGGCTTCCGTACCAGACCTTCAAGCAGTCGCGAAACTGCTCCAGAGTTTAGCACCAAAAATCCCCGACTTCGTTAGGGAAACCGAGTTCATCGCGTTAACTAAACCTGACGAGTACGCGCTTTACGACGGAAAAATCGGCTCCACCGACACCGACTCGGCACCAGCAAGCGAATACCTCACATTCACCAACGAGTACATCGTTCCACAGTCAACGGCGAAACGGGCAAAACACATTCGAGACTCATACATGGTCGGCGCCCTTGCAAGACTCAACATCAACTACGACCTGCTTTCCCCCTTAGCCAAGAAAGTCGCTGAAATGTTCAACCTCAAACCCGTGTGCCACAACCCATTCATGAACAGCGTCGCACAGCTAGTGGAAGTTGTCCACAGCGTAGAAGACTCAATAAAGCTTATTAACGAACTTGAAGCCGAAGGCCTGAAGAGCCAGCCCGACTACAACAACCCCGAAATAAAAGTAAAGGCAGGCAGAGGCGTCGGCGCAGTCGAAGTTCCCAGAGGCATACTATTCCACGACTACGCGTACAACGAGAAAGGCGTTTGCACAAAAGCCAACTTAGTTATCCCAACGAACCAGAACCACGGCAACATCGAGTTAGACCTGAAAGCCTTGGTGCCAAAGATTATTGACAAAAAGCCGAAGGAAATTGAGTTGACCTTGGAGATGCTGGTGAGAGCCTATGATCCGTGTATTTCCTGCTCGACGCACGCCGTTAAAGTGCACTTCATTTAAAGCCGCTTAGGTTCAACGTCAAAAAAGAACGTAAAGAACGTCAGTTACAGCGTGGTTACTTCTTCTGCCTCTGGCTGTGCGTCTGCGGCGTCCTTTTCCTCTTTTTCTGGAATCAGCGCTTCTTCCTTTTCTACTTGAGGTGGTGGTTCGGGGCATTTGGCGCTGAGCACTTCCTCCTTGAGGTCAAGGACTCCTTTTACCGTACCGTCACTCAAATATTCTAGTTTGAAGCCCATCTTCTTTGTCAAGTTTAAAGCTCTCCGGTTGTCAGGCAGCATTATGGCGTAGACGGTTTCGACGCCCATGTCTTTGGCTATTTCAAGAACGTAATCCACCATTTTTGTTCCTAAGCCTTGACCCTGCCATTGGTCGACAATGATGAAGGCCAGTTCGCCGCTTTTTCCGTCAGGTTCAATACTGAGCCTTCCAACTCCCAAGATTCTTCTGCGGTTTTCTTCGCTGAGCTCAGCCACTATGGCGATTTCGCGGTCATAATCGATGTTGCAGTAGCGAACGCGGACCTCATGCGGCGTGTCCTTGAGCAGCTGGAAGAACCTGTACCGTATAGACTCTTCGGAGAAGCTTTGAAACATTTCTAGCCACATGGGTTCGTCTTCAGGCTTTATGGGTCTTAACAACACTTCCTGTCCATTCCGCAGTTTCCACTGGGTTTCGTATTTCTTCGGGTACGGGCTTATCACCAAGTGCTCATGCGGCTCAAACTTTCTTAAAACCTTGTCTTTATCAACCGTTATCCTAGCGTCCAGAATGCAAGCTTCTTTCTCGTTTATCAGCATCGGATTGATGTCAATTTCCTTTATCTGCGGGAAGTCAATGAGCAACTGCGAGAACAGCACCACAGTTTCCTCCAGCACCTTGAGGTTCGCTGGCGGCACGTTCCTATAGCCCTTCAGAAGCTGGTAGACCTTTGTTTCCTCCATCATTCTCCTGATAAGCGTCGTGTTCAACGGAGGCAGTCCAATTGAATAGTCTTTGAAGAGCTCAACGCCCACGCCTCCCATGCCGAAGAGGATTACCGGTCCGAAGAGCGGATCAGTTTTTCCGCCCAATATGACCTCGTAGCCCTTCCGCGTTACCATGGGCTGAACAGTGACCCCGATTATTTCAGCGCCTGGGTTGTACGTTTTTGCCCTGTGCACAATAATGTCAAACGATTGGTTAACCTCAGCGTCAGAGTTCAGGTCAAGCATCACTCCCCCGGCGTCAGTTTTGTGCGCTATTTGGGGAGAAAGAATCTTGAGAACCACGGGGTAGCCGATCTGATGGGCGAAGGCAACAGCCTCATTCGCGGTGGTGGCAACTTCGGTTTTTACAACTGGGAAATTGTAGTACTCCAACAGCCTTTTTGCTTCGTCTTCCGTCAGCAGCTCACGGTTTTCCGCAGCGGCGTTTCTAAGTATGACCATTATCGGCCGTTTGGGTGGCGCCGTGTCCACTGGCCGCTCCTCGGGTGTTTCGTAGATGAGGTCAAGATTGCGCTGGTACTGGTACATGTACATGTACGTTTTGATGGCGTTTTCAGGCGTGGAGTAAGTTGGAATGTTGTTTGCGTTAAGGATGCTGTTTGCTTCTTGCACTGCACCGTAGCCCATGAAACTGGTTAATATCGTCTTGTTCTGATACGCCTTGCTCTTAACGAGTTCAACGATGGTTTTAGCTATCTCAACCGCTCGTGAAACTGCTTGCTGAGTGAAGATGATGAGGACGCCGTCAACGTTCGAGTCGCTCAGGCAGGCTTCAACCGCGGTCCTGTACCGCTCAGCTCCCGCGTCTCCGAGAACGTCAATGGGATTGCCTTTGCTCCAGAAAGGCGGCAGAATGCTGTTGAGAGCATTCATGGTTTTCTGGCTTAACTTGGCAAGTTTACCTCCCTTGGCGATAAGCGTGTCGGTTGCCATGACCCCTGGGCCACCCGCGTTCGTGATTAATGCCAAGTTGGGTCCACGCGGCAAGGGCTGGGTTCCCAAAACCTCGGCGGCGTTGAATAGGTCTTCGATTTCTTCCACGCGAACTACGCCTGCACGTTTGAACGCCGCGTCGTAGATAGCGTCTTCGCCTGAAAGCGAACCGGTGTGGGATGCTGCGGCTTTTGCGCTTTCGCTGAACTTGCCTGCTTTAACCACTATTATGGGTTTGGTTCGTGCGAAGTGGCGGGCGGCGCTCATGAACTTGCGGGCTTCTGTTATGCCTTCCACGTACATGAGTATGCTCTTGGTTTTGGGGTCGGTGCCGAAGTAATCTATGAGGTCTCCGAAGTCCACGTCAATCATGGAGCCTATGGAGACGAAGTTGCTGAAGCCTATGTTCTCGTGCATCGCCCAGTCGAGAATGGCGGAGCCTAACGCGCCGCTCTGGGAGATGAAAGCCACCTTGCCGGGCTTGGGCATTTTATCCACGAATGTGGCGTTCAGGTTTATTCTGGGGCGGATTACGCCTATACAGTTGGGCCCGATTACTCTTAGGCCGTATTTTCTTTTCACTTCCAGAATCTTTTCTTCTAACGCTTTGCCTTCGGCGCCAGTTTCTTTAAAGCCCGCTGAAACGATGATTACGCCTTTAACGCCCGCGCGTCCACACTCTTCCACTACGGCGGGAACAGTTTTTGCAGGCGTGGCAATCATCGCCAAGTCAACGGCGTCTGGGATTTGCTGCACTGTCTGGTAGGTTTTTACGCCTAAAATCTCGGGTTTACGTATGTTAACAAAGTAGACTTTTCCTGTGTAGCCTAACTGAGTGAAGTTTTTCACGATGGCGTATCCGACTGAGCCTTCGACGTCGCTGGCCCCTATAACGGCTACGCTTTTCGGGTTAAAAATCTTGTCGAGGTTTAAGGTAACCATTGACTGGGTAACCTCCCTGAGTTAGGCTCGTGCAAAAAGGGCAATTAAAAGCTTATGTATCCTAATTCACTTTTCCAATGACGGCTCGTGCTTAAACAGGAAGACTGTATGGATTTTGGGTGGACTGTGGCTTTTTT
>CAZJQR010000058.1:0-13487 GCA_964548345.1 uncultured Candidatus Bathyarchaeia archaeon | reverse complement strand
TCACAGCATGCACCTCAGTGCAGCCCTGGCCACAGTGGCCACGATACTGCTTCAAACCAACCTGAAACTTCTCCAAAGCATCCCGCGACATGCAAGAATACTTATTAGGAAAAGCCCGTCCTAAAACTTCAGCACAACACAGACACAGGCCCAAGCCCGGTGGTGTAGCGGCCAAGCATAGTGGCCTTTGGAGCCATTGACGAGAGTTCGAATCTCTCCCGGGCTACCAACGCGTTTTTATGCATGTAAAAAGAAGATATGCAGGTGACCAGTATGAAACCGAAAGTCAAGAAACCCACCGAAAAAGAACAGCAAGAAGCCGAATCCTGGCCGATCTGGGAGAAAGAAGAATCCAAGTTCCCCTGGGAATACGACATGCAAGAAACATGCCTCATCCTAGAAGGCAAAGCCGTCATCCACACGAAAGAAGGAAACGTCGAGTTCAGCGAAGGCGACTACGTGCTATTCCCAAAAGGCCTCGCGTGCACATGGGAAATCAAAAAGAAAATCAGAAAACACTACAACTTCGGCTAAGGATCACCCGTCAACCTGAATTTCAACAGGTCCAAACCCAGCCTCATCGAGTCGGGAAAAAGCTTAACTGCAGACCCGCTTTTTTTCCTCGTTTCCGCCCACTCCACCCCGACCTCCATCACCGGAAAACCCAGCTTCCTGCACCACAAAATCATCTCAGTGTCAAAGAAAAACCCGTCTGACTCGCACTTATCCAGCAAAACCTCTGCAACTTCACGACTCATAGCCTTGAAGCCACACTGATGATCACGCACGCCGTCCAGAAAAAGCATCCGCACAAACATGTTATACGCCAAACTGAACAGGCTTCTGGAAACACGACGCCGCACCCTCGCGCCTTTAACGTGCCGAGAGCCGATAGCCATCCCCCGACGCGACCGCACCAACCCAACAATCTTCGGCAGGTAATCAAGGCGGGTAGCCAAGTCAACATCCATAAAAACGACCACGGCACCTTTAGCCGAAGCCAACGCTCTCTTGATGGCTTTGCCCTTGCCCAAACGAACAGGCGAATGCAACAAGCTAAGACGGAGATTACTCCGCGACATCTCCGCCACAATCTTTTCCGTACCATCCGTGCTTCCATCCTCAGCCACGATCAACTCGTAAGAACTCGAAAAAGAACGGACAGCTCGCTCAACCCCCCGAATACACCTCTCAACTCGCAAAGCCTCATTGTAAGCAGGCAACAAAATCGAAATTTCCTTCTCAGCCACGAACCAACCTTCCCTAATAAGAAAACAAATGCACCACCTAATCATAAATGATTTTTGCCTTTCACGGAAACCCACCAAGCGGTTATCACCTCTTTCACGGAAATTAGTTTTAAACGCGTTCCAAATGAAACATTAAAAAGCCAACCTGTCACATCATAAGTCAACGTCGACTGGAAGGGCTCGACAAATGAACCTCCACCTGCAGCTAAAAAACGGATTCAACAAGTGGCGCCTAGCACTACTAATCGTTATCATCGTCTACGCCGTTTTCCTGCTGCTTGAACTCGGGTACATGTCAATTCAATGGGACGAAGCACCCCACCTGTACAGCGGACTGCTCTTAACCCGGGGACGGTCACAAGAGTACATCTCAACTTACGGGTACTACCCGCCTTTATACGATCTGCTCACAACGGGTTACTTCGGAATATTCGGCGCAACCGCCGCTTCCGGAAGACTGGTAGCAATAACCTTTTCGCTCCTCACCGTATGGCTCGTGTTCGAATTTGCAAACCGCACGTACGGACCAAAAACCGCGTTAATATCCAGCATCGCGCTCGGAACGATGCCTGGCTTCTTCTGGCTTTCAAGAGTTGCCATGTTAGAAACCATGCTGATGTTCTTCTTCGCCCTCTCCATGTTCTTCTTCCTCTCCTGGATGCGCTTCAAAAAGAATAAAACCCTACTCCTATGCGGCTTGGCCATGGGCGTGGGTTTTCTGGCCAAGTACCAGATTCTGGTAGCGGGCTTGGTGATGATAGTCGTCATCCTCCTGTTGTACAGGAATAAGCTGCGGTGGAGATTCTCCAAGTTTCTGCTGTTGCCCATAATAGCTTTGCTGGTGGTGATGCCGTGGGTCTTAATCGTGGTCCAAAAGAACGGGTTAGAAAGATTCGGCGAACTCCTTTACGTAATCCAAGAGGGCGGTCAAGACAGGGCGGTGTACAGCTCTAGGTTCCCCCTGCCCATATTCTACCTGATAGAGATGACCTGGCCCTTCAACGACATTCCCGTCCACCCCATCTCACTGCCCATCTACATCTTGGGTCTTCTCGGGCTGGGTCTTTGGGCGTACAGAAGAAAAACCGAGGACAAGTTCTTTCTATTATGGTTCATCGTCGTCTACGTTTTCTTCACTTTGATTCCTAACAAGCAATGGCGCTATGTAACTCCGCTTTTTCCTGTGCTGGCAATTTCCGCCGCAAGCTTCATAATGTTCGCCTACAGCAAAGTGGCAGCAAGTTGGAAACGTGAACAAACTCGTTTAAACACGCAGAAAGCGCTCAAGGTCGCCGCCGGTCTTTTCGTAGTTCTTGCGGCGTCTGCGGTCGTTTACAGCAGCTATGAGGCGTACCAGATGGTTGCAAGAGACCAAATTCACGTTCCCATAGACGAGGCAACAGCTTTTGCGGCTAGTCACATAAGCCAGAACGAGGCAATAGTGCTTTTGTCTCCCTTCAACCTTTTCAACCAAGATATGGTGCGGTTCTATTTGCCTGCCCAGTTTAAACAAGAGCAGGTGTTGCAGTATCCTGAGTTGCCCATTGACTCGTTTGCGTCCAACTTTAACGTCAGCGAGCTGGTTGCGCTATGCGTGGATAACAACGTGAAGTACGTGTTTCTGTATGAACACGCTGATGTCATGGAGGTTTACGTGAAGCTTAATGCTACGGGCAGGTTTACCTACGAGCATGTTGTGGGAGATGTCCCCCATTCTATCTCCATACTCTCTTTCAAGTAGGTTATGTTGCTGTGTTTTCTAAATTTCTAAGAATTCGAAACCGGTCTCTTTATCTTTCGCTCTTTGTGCAGCGGCTCCTGTTAACTCCAGCATCACCACTTCACCTATTCGCCACACCTCAACGCCCATGCGAACGCACCCAGTGACGGTGTTTTCGCTTCTTCCAAAGCTGGTGTGCATGTGAAGTTTCGGTTTTCCCTTTTCATCCGCAAAAATTGTTCCCACACCGCAAGCCTCATGCACCCCTTCAAGGAGCGTAACCATAGGTTCTGGAGGAACCGCATAACAGTCTTTTGGGCCAACAACCACCCTGCTGTTTTCTTTTGCGCCGCCTAAAAAGAAACAAAGCGCCGTGGAAACGTTTTTTTCAGCGGCGAATGATTCGAGAACGTCAGGAAGGCGGTCGCCATCATGTAATCTCAGCACGAAAATTCTTCCCATTTTGGCTTCGGTAAAATGCATCATTCAACCTCTTGTTTTTTGAAATTAAATTGTGAGGCGCATCTAGTATAAAAATGATTTCCAGCTTGAAGTCACCGTTTGGGACATGCGTTTTGCTATATTCTTTTGAGATAGAGGGGTTTGTCCGCTTCTTTTTTTCTTTTTTCCAACGCAATCTCTATGTAATCGTCTGCCGCGTTGACAGCGCTTTCTTCCGTTGAGTTCTCGGATATTAATTGAAGAGAAGTATCTGTGTATGTTTCAAGTTTTTCTTTTTGGGCGCGGCTCATTTTTCATCCTTCTCTTTTATTCACAGTTATACAAGTATTAAGACTTAATAAACATTTTGAATAAAATTTGAACGACCTGTAGAACCCGAACGCAAAAAAGAAATATTGACTGTTCAAGTCCCAACAGCAAGCATCATAAGAAATCGAATACACTAATTGCTTTGGAAAAAGCTTGTCAGCCTCTTCTGCTCAACCTCTTCCTTGACGAAATGAGAGATTTTCACGCCGACCCTGCGGATTTCAAGCTCAGATTCACCTAGGAACTTTTCGAAAAGCGCTCGAACCTCTTGTTTCAGAACCTCTGCGTCGCTTGTGGCGGTTTCCAACGTTTTCGATCGGCTTCGAACGCTCAAATCCGTCATGATGGCGATTATGCCAACCTGTTTGAAGCTGACATTTCTCTGCACGAGATCGTTGTGGATTTTTGCAATTAATTGGTCGGTGTTCTCGAGCACCACCATCAAGTCACGCGTGTTCTCCTTCAGAGTTGAGATTCTGCTGATGGATTCTGCCTCACCCGTTTCCTGAACAGATACATTATCCACGCCTTTGGCTGCGTTGTGAAAGTACACGCCGAGTTTTTTACCGAAAATCTCAACTAACTTTTGCACGTCGTACCTTGCTAAATCACTAACTGTCTTTACGCCCAACTCAGCCATTTTCACGGTGAGCTTTTGTCCCACGCCCACGAGTCGGTTAACTTGCAACGGCGACAAGAAGCGCTCAGCCTCTTCTGGCTTGACGATTGTTAAGCCGTCAGGTTTCTGGCTGTCAGACGCGATTTTAGCCACAAGCTTGTTAGGTCCGACGCCCACGGAAAAAGTGATGCCTACCTGTTTTTTCACGTCGCTTTTCATTTTCCGAGCCAAATCGCCTGCTACTTTGAAACTTCCCTGCGTCTTCTGTGTGACATCCAAATAGGCCTCGTCTATTCCCATCTGCTCGAAGCTGTCAGCGTAGCTTCTGAGCGCTTGCATTATCTTGTCGGAGATTTGCTCGTAATATTCGTAGTCAACGGGCAGAAACGCCGCTTCAGTGCCTTCCAGCTGCTTCTTTGCCAAGTACAAGGGGATTCCTGATTTAACCTTGTATTTTCTGGCGACGTAGTTGGCGGTGCTTACGGCTCCGCTGTCTTCGGTGCGTCCCGAATACACGCCCACCACGATGGGCTTGTCCTTAAGCGCTGGGTTCCGCAGTTCCTCGCATTGGGCAAAGAAATAGTCGAAATCCACCAGCATTATGACTCGTGCTTGCATAAGCCGCATGTTCACCTCTGTTCTGCCGGCATTAGCCATGAGCCGTCGCACGCCGCCGTGTTCAGCTGAGCCAAGTCTTCTCGGCAGACGCCAAACTTCATGCCGTTTGCTGTGACTAAGTCGCGTATGTTTTTCATGAGTTTAAGCCTTAAGTCTCTTGGCAACAGTGTGTTTCCACCCATTTTTTCGCCCTGACGGAAGTAGAGTGGTTCAAGTTTTTCTGCCACCGAGGGCATGGCAGCGGTGAATCGTCGCCAATTGTCTGGTTTTATCTTGTAAGTCGAGCTGGTTGCGTGTTTAACGCCGATGCTTGCGAGTTCGGCGATGAGTGTTTCCTGTTTGTCGTTCACAAGAGGAATTATGGGGTCGATGCGCACCGAAACGGGAATATCTTTGCCCACCAAGTCTTCGGTGGCTCTGAGACGCCCGAGTGGCGACGGAGCGTTCGGCTCCAAAAGCTTTGCCACTTCCGCGTCGAGGGTTGTTATGGTTAAGGCGACCGTTGATGGCACTTTGCTCAGCAGGTCGACGTCTCGGGTGACCATGTTGGATTTGGTGATTATTTGGATTCGGCAATTGCTTTCCGCGAGGATTTCAAGGCATCTCCGTGTCAAGCCAGCGGTGGCTTCCATGCGCGGGTAAGGGTCGGAGCTGTTTGATATGGACACGGTTTCGCCCTTCAGCTTGGATGCTTCGCGCTTAAGGTTTCTGAGCAGGTCTTTTTTTGGTCGGCACTCCTGAAAGCGGGGGATGTAGCTTGAGGCGTAGCAGTAGACACAGTGGTGGTCGCAGCCGCTGTAAGGGTTAAGCGTCAGCTTGGGCGGGCACGTGCAGAGGCTGGAGCGCCAGGGGTCAAACCTTGAAATCAAAGGCACTGCTTTTCACTTAACCAGTATAAGGGGTAGGGGCAGAAAAAAACATTCGCCTGAAGAATTAAAAGCTTTGAATTTTACGTGGAAAGCGCCAACTTGCTTGTATCAATATTAGCCAACAGTTTTGAAATTGTTCTTTGAAAGCTTTTCACAAAAACAAAAACTCCTATCAAAAAACCTAAACCAACTATTCCAGACGCTGGACCTATAACATCAACTATATTGAAATTCCATTGGAAATACCCAAATGCAGTTCCAAAAATCAAAATAACAATAACTATGACTGAAACTAGAAAAAGTGCAAAGCCGCTCAACACTGTGTATCTATATTTGTTCATGGTTTTTAGAATTTTAATTAAATCCTTCCTGGTTGAAGTGTCGATTTCTGTTTTTTCCTTGAGTATATCCATAAAAATTTTAGAATACCCTATGTAACCCCGAGAAGAGCCTATTTGATCCCAGAAATGATGCGGGTCCTTGGATGCGACATCCCTTAGGAAATAGTAAAACAGTTCATTACCATCAAGAGTTTGTTGGGTCCAGTACTTAAACCCGAAATAAGACGTAAAGACGTACACTTTGTTCTCTTTCTCAAACTTGATAAAGTACCAGCCACTTGTCGCACCTGTAGCTGCAATTAGTGGGAAATACGTGTAGACCGCAAATGGCAAGTACTCTGAAACACCAAAAAACACTGTAACCAGCAGTAAGGGTAATCCAAGAACAGCGGTGCCGATTGGCACTACTTGCCAAACAAAAGTTTCCGTGTTCTTAACTAACTTTGGGATAACAAGGCTAGTTTCAAGAACACCTAAACACACCCCCGCAACAACGCCGAACACTAAGTAAATCTGACGAGTTGACGTAAACCACCCGAGGGTTGTTGACACCACTAAAATGAAGAAGCCACTAGCTGAAGCCATAAATATTGAACCGACCAGTCGCATTTGGCCTATGGGAACCGGTATTTTACTAAACGCTGACATTCGACGACCTTTCAGCAAGCTATTATCTTCTCAAAACTTAAAGCAATTTCGATTTCTTGATGGAAACAAATTTTACAGTGCATAGGCACCTCAGCATATTTGGACGCTAATAGCCAATGTGTGCAGAAAACGATAGAGGGGGTCTATCTTTAATGGCGCTTTCCAGTACCAAAAACAGCCAAATTCACGCTTTAAATAAGGGGGCTATAGAAAAAAATCGCGTGTCAATTCACCAGAAGCATGGGATGTAATCTCTAATCCTCAGCGGCACACCCAATGATTCGACAACAGCCTTGACCAGTTCTATGTTAACTTCAGGCATTCTCACCGCGGAAACCTCCACATCTAGCCCAGCCGTCTTCGCTTTCTTGACGAATTCCAGCACAGTCGCGAAACCGCCTCCACAAACCGGTCTGCAGTTCTCCGCGTAACTCGCCTCATCATGACCGTTCAAGCTGACGCTGACGCTGCTGACGCCTGCACTACGCAACTCTTCAGCAACGTTCCTGCCTTTGTTCAACACGTACCCGTGACCGTTCGTGTCAACTCGAATCGGAACTGAACCGCCACTGCGTTCCCTTAGCCATCGCGCAACCTCCAGCAAGACATCCAACCGCGCAGTAGGCTCGCCGAAACCGCAGAAAACCACCTCATCCCAACGCCTCAGCCCCAAAGCGGCTTCAAGTTCAGCTTTCACTTCGGCTGTTGTCGGGGCCCTCTCTAGTTTCAGGTTGAAACCGCCCACGCCCCGCTTGAAGTTGCGCAAACAGAACCAACAGTTATTAGAGCACTGATTGGTGATGTTCAAGTAAAGACTGTTGTCGTCCAGCCAATAGACAATTCTTGGTTTCTCCTTGCCAACCACACGTTTCCACCCTTGACGCAGCAAGATACCTAAAACGCGTATTTGACTATATAGTATATAGTTTCTATAGTGAAAATGCTTTAATCTGAACTGACCGTTTTCGTTAAAACGGGGAGAAGCGAAAAAAGAATGAAGAAAGCGCGCCACTGTTTGAATACGAGATTCCATGCTATAATAAGCGCAGAACAGTGTGGATACCGAAAAAGAGCACGCGATAAAACGGTAACATTGCAGCCGAAACCTATGATACGAAGGCAAAAAGTAGTTATCTTGCTCTTTTTACTTGAAGCTCAAACTTTTTTCAGTCCCAGCGAGTTTAGGCAAGTTCTTTTTTTGTAGCCTAAAGCCGCCAGCACAGTCGCTACCAAGAGCAGAGCGGGCATGGTCCATGTTGGGAACTCTGGGATTTCCGCGTCAGAAAACGTGATTGCCAAGTCGCCGAGCAGCGGCTTATCGTATTCGGAGTGCATCTGGATGGATACGACTTGCGTGGTGCCTTCTTGGGTTGTGGTGTAGTTTATCGGGTTCCACATCGTGTCAGTTTTTGTGGTGTACGCGTGCAGGTTTGAAACGTTTACGTCAATGCGTATGGTGAAGTGGGCGGTTGAGTTGGGATTCCATGGCGTGAGGTAGGGGCTTATGTTCAGGTCGTACAGGAAAATGTAGCTTCCATTCACCTGCTCCACGGGGTGCTCGTAGTGGATTTTGAGCGCGAAGTCTTCTGGGACAGGCGTGATTAGGCAGTAGACCATGTTCCAGTCACCGATAGCTGTGTGATGCGTGTCTTGAGGAAAGTTGCTCCATTCCAGTTCTTTTTCGTCCACTTTAACGTAGATGTTGGTTGTGCCGGGAGGAGTTGGGTAAACCATCGGCAGTTCAGAGGGTATACAGGATAGAGCACCGTCTGCTTTGGTTAGGATGTGCAGCGGGTATGTGCCGTCGATTTTCACCCATAGGGTTCCGTTGACGCGTGTTATGATGTAGTTGATTTGTTCTTCGGGCATTGCGATTAAGGTTGCCGTGTCAGGGTTTGCCGTCGCAAGCTTAGCCGTTCCTGCCGTGGCTGAGAGTAGAAGCGTTAAGAGGAGCGCTGTTACTAACTTTCTCGTGGCGAGCACCACTTAGTAAGGGGTTATGCTTCCCCATAGGTTTTTTGGCAATGCGTTCGGGCTTGAATGTGTATATGTTTTGGATGTGTAGTTTAAGTTAAGATGGGTTCCAAGACTCTTGCCGTTATCGCCATTGTGCTTGTGGTAGTTGTTGCCGTTTTTATTTTAGACACGTGTTCGCTTCTTGACCCTGTTTTAGACAGGCTGTCGTTTCGTGAGCCTGAGGGGACATCCAAAGCGGTTTTGTGGGTGAACGGTTACTGGGATGAAGCCAACTCGCCAGAAAATTTCTACGCAATTTCGTATTCGGTTTCGAACATTGGAAGCGCGACTGCCGAGAATGTTACCGTTGCAGCCATTGTTGACGGCGAACAGCAGGCGAGTAAGCTGATTCCGTCGCTTGAAGTTTCGGACAGCGCGAACTACTCCTTAACAGTCTCAGCGGCTGCTGACACGCTGTGTGTGATGTCGGTGCAAGCGTCCTGCGCGGATTCTGCGGACGCTTAGTCGTTTTCGTTGCGCGCGGACGTGCCGCGGACTTTCAGCGACAACCCTGACCGTGTCAAGTTGTTTGTCACGCCACGAGAAGCCAGCTTATTCGCGCTTAAGAACGAGTTGTTGAAGGATGCGCCGTTGAAAGTGAAGGATTGGATTGCGTTGAGGAACTTGGTTGGCGATAACATCCAGTACCGGCATGATGATGAGGTTTACGGGGTTTCTGAGTACTGGCAGTTTGGGAAAGAAACCGTTAGCTTGAGGACGGATGACTGTGAAGACTTCGCCATTCTCCTGTGCTCGCTTCTCCGCGCGGCTGGTTACTCTTCAAATAACGTTTACGTTGTGATAGGGAAGAACGCGAATGGGTACCACGCATGGGTTAAAATCAACTTGGGTTCAGTGGGCTGGTACAATCTGGAGCCGCAGGAAAACGGGTTTGCCACGCTGGTGGGCGACTTCATTACGCTGTCTGATTATCAAGCGCTGTACGAATTCAACGACCAGCAATTCCACCAAATAGGCTAACACGCTGCTGCAGACGTGAAGGGCGAGAACAAAGGGTAACCAGGTTCTCTGCTTAACGTTTGCGTTTCTTGAAGTAAGCAATAGGGCTATGCCGATTATGGCTGTTGAGGCTCCAGAAGCAACTGCGACAAGCGTTGTCGGCTGAAAAGCCTCTAGCTCTGGTTGAGGTTCTGGCTCAGCTGCCATGACGAAGTTAACTGTTTCTGAGGCTGCATTGCCAGCCAAATCCTGAGCGTATACGGTTACGTTGTGTGGTCCAATGGACAACCCTGTCAGCGTTGTGTTTCCAGCAATTGATGTGACCTCTTCACAATCCAGATTGAATGCGACCTGTGAAACGTTTTCGCTGAAGGTGAAATCCAATGGAATTTTTGCCGTAGTGATGTTGGCTGATGTGTATGTCTTGTTTACAGGAGACAGAATCGATACGTTTGGAGGAGTCGTGTCTACAGCAAAATTGACGGTGTCTGCGTATGAACTTTTATGGGCGACTAACCCATAGGCTTCCAAATAGACGGTTAAGCTATGTGAGCCCTCAGGTAATTGTGGTAGCTTCACTAATCCATGTGTATGGTAAACAACGTGCAGCTCTTCGGCGTTTTCAATCACGTAAGGCATGGGACCTTCATATTTTCCATCGATACTGTAATTCAACGAGTATTTGATGCCTAATCCACAAGCGAAAGTGAAGTTCAAAGTTAGAAAGTTGGAATTAAAGGTTCTGTTGAGAGGGGAGAAGAGGGTAACTCCAGAAGAGAGATTAATGAAATCGGTGGAATCTGCCTCAACTGGGTGATTGCTCGCTGCCAGCGAAGCGAACAGGATTGAAACAAAGAGAAATGGCAAAACTGTTTTTTTGCCCAGTCTTGTTCAAGCCTCCATTATATAGTGTATACTAAAAAGGACTACTTAGCTCTCCTCAGAGAACAGTCTGTTCCGCAAAAAGAACAGTTTGTGGGGGTGTGGTCTGTTTTGAGTATTAGCGTTCTGTAGATAGGGGCTGTTTTTTCAAAAAGCTTAAACCTTATGGTCGCGAATTTATGAGTACGTTAGCTTGAGCAGTGGTTGGTTTGTCTTCGTCCTATCATTATATGCAGCTTCCGAGAGAGGTGATTGTTGGGAAAAGAACTTTAGCGTGCGTTACTGAAGTTGCGGAAAGGTTAGGGTTAGCTGGGTCAGCTTTGATAGTGGCTGGTCCGAAAAGCTTTGATGTTGCCGGAAAGGCGGTTGGTGACCTTCTTGAGAAAGCAGGCATGGACGTGGATAGTCTTCTCGTCAAGAAAGTGAACAGCAGTGAGATTCTGACGGTTGAGGAGAGGATTAAGGGGTGGAAGACACGTGTCCTAATAGGTGTTGGTGGCGGAACAAAAATTGACGTTGCGAAGCTGAGTGCGTCACGCCAAGGCATTCCATTCATCAGTGTGCCCACTACGCTGTCGCACGATGGCATTGCTAGTCCGTTGGCTTCTGTTAAGGGGCTTGATAAGCCTTATTCGGTTATGGCGCAGGCGCCTTTGGCGGTAATAGCGGATACTGAGGTGATTGCACAGGCTCCTTGGCGTTCAGTTGTAAGCGGTTGTGGTGACGCTATTGCGAAGTTTACGGCTGTGAAGGATTGGAGGTTGGCACACAGTGAAAGGAATGAGTATTATGGTGAGTACGCGGCTAGTTTGGCGTTGATGAGTGCGAAGCTGGTGACGCAGAACGCTAAGCTTATTCAGCCGGGGAATGATGAGGGGCTGCGGGTGCTTTTGGAGGCTTTGATTAGTTGCGGGGTTGCCATGAGCATTGCGGGAAGCAGTCGTCCTTGTAGCGGTTCGGAGCACTTGTTTAGTCACGCTTTGGATATGGTTAACGGTCATCATGCGATGCACGGGGAGCAGTGTGGGGTGGGTTCGGTGTTGGCCGCTTATCTTCAAAGGACGAATTGGAAGCGAATCAGGGAGACGCTTAAGCAGATTGGTGCGCCCACAACCGCTTGTGAGTTGGGCGTCGAGGATGAGGATGTGGTTGAAGCCTTGGGGTTGGCGGCTACAATTCGTCCGGAAAGGTACACTATTCTTCAAAAGTTGAGTTTGGATCGTGAAGGGTGCGAGAAGGTGGCGAAAGCTACTGGGGTAATCGGCTGATTTGCTGGGCGTTTCACGTCATTTCTGGTTGTAAGCGACCGAATTGGTTTCCTTCAGGGTCTACGGCTACTGCTATCCATCCTACGGTGGGAACTTGCTGTTTGGGTACGAGTATTTTTCCGCCGAGTTTTTCCACTTTCGTGGCGTAGTTGTCTATGGAGTCTACTGTGATGTAGTTTACTTGCTTGATTCCTTGTTGCTGCGGTTGTTTTTGGAATAATCCTCCATTTACTCCCGGTTTTTGCAGCATGCCTTTTTCGTCTGTGGGTACGATGTGTATTAGCCAGTATTCTGTTCCGCCCATAGGGGCCTTGAAGATTTTCCATCCGAACACGCCTTCATAAAAAGTTTTTAGTTTGGCGACGTTGGTGGATGGGATTTCGAAGTGAACTATGGTGTGGTCCATTCTGTTTTTTCACCTCCTTTTCGGTTTGTCCTTTACGAAAAAACTGTGGATTATTGCAGGTGCCGAGGTTATCTGTTTCTTACCTTGGGCTGGGTGCTGTTGCGTGGAAATTGGTTTTTGTGGGAAAAAAGGTTGCAGTCTTGAGGTTTAGGTTTTGGTTTTTTGTTTTTGTTTTGGCTTGGGCTTTGTCTTTGGTTTTGCTGCTGCTTTTGTCTTGGGTTTAGCTGTTTTCGGTTTGGGCTTTGCTTTTGCTTCTGGTTTTTCTTTTTTCTCTTTGGGCGTGGGCTTTGGTTTTGCTTTGGGTTTAGGTTTCGTTTCTTTGGGTTCTTCTCTTTCTGGTTTTGGTGCGCTTCTGAAGGCTTCTACGAATTTGATTTCTGTGAGTTCGGGGAGGAACTTTTGTATGTCCATGGCTATGCCGCGTTTGGCGATTTGGATGCCTTCGACGTAGAATGCTACTTCGGGCATGTCTATGGTGAGGGTTCCTTTTTGAATGGTGAATTTGAATTGTTCTGCGTCCACAACTGGGATTCTGCGGTGGATGAGCGCTTGGACTTTTTCTTCGGCTGCTGCGAGTTTTTTGTCTACGGTGACGTCGTAGACGAGGGTTCTTCCTGCTAGTGGAGGGTTGAAGTCAAGGAGTACTCTTCCTGCGCCGATTGAGCGTATGGTTGCCATTTTTCCGTTGTAGTTTATGCGCATGCCGATTGTTGGGTTGTGGATGTCTTTGGATAGGAGTTGTTTGAGGGAAACTCGTTTGATTTTTTCTGGGTCTCGTGATCCGAAGCCTTTGTCGGGTGGGATTTCTACGGTTTGGGGTTTTTTTGGTTTCATGGTGGTTAGGTTTTCGTCTAGGGCTTTCAGCACCCAACCTTCGCCTATGACTACGAGTTTGGGTTCGTATAGTTCGCCTTCTTTGTGGAGGTGTTCTTTTTTGGCGGTTTCTTCGATGGTAGTGTCGAAAACCTCGTTGGTTTCTTTCACCTTAGCGGTGTAGTTGATTAGTATGAAATCTCCTTTTTCCAGAGTCATGATAAATCATCCTTTGTTGACGGTTTCAAGTTAAGTTTCAAACGCTAATAAAAACATTTGTGCCACCTGATTAAGGTTTCTTGTCAC
>CAZJQR010000057.1:0-13500 GCA_964548345.1 uncultured Candidatus Bathyarchaeia archaeon | reverse complement strand
TTATATATACTAAACTGCATGAAATTTTGACGAACGCTGGTTTTCTACATGCTATTGGTTGTGAAAAACGCCAATACAGATAGACCCCTCTATCGTTTACTTCAATGAAGCACTATTAGGATCCTAATCGACGGCAAATAGGCTGCTCGTAAAGAAACCTTGACTACCGTCAAGTCTTTAATCCGCAAAATATCCTATCTCCTTGCCTACTTCAAGAAACGCAATCACAAGCAGGGAGGTTCTGTTTATTTTGATTTTTCCGCCAAAAAGCGGTAAGCGGTGTGCGTTTTGCTTTTGGTTCTGCGTTATGGTTATATGCAGCCAGCGTGAAACAGAAGAAGAGAAAGACTATGTCGGACACTGGAGTAACCGTAAAGAAAAGTGAAGACTTCTCGGAATGGTACACCGAAGTCGTGCTGAAATCTGGAATGGCGGAGTACGCGCCCATCAAAGGCTGCATGATATTCCGAGAGCAGTCTTACGCTATATGGGAGAGAATCCAAGAAGTTTTCAACCGGAAAATTAAGGAAACGGGTCATCGAAACGTGTATTTTCCGATGTTTATTCCGGAAAGTTTTCTGAAAAAGGAAGCGGAGCACTTTGAAGGGTTCGTGCCAGAAGTCGCTTGGGTGACTCAAGGCGGAAGCACCCCGCTGGAAGAGAAGCTTGCGATTAGGCCAACGTCGGAAACAATTATCTACGCCACTTTCGCCAAGTGGATCAGAAGTTGGCGTGACTTACCAATCAAAATTAATCAATGGTGTAACATCGTCAGGTGGGAAACCAAAGCCACCAAACCCTTCCTCAGAACCCGCGAGTTCCTTTGGCAAGAAGGACACACCGCCCACGTGACAAGTGAAGAAGCCGAAAAAGAAGTGAGGGACATTCTCGGTGAATACAAAGACGTTATGGAAAACTACTTGGCTATTCCAGTGCTTGTCGGAGTGAAAACCGAGAACGAAAAGTTCGCCGGAGCGCTCTACACGACTACGCTGGAAGCCATGATGCCCGACGGAAAAGCGCTTCAGATGGGAACCAGCCACAACCTCGGTCAAAACTTCGCCAAGGTTTTCGACATAAACTTCATCGGCGAAGACGAGAAAGAACATCGGGTTTGGCAGACTTCATGGGGCATATCCACACGGTTGATAGGCGCATTGATTATGGTTCACGGCGACGACAGGGGGTTAGTTGTGCCGCCTAAAGTCGCTCCAGTGCAGGCTGTGATAGTGCCCATAACCTACAAGGACGCGGATTCCATCGCGATACTGGCGAAAGTCAAAGAAATCATGGAAAAACTCAAAGCACACTGCATCGCAACCGTCTTGGACGACCGACCAGAGTACACGCCTGGCTGGAAATTCAACGAGTGGGAGCTTAAAGGCGTGCCTGTCAGGATAGAGATAGGCCCGCGAGACCTCAAACAGGAGCAGGTGACCTTGGCAAGACGCGACACCTACAAGAAAACCACCGCCAAAATGACCGACGCGGCACAAGCCGTAGAAAAGCTTCTTGAAGAAATACAAAACAACCTCTACGCCAAAGCCAAAACAGCCCTAGAAGAAAAAACAACAACCGTGCAGAACTACGATGCCTTCAAGGAAATTCTAAAGAGCAAAGGCGGCTTCATTAAAGCAGCATGGTGTGGCCGCTCGGAATGTGAAGAAAAAATAAAGGAAGAAACGGGAGCCACAATCAGGCTGAGACCCTTCGAAAAGGAAGAACCAACAGCCAACTGTGTCTATTGTGGAGAGAAAGCTGTGGAAATGGTGTACTTCGCCAGATCATATTAACAGCCCTGTTTCTACTCAGATAACTGCACGTATTGTTCAAGTTCATTAGCTTCGTCTGACAAACCGAGTTTCTTCAGCGTTGACTTCTTAGGTATTCCTCTCTCATCCCAGCCTCTCTTCCTGTAGTACTTCTTCAGCATAACATTGTATTTCAACGCGTCAAGCATAGAGCCTTTAAGCGGTCCTTCGGTTAAAGGATCTTTAAACCACCTCACAGGTGGAAAGTCCATATCTCTCGTCCAGTTGCTTGCGTATTCGCGTATCCAAAAAGCCCGAATCAAATTTAGTATTTTATCGGCATCATAGATTAAAGTGTTGAAGGGCATTTTCCTTCCTGTTGCCGCGTGAAGATACTTTGTGTACCACTCAAGTTCGAAGCCGAGTTCAGCATAGGGGAAACGACAAACGGTGAGAGATTCGAAAACACCGCCGCGGAGCCGCTGCATCTCTATGACCTTGTTGATTTTTTCTTCGCTGTAGCTTTCGCGTCCAAACTGGACCTCCCAATGGATCACCCATGCGTCCTTGTGATGAGCACCAATCGAGCTTGTAGCATAAGACAGCGCCATAGCAGGTGCGGCGTGGCAGTCGTAAGCAGACACCTCCAAACCCTTAACGTGCATAGCCCAATCCTCTGCCCCACGACCCACTTTG
The DNA here is from genome assembly GCA_964548345.1 of uncultured Candidatus Bathyarchaeia archaeon. Classification (GTDB taxonomy): domain Archaea; phylum Thermoproteota; class Bathyarchaeia; order Bathyarchaeales; family Bathycorpusculaceae; genus SG8-32-3. Next base: position 11,053 of record CAZJQR010000057.1, on the reverse strand, counting down.
GCAGCAGCCGTTTGTACGCCTTCAGCGAGAACATCTCCGAAACCGCGCCTATACGCTATGTCGTTAATCAAAGCCTTGGTTTCCTTGAATTTGCCCCAGTGAATTCTTTCCGGAACCCGTCTTTTTTCAGAAGCTTCCATGGCGAAGCCCAGCACGTTCCCCAGCGAGATGGTGTCCAAACCAAGTTCATCCGCAACACGGTTTAAAGCCGCAACCTGTTTAAGATTGCCCAAGCCGATGTTTGAACCCAGCATAACGATGTTTTCGTAATCAAGCTCCGTTTCTCCCCTGCCAGAGTCTTTAACCACGTTACCACAAGTCATGTTGCACTGCGGACAGCCCCGGTTACCGACTTTGATTTTTTCCATTGCAAACCCACCTATCTTGTCCGCGTTTTCGAAAACCCCTTCACGGAAATTACAGGTAGGAAGCGCACTGTTTTCTTGACTCCACTCTACCGTAGACACGGTTCCCTGCCGTTTCCAAAAAGAAAAATTGGGCTTTGTCAAGATTTCTCTGTAACCAGCAGCGCTCAGCTCTTTCATGTCCTCAGGGTAGGCAGCAGGAATCTCATTGTCACCCTCGAAAACTATCGCCTTCAAATTCTTGGAACCCATAACCGCGCCCATTCCCGGTCTCCCGCCAGCGCGGCCTTCTTGAGAAACAACCGTGGCAAACCTTACGAGGTTCTCTCCCGCTGGACCAATGGAGACAACGCCCGCGGTACGTTCATAAAGGAGCTTCAGCTGAGCCTCAGCCTCAAACGAGTTCAAACCCCAGAAATCTTGGGCGTCTATAAACTCGGCAACATCATTTTTAACGTGAAGAACAACAGGCGTCTCAGCTTTGCCTTCGATGATGACAGCGTCATAGCCAGCTTTACGCATTTGCACAGCCGCCGAAGTCCCGATGTTGCCGTCGCCGTAGCTGCCCGTCAAAGGACTCTTGGATGCCACCACTAATTTGCCGCTGTTCGGCAAGCCGAAACCAGTCAATGGACCCGCGGCAAAAATAAGCTTGTTTTCAGGCGATAACGCGTCAATCCCGAGTTCCAGTTCGTCCCAGAGAATCTTGGCTGCGAAGCCTCTGCCGCCGATAAAATTCAAAGCCATGCCCGCATCGTATGATTCTGCAACTGCCTCATTTCTGGTTAAATCAACTCGTAGAAAGACGCCAGTCCAACCAAACACTCACATTCACCCACCTAAATGTATGAATATTACAACACCAAGGAAATTAAAGTTTACTGAACAATTAAGACTTACTATTCCCCACAGAGCAAAAAACTCAAGCATTTCTCGTTTAAGCCTAACCGTTTTCGGAAGCTTTATGTTTTTGAACAGCGCAACTGTGCATTAACACAGGAGCTTAACACTGGTGACCGTTAAAGTTACTGCGAGAGCGAAGGCTATTGAGTACGCCATACGCGATGTAATAGTCAACGCAGGCCCAATAACAAAAATGGGAAAAAAAATTTTCTACCTGAATATCGGAGACCCTGTAGCATTTGATTTTCCCACACCGCCTCACATCCAGCAGGCAATGATTGAGGCAGTTCAATCAGGAGAAAACTGCTATTCACCCTCAGAAGGCGTACCGGAACTAAGACAAGCCATCGCTGAAAAAGAAAAGCGAGTCAACGACGTGAGCATACCCGCGGAAAACGTCTTAATCACTTCAGGCGTCTCCGAAGCCATACAAATGGTCATATCCGCACTTATAGAAAAAGGAGACGAAATCCTCGTTCCAGGACCAGCCTATTCGCCATACATATCCTACTCGAAGGCTTACGACGGCACACCCATCACTTACGAAACAGTCGAAGAGGAAAACTGGCAGCCGAACGTTGACGATTTGCGAAGCAAAATCTCAGAGAAAACGCGTGCCATAGTGATAATAAACCCAAACAACCCCTCAGGCGCGCTTTACAGACAGAAAGTTGTCCAGCAAATTCTGGATGTAGCAGGAGAACACGACCTCCTTGTTTTATCGGATGAAATTTACGACCAGATACGATACGTCGAAGACTACGTCAGCACCGCCCATTTAGCCAAAGACTTACCCGTAGTAGGGTTGAACGGGTTTTCAAAAGTGTACCTGATGACGGGATGGCGCCTCGGCTACGTTTACTTCCACGAACGAAACGGCGAATTGCAAGAGCTGAAAAAAACCATAGAAAAAGAGGAGCGCATAAGAATCTGCGCCAACACGCCAGCCCAAATGGCAGGCATAGCCGCTCTAAACGGCCCACAAGATCACATAAAGCACATGGTTGAAAAGCTCAGACGCAGAAGAGACTACGCGTGGAAAAGGCTGAACGAAATCGAAGGGATAAGCTGCGCGAAGCCAGAAGGCGCGTTCTACGTTTTTCCAAAAATCCACCCTGTAGGTTCAAAGTGGAAGACAGACATGGAATTCGCCGTTGAGCTTCTGAAAGAGACGGGTGTGCTTTTGGTGCATGGTTCAGGCTTTGACCCTGTTTTCGGCGCAGGGCACGTTAGAGGCGTGTTCCTTCCCCCGATAGAAACGCTGGAAGAAGCATTCACCGAAATAGAAAGGTTCATGAAAAAGAATTAGCTGCGAAGCCATGCGCTTCGGCTTAGGAGTAGATGGGCACTCCTTCTGCTGGGTTACTGGTCGCTTTTTGGAAAGCCGCCATCAACGTCTTCGTGACGGGACCTGGGTTTCCGCTGCCTATTTGTCGCTTGTTCACTTCTCTTATGGGCACGACTTCTGCGGCTGTGCCGGTGAAGAACGCCTCGTCGGCTGTAAACAACTGGAACGGCGTTATGTTAGTTTCAGTCACAGCGTAACCCAAACTTTTGGCAAACTTGGTGGCGAGCCGAGCCGTTATGCCTGCTAACACGCCGGTGCTGGTTGGCGGCGTGAAGATTTTGCCGTCCTTCACGATGAACAGGTTCTCGCCCACGCCTTCGGCTATAACGCCGTTTTTGTCCAAGCATATTGCTTCGTCAACGCCGTTGGCGGTGGCTTCCATCTTGGCTAGCACACTGTTAAGGTAGTTCAGCGATTTTATCTCGTGCGTCGTGGCGTCCACCGAGTTTCTCCTAACCCAGGTGATCATGGTGGTGATGCCTTTGTCTTTAGCTTCGCTTGACATTATGGAAATATTGTCGGTTATGATAATCACTGAGGGCTTGGGGCATTTTCGCGGGTCCAGTCCGAGGTCTCCCACGCCTCTCGTCACCACCAAGCGAATATACGCGTCCCGCAAGCTATTTTTTCGCAGCGTTTCCAGCAGTGCTTGCGTCATCTCTTCTTTTGTTATGGGTATTGCCAGCCTCAGTGCGTGTGCGGAACGGTAAAGTCTGTCGATGTGTTCTTTGAGTTTGAAGACCACTCCGTTGTAGGCGCGGATTCCCTCGAAAACGCCGTCTCCGTACAGGAGACCATGATCGTAAACTGAGACTTTAGCCTGAGATTTCGGATAGTAAACTCCATCTATGTAAACCTGCAGTTCTTTTTCCATCGGTTTCCCTTCAGTGTAACGTTTTCTTATTACGCTATGATTTGATATATTTTTTGGCAGTGAACTATATACTTCGTATATCAACCGTAGAACTGGGGTCTTCTGGAAAGATACAGCGGCAGAGGTAGAGGCTGGAAAGGCTTGCCCTCAAGTTTACCCGCAATTTTCGTTACCAACTCATCCAGCTTCATCTTTTGCACTTCGCCGTGCATTTCGCGGTCTCTGACCGAAAGAACCCCGGAATCAAGTTCCCTCTGCCCCACAACAATCACGTAGGGAACCCACTCGGTCTCTGCCTCCCGCACTTTTTTCTGCAGAGTGGACGCTCGGTCATCAATGTCCACGCGTATGCAGCGCGCTGCTATATTCTCGGCGATTTCTTCGACCTTTTCTGTGAACTTATCTGATATTGGGATTAACCGCACCTGGGTGGGCGACAGCCACATGGGAAGCATAGGCAACTTGCCGTCTCGCTGTTCTTTGTAAGCTTTTTCCAACAAGGCGTACACGCATCTTTCGATGGCGCCGCTTGGAGAGCAATGCAGGATCAGCGGATGCTGTTTTTCGCCCTCCTCATCCACGTAGGTTATCTCGTATCTTTTCGCGTTCTCAACGTCAATCTGGTCCGTGGAAAGCGCCGCTGCCTTGTCCTGATTGTCCACGAAGTTGGCGTCCCATTTCAGCCTAAAATAGAAGAACCGCTCCTTCCACACCTCAGCCAAGACCGGTTTGCCGTAGATTTTCGCCAAGTCTGCGATGAACTCTTTGTTTTCTTCGTAGAAGTCCTTTGTGAACCGCAGGGCAATTTCGTAATCGCCCTTTGACAAGCCAATGTTGCTCAAGACGCTTATGCACAGGTTAAAACGCGTTTTGAACTCCTTTTTCGCCTGCTCCAGATCAGTGCAGAACGCGTGGCAGTCAGGCATGGTGAACGCGCGCAAGCGCCTTAAACCGCAGACTTCGCCGCTTTTTTCGCGCCTGAAACTGTAGCGTGTTAATTCGTAGAGTTTAAGCGGCATCTGACGGTATGAGAACTGGGTGTCATGCACCATCAGGAACTGCCCGAAACACGCGGCGAACCGCAGGAAAAGTTCTTTGTCTTCGGTTTTTAACACGTACTGACGAGCGGGAAAACGGTTCAGGTAGTCCGCTAGGCTGGGGTGGTTAAAATCGTACATAACTGGAGTTTCAACTTCCATGGCGCCGTACGCGTTCATTTCAGCGGTGACGAACCGCTCAAGCAGAGACTTGATTAACCTGCCTTTCGGGTACCAGCGAAGGTTGCCAGGGTCGCTTCCCGGCTCGTAATCCGCTATCTCCAGCCGTTTCATCAGAGGCACGTGCGGTGGCATTTGCTGGCTTGCCCGCACCTTCGCAATTTCGTATTTAGCGAATTTCTCAAGGTTTTCGCGCCCTTTGAAGTCGAAGTCTTCGATAGACTCAAGTTCGCCAGTGGGCTGGAGAATCTGCCAGAAAGATTTCATTTTCTCCTCAGCTTTTATGGCTTCAGAAACAGGTTCTTCCTTCTCAGCCTCTGCTTCCGCTACGGCGGGCGCGTAGAATCTGGATTGCTCTGCCAACGGGTGTCCTTTGATGGAGATTGTGAACTGTTTGGTCCAGCCGAAGGGTGCACGGTGCGTCTCTATGCCCTTCGCTTTTGCGTAAGCTTCCATGTTTTTTATAAGTTTCAGAGCTTCAGAAGGTTTTGACAGGTTGCTGCTTAAGTGTGCGAAGGGGTAAATCAGGATTCGATTAACCTTTAGTTTTTCTAGGAAAGCGTGAACTTCGTCTATGGCTTTTTGGACCAAAGCTGCGTTGTCGCCTTCTTCGATGGCGGTGAACAAGACCACGATTTCTTCAAGGCGGTTTTCTTCTTTCTTCGCTTCTTCAGCCATGGCTATTTCTTTTTTAACAGGCTTGAAAACGATGAAGTTAGAATGCAATTGTAGTATCCGCATGGCACCCACTCTTTTTAGGCGCCGTAACGCCACTTGTCAATGGTTTTGTCTTTTTTGTTCTTCTTCTTAAATTCCTTGTAGTGCTCCCTGCAAAGGTAAACACGTTTTTCGTTGCTGCCAACGTTTAACCCGGCAGACTTAGCTTTTCCAGTTGATATCGAACGTACAGCTTCCCTGCTGCAACCGAACACGCTGCATTTGACTCCTTTGCCTATGCGTCCCAACAGTTCTTGCCTCACACAGTTTTACGCAGTACAATACGCGTCATGGCTTAATTTCTTTTTCATAGATGTCGCGGGCTCTCTGATAAATTTCTTCCTTTTCTCCGAAAAATGTCGGTCCAATGCCTTCGACAACCAGCGATGCCGCGGCGGAACCCACGCAAGCACACCATAAAGCATCTTTTTGGCGGATGTACTCGGTTAAAAAGCCACCTATGAAAACGTCCCCGGCGCCGGTGGGGTCAACAAGCACTCTGGAGTTGCACGCGGGAATGTTGTAAAGCGTTTTCTCCACGGAGAGCACGGCGCCTTTGGCACCTAAAGTGACTATTACGGTTTTAACTCCGAAGTCGTGGATAGCGTTTATCGCCGAATTTAGATCAGGTTGTCCCGTGAGAGCGGTAATTTCATCCAGCGAAGACTTGTAGATGTTGATGAGGCTGAACAAGCGCTTGTCAACCCGAGAACGTGGCGTAACGTTTCCAGTTTTATCAACGCTGCGCAGCAAACCTTGAGGGTCAAGAGATAAAACCTCCGCGCAACTCTTCAATTTTTTTACCACTTTATACGAAATTTCGCCAGCAATAGGCGCGACGTGAACGGCTTTGGCTTGCATAGAACGCGGCAGGTCACTCACATTTATGCGAGGAGCCTTGCTTTTCAGTTTCAAAGTTCTGTTTGAAAGGTCTTTGCTGTATCCAAGTTCAAAATGCGTGGTCTCCTTGTTCGCAAGCTTAGTGACGCCGGAGAGGTTGATGCCTTCTTCCTGAAGCAACCACATGTAAGCCTCAGGGAAATCCCCGCCAACCTTGGAGATTATTGAAACCGTTGCGTCCAAACGTTTTGCCACGAGAGAAACATACGTTACAGACCCACCTAACACAACAAAAGGGCTAGAACGGCTCAGTAGACGAATGGTGTCTATAGCGAAATGCCCAACTACTGCCACATCAGAATTTTGAACCACCATCTGAGCTCCTATGAAGTTAATGAAGCACCTAATATATAGAATTAGCTCCACCAAACTATTTTTGTAATAACCTAATTTAGCACACATTTAATAAATTTGGAATAGAAAAATTTCACTGTTCTTAGTATTGATTAAAAACATACAGTGATGAAAGATGCTATCGACAAAGAAATGCGTTTTAAGTGACCTTTTAATGTCTGGAAACATTTATTTTTCTTGATACAGAAATGTAGACTAAACCAAGTTTCGGAGGTGGCTTTATGACAAAAATAAATGAGATATATTTGTGCAAGATCTGCGGCAATAAAGTAAAGGTTATGAATGCTGGAAATGGAACCCTTGTATGTTGTGAACAGCCAATGGTACTATCAAAAGCATGATCCCCCGACAGAATTACTTTTCACACCATTCCTGCTATTTTATAGGTGAAAAAGTTTGGAAGGGCCTCCTTTACGCGTTATCGCCGAAGAGTTATCTCAACTTACAGGCGAATTCGTTGCTGAGGTTAGCGGCAACTCGAAAATCCAAATGGAACGCCTTCAGGGACAGAAGGTTTTAGAAGTTTTCAGCTGGGGAAAAAACTTGTTTCTGCAGTTCCCAGAGTTTTCGTTGAAAGTTCATTTTCTAATGTTCGGAAGTTATCGCTTCAATGAAGAAAGAAAAGGTGTGATTCCAAGACTTTCACTGGTGTTTTCCCAAGACACGTTGAATTTGTACAATTGCTCAGTCAAGATTCTTAGCAATTCCGACGTTGAGAAATTGTATGACAAAGAACTAGATATAATGTCCGAAAACTGGAACCTGACAAAAGTAATTAGCCTGGTGTCAAACCTGAGTGAAGCCTTCATTTGTGATGTTCTCTTGGATCAAGACGTGTTTGCCGGAGTAGGCAATATCATAAAAAATGAAGCCTTATTCATGAGTGAGGTGCATCCGCTAAGTGTAGTTGAGAAAATTCCAAAGAAGAAACTTGAAAACGTCGCGAATGAAGCACGGAAGTTCTCTTTAAGTTTCTATCGAGCGGTAAAGAAAGGTGACAGCATCAGGTCTAAACTTAGTATCTATGGCAAGAAAAAGTGTCCATTATGCGAAGGAAAAGTCCTGTTTAAAAGGACTGGGAAAACTAAACGGATAAGCTATTTTTGTCCTTCTCACCAAAGGCTTTATGCTTGACTTTTAGGAAGAGAATTAGGAAACCACGAGATTTTGATATTGCGAAATTTAAAATTTCTATTAGCAAATGCAGTACCTCTTTTTCCAAGATGAAAAGACTTATGAAACAAGCGAGACCACTTCTTTTGTGGCGGTTAAAACTTCTTAAAGGGGCTTCAAATGAGAGAATTCCCAAAACCCAATGTTGTAGTCTCAAAGTGTATTACTTTCGAACCAGTCAGGTACAACGCCCAAATAATAGCAAGCGAGTTTGTAGAAAAGCTTAAGCCATACGTCAATTTCATACCTGTTTGCCCTGAAGTCGAAATTGGACTCGGCGTCCCTCGCCATCCAATTCGGATAGTCTTAGTAAAAGGGGAACGACGACTAATGCAACCAGCAACAGGCTTAGATTTCGCAGAAAAAATGGAGCGATTTGCCGATTCTTTTTTGAACGCCTTGGATGAAGTTGATGGCTTCATACTAAAAAGAGGTTCGCCAAGCAGCGGTTTCAAGAACGTCAAAATATATCCCAGAATAGAAAAATCATCACCAATCGGCAAAGGCCCCGGATTCTTTGGAAAGGCAGTACTCCAAAAATATCCAAACATAGCCATAGAAGATGAGCTTCACCTCCTCAATCTCAGAATAAGGGAACATTTTCTTACCAAGCTTTTTACCATAGCTAGCTTCAGGAGCGTGAAAAAATCTGGCAGAATCAAAGAATTAATACGATTTCATTCAGAAAACAAGTATTTACTAACAGCCTATAATCAGAAAGAGCGAAGAATACTTGGAAAAATAGCTGCAAACCAGGATCAAAAACCTTTTATAGAGATCCTTCAGAGCTATGAAACACACCTGCATTTAGCTTTGGTACGGACGCCTAGCGTCGGCGCGTACATAAACGTAATGCAAAAGATCATGGGTTATTTCTCTCATCAACTCTCAAAAGAGGAAAAATCATTCTTTCTAGAATCTGTTGCTAAATACAGAGCAGGTAAACTGGCTTTGAGTGCGAACTTGAGTGTTTTAAAAGCGTGGATTGTCAGATTCAAGGAAGAATACTTGATGAATCAGACCTTTCTAGAGCCGTATCCAGAGGAGTTATCCGATTTAGACCCTGTAACTAGTCAGTTCGGCGAAAAAACGTTGAAATAAGAAAAATAGGTGAAGTCTGAGTCAGCATTCAGTTTTCCTGCGGCAACCGTGGTATAATCAGTCGTCGATTTGATTTTAATAACACGTTTTATTTGAAAAAAGAAAGGGATTTTTTTAATTTAGAATGGTGCGAATATTCCGATGAAGACAAGCCATGATAGTGCTGTTTTTGCGACGAAGCTTAGTATGATGTAGACTCGTTCGCCGTAAAGGTAGTCTCTCCAGCGACCTACACCTTTGTACTGCAGGACCATGTTGAGGGCGAAAACGTTGAACACCGCGAAGTAAATGAAGAATATCGAGTACACGAATGCCGGCGGCTCAACACCTGTCGACATTACTGCTGCTATGAAATAGGCGAATAGCACTACCCATGGAACACCTCCTGAAATGCAGCCTACTATGAATGCTGACCACGAGGTTTTTTCGGTTTTCTGGTTCACCACTTCCATGAAGTATCCGAACATGATCATCATTGCGTTCAAAGTGAAAATCATCACGAGCGACCAGAAGTCCCAGACACCTACGAACGTAGAAATAAGCACAATCATTATCGAGCTGGAGAAAGCGTATTCGTACCAGCGGTACGGGTTCATTCCTTTCTTCAGGTTTTCGTTGTAGTCCTTGTTTTTCGGGTACGCAATCAGAAAGTGCGCAAGGGCTGAAAGCAGCGGGAAAGACGCAACGATTACGCCTAGATAGCTGAGAGTGAAGAAGACCTGTGGGTCTGGGGCTATGTTGAAAACCAGCGGGGGTCCAGTGGTTATGTCGAGTTTCAAGTAGAAAGTGTATATGTCTCGCTCCCATGTTAAAAGCGTGCCTAAAGCTAGCATTATCATTCCCTGAGATAAGTGTAGGATTCCAGCGCCTAAGTTGAACTTTTTCAAGTAGCTGAAGGAAATGGGTGATTTCCCTATTATTTCCTGTCTTTCTCTATAATTCAACCAATCACCTCCTAAGAGAAACAATATTGAACTACCCTATCCATTTATGGAAATTCATTTTTAAGCTTAATTAGACAGCCAGCGGTAGTGACTATTCGAAGAGAATCAATATATTCTGGCTCTTTTTAATAATGAGATTATGGTAGAACAGGCAAAATACGATGTTCTAAAGAAAATTGGCAAGACGGAGATTAGGCGTTACCCTCGTTTGGTGATTGCTAGAGTTGATGGTTATGGCGACGGGGGTTTCAACCTTCTCTTCCGCTTCATCACTGGTAATAATAGGCAGAAATCGGACATCGCGATGACAGCGCCTGTTGTTTCTGAAGAAATAGCCATGACTGCACCAGTCTTATCAGAAACTGGGTCAATTGCTTTCATAATGCCTGAAGGCTTCACGCTTGAAACAACTCCTGAGCCCCTTGATGACCGCGTTAAGATTGTAGAAATTCCTGAAAGATTAGTGGCAGCGCTAAGATTTTCCGGTCGTTGGTCGGACTCAATGTTCAAAAAGAAGTCAGAAGAACTGCTGAAAGAGCTTACTGAAGCAGGAATAAAGACTGCGGGTCAAGTGTTTTCGATGCGATACAACGCACCTTTTACTCCGTGGTTCATGCGTAGAAACGAAGTAGCTATAACGGTTGAACCAGCGTCAAAATAGTTGTATTATTTTTCATGACCTATTGATATTTAATCGGCTATAGGTTTAGTTGTTAATTTGATATACCTGCTAATTTGTGAAGAATTTATGCAGTCTCCAGTCATTTGCCGCATATTCAAGGGCTTCAATCGCACTTTTTTCTTTATCTTTTATCTCTAGCATTACATCGAAATCAAAAGGTTCGGTTTGTTTCAAGAACATCCCGAAATCTTCCAGATTAATTGTTTCCGAATGCTGCCGGGGCAGTCCATTAGGTTCTTGAGAACTATAATCAACCATTGGAACTCCATCTCTTTTAACATTCCACGATTTCTCAATAAGCCTAAACAATTCTTTCATCGTCTTAGCTGTTGAATTATTCAGTTTATGATGAAAGACATCGAATAGAACTGGAATTTGAATTTCCTCACTTATCTTGAGACAGTCATTCAAGTCATACAATTTATCATCATTCTCGATTACCAAACGGCGAATAACGGAATCAGGAAGCCTATTG
>CAZJQR010000056.1:0-14000 GCA_964548345.1 uncultured Candidatus Bathyarchaeia archaeon | reverse complement strand
CCCTATAGGTTTCTGCATAGAAGGTTGATAGAATTTATGTGGTTTCCTTACACCATATAGGCTACTTTTTCTTCATTTAATATTGTAAAAAAGGCATTGGAACCTAGAATGGATATTTTAACTAATGATATTTTCCCATGTATGCCATTATTCTTTAAAAAACAGAATTGAGATTTGGCTAAGCTGTAGTTAGATAAGCATGAGTATTCAGAACGAATTTCTCATTTCTGAACTATGCCACCACAGCCTAACCATGTTAGATAAGAATAAAGCACAAATAAAAAGGATATTTGCACTTTATAACGCATAATCAGAAAGAATACGTGGCTTTTAGAATGTAAACATTTTCAAAAAGGGCAGAGGAGTGTTCCAAGCGGTCAAGAACTTACCAACTATATATTATCCCCAAAACAATCGAAATATCTATTCACCGAATCTTTCTTTGACAAATTCAACAATTTTATTACGATTAAAAACAATTACTGCAAAAGTGACAACGATAAGGAAAGTTAAGAACAAGCCCACAAACCAATTCATATTTAAGAAAGTGGATATTTTACCCATTACGTAACCGACTAATATAGAAACTGCAATGACTAGCCCAAGAAGTTTAAGTGAAGTGTGTTTCGGTGTGCGTTGTTCTATTCTACCCCCAGCAATCCTACCCTGTATAGAATAAAACTCAGGTTTTGAAACTAATGCTTTGAGCGTTATAGAATCTCCAGCGTTAAGCACTTTTCTAGATAAAGTAATTTCATTCTCGCTTGATGTTTTTGAAATTTTGAAACAGGAAGGCTTAACTTCGGTTATTTCACTTGATAATATTTGTGAGTTTTGACCGAACGAAATACTTATTGGTTCAACATAGTCTTTTTCTAGTATTTCCTTATTACCTGAATTTGCTATTTGAATTTTAAAAAGAACTACGTTTTCCACTTCTTTTGATTCATAGAATATTTTGGTTTTACCTTTCAATTCGCCACTTACGCTGAGTAGTTGTTCTTGTGTGAGCACTTTATAAGAAACTAATTTGCTAGAACGCTGTTTCAAATATATAATTATTGGAATTGCTATTGCAACGATTATACCCAGTACAGTTAGTAAAATAGTCACTATGAATTGCAATGTTGAATCAATTATGCTTTCAGACGTTGCAGTACCCTCAAATCTTCTTTCTACGCTATGCAGATTTAAGACTTATTACGCCTTTTTGATTTAGAATATTGGGTCTTCAGCTAAAGATGATTTAGTGACAGGTTTATCAAAACCATATTTATTCATAACAGAAACTACTAACTCTTCAAACCATTTTTCAGCAGTTGGAGAAACATACACTTTTTCCACTAGTACATCCAAATTAATTGGAACTTCTAATCCATTTTGAAAACTCAAGAGGGTTCAATGACTTTTCAGGTTTCCCACTTGGATGTTCTAATAGTATCCTTACATCTTTCGTAATAACTGCTCTTAACTCTCTTTCATGTTCAAAGCTTTTTCTCTTATAGGTACAGGGATAGAAAATGTTATTCGAAGCATCCTGAATGCGGTTGCCCATTACTATGCCCTGAAAATAGTTCGCGTTGAAAATATTGCTGTTACCCACAATTATCAGGTTGTTCTCAATGGTATTTCCGCAAACGATGTTTGATGAGCTTCCTGGAGCGTATGTGCTTCCTATGCATACAAAGTTGGAAATGTTGTTGCTGTACAAGATGTTTTCGTTACCATTCACTTCTACACCAGCGCTTATTCCGCTTTCAGCTGTTACAGAGTTCCCGTGAAATATGTTATGAGAGCCGTTTGTATAGATTCCCCCTACTGAACCGGCGACTCTGTTTGAGATGATTGTGTTGTATGAACCGACGCAGGAAATCAGAAATTCAGTGGTTCCTTTTGGAATAGTGTTTTGCGCAATGATTTGGTATGAACCACTTAAGCTGATACCGGCTATAGTGTTGCTTACTATTTGTGTCCCGTCTCCTGTTGCTGTCACTCTAAAACTCATATACGTTGCCGATGATTTGGGTTCCGTTTCCGGTTGCATAGAGGTCTCCTCCGTCGCTGGTGATTGTGAAACCTGAGAGCTTGACCCAGTTGGCATCGATTTTGATTGCATCCAAATACCCCATATACTCGTAGGTGAAGATGTTCATCGGGACCAAGGGCGGGTGAAGGTTTATTGTGGTGCCTTCAGGGTCTTCACCTATGAGCGAGATTGTTTTGTTTATGAACAGCGTCTGGTTTTTGGGGCCTTCGTAGTTTCCTATTTTTACGAAAATGGTGTCTCCGTCTAAGGCGGTGCCGATGGCAGCGGCTATTGTTGAGTGATCGTCTGGAACCACAATCGTTCTGTGCGCAGCTTTTGCGGGCAAAGGCGTAGTTAAACAGAACGCTGTTAAGAAAAATAGAACGAGAAACAGAGCAGCACTTTTTCCCATGATTTGTTCCCATTAACACTGGCTTGTTTCCGCGGTAAAAGGGTTTTTGTCAAGGTTTCTTGACCAAACACACCTATGCGTTAGTCAAGATTTCTTGACAAGGCGCCTCGCCTCTTTTCCGAAAGCTTAATTCGTAAGCAAACGAAGATAACATGCAGCAGAGGCGAATTGAATGCCCACAGAAGAAAATGAACTGCCTCGTTGCGACATATGCGGCGAAATCATTGACGACTGCAAGTGCGTGTGCCCATACTGCGGAAGAAGTTCTGGTTGCGACTGCTGCACAGGCTACGGTAGAGCAACAGGCGGATAAAAAGCAGTATTCTTCGCCCACTAAATCTTGGTTGTGAAAAAACAAAATGGTAATTGATAGTATAAATTGGATGGCAGGCGGACAGCAGGGCGCCGGCGTGGACACTGCGGCAAACATTTTCGGAAAAGCATGCGGCTACGGCGGGCTCTACGTTTTCGGAAGACGCGAGTACCACTCTAACATTAAAGGATTGCACAGCTACTTCCACCTTCGCATTTCGCCGCAAAAGGTGTTAGCCAACATAAACGACGTTGATTTGCTTGCGGCGTTCGACGCGGAAACCGTGGTGCGCCACATCAACGAAGTCGTCCCTGAAGGCGGCGTAATCGTGGACTCAAAGGACACAAGCACGAAAGTTCTTGATGTGCCAACATTTCCCCCTGAATTCGTAGAAGAAATCAAAAAATTCATGCAGGAAAACAACGTCGGTGAAACCTTAAACGACTGGCTTAACCATGCTAAACAGCGGAACGTTCATGTTTTTCTCGTGCCCTACATGGACCTGCTTACCCAGATCGGAGAAAAACTGGGGATAGCCCAGATAAGCAAGATCACGCGGATGATAAACGTCCTAACTATAGGCGTATCCTTCGCCCTGCTGAAATACGACAGGAAACTTGCGGAAAACGCCGTGAAGGCAACTTTCGCGGAGAAAGGAAAAATCGCCGACATGAACGTGCTGGCGTTGAACATGGCTTACGATTACGCGGAGCAAAACTTCAAAGACGGCTTCAAGCATAGGCTCACGAAAGTTGACGCCAACGAGGAGCGGCTGTTTCTCACGGGAAACCAGGCGGTCGCCATGGGCAAAGTGCTCGGAGGCTGCAGAGTGCAAACGTACTATCCCATAACGCCCGCGGCTGACGAAAGCGAATATTTGGAGGCGCATCAGATACTGAAGACAAGCGGCGGAGAAGACGAAGCCATAGTTGTCATCCAAACCGAAGACGAGATTGCAGCAATAAACTCCGCCTCAGGCGCCGCGTTAGCTGGTGCAAGAGCCGCAACCGCCACGTCTGGGCCAGGCTTCTCGCTCATGGTGGAGGGCTTAAGCTGGGCTGGAAACGACGAAGTGCCAGTGGTGATAACCTACTATCAACGAGGCGCACCCGCAACGGGCTTGCCCACGCGGCACGCTCAAGGTGACCTACGCTTTGTCATGCACGCTGGACACGGAGAGTTCCCAAGAATAATCCTTGCATCAGGAGACATCCAAGAATGCTTCTACGACGCGGCAAAAGCTTTCAATTTGGCTGAGAAGTACCAGATGCCCGTAATCCACCTCTTGGACAAGGCGGTTGCGAACTGTTCGCAGACTTACAGGGTCTTTGATTACGGCAATTTCAAGATTGACCGCGGCGAGATGCTCACGGAAAAAGACCTCGAAGGCAAAGAGTACAAGCGCTTCCGCTTCACCGAAACAGGCGTTTCCCCACGAGTGCCGCTTGGCACACGGAACGGGCTGCACTGGTACACTGGAGACGAACACAACGAGACAGGACACATAAGCGAGGAACCCTTCAACCGAAAAAAGATGGTGGAGAAAAGAATGAAGAAGCTTGAACTAGTCCAACAGGAAGTGCCGGCTGAGGATAAACTCAAGTTTTACGGGGACACAGCATCGGAAAATATGGTGATAAGCTGGGGCTCACCCAAGGGCGCCATCATCGAAGCCTTGGACATGCTGAAACAGGAAGGCTTAAGCTTGGGCTTCATGCAGGTGCGGCTGATTCACCCGCTCCCCACGGAGGAGGTGAAGAAGGCGTTGGAGAGCAAAAAACGGGTCATAGACGTTGAGAACAACTTTTTGGGTCAGCTTGGAAGCGTAATAAAAGAGGCAACGGGCATAGCGCCGAACTATCATGTGTTGAAGTACACGGGGCGACCCATGACCACCACGGAAGTTTACGACGCGCTTAAGGCGATATTAACTGGCAAAGCCAGTGAAAGGGAGGTGTTGATGTTTGGTTCTTAAACCCTCAGACTTCCGCGTGCCACAGGTTTATGCGGATTGGTGCCCGGGCTGCGGCGACTTCGGCATTATGAACGGCTTGCAGATGGCTTTTGCGGAGTTAGGCTTAGAGCCTCATCAGATTGTGATGGTTTCTGGCATAGGCTGCTCAGGCAAGGAACCGCATAACGTGAAAGCGTACGGCGTCCACACCCTGCACGGGAGAACGCTGCCTTTTGCCATGGGAATAAAAGTTGCCAACCCAGCGCTGGAAGTTGTAGCCATAGGCGGAGACGGCGACGGCTTAGGCATAGGCGCGGGGCACTTCGTTAACGCGGGAAGGCGGAACTTGGACATGACCTACATAATTCACAACAACGGCGTCTACGGGCTCACGAAGGGGCAGGCTTCGCCCACGCTTAGGCTTGGATTGCAAACCAAGTCGCTGCCGAAACCTAACATAAACGAAGCCGTGAACAGCATTCAGCTGGCGGTGGTTTCGGGCTTCACTTTTGTGGCAAGGTCCTACGCTTACGACGTCAGGCATCTGAGAGACACCATAAAACAGGCTATTCAGCACAAGGGCTTTGCGTTCATTGATTGTTTGCAGCCGTGCCCCACGTACAACAACATAAACACTAAGGCATGGTATGCGGGAGAAGATCGAAAAGACGACGCTGGAAACCCACAGTCCCGGCTGTACAAGCTGGAGCAAACAGGCTTCAACCCGGAAGTGCACGACTGGTCGGAAGACCTTGAGAGAAAACTGGTGGCTATAAGCAAAGCGCGAGAGTGGGGTGACAGAATCCCAATCGGCGTCTTCTACAAGAACGAGCTGGAGCCGACCTTCGAAAAGCGCTTAGCAGACAGGATACCCTTCTACAGGGAGAGACCGCCGGCTAAACAGAAGCTCTGCGGCGAAAACGGGTTGTCCCACGTAGACTTAACAGAGTTCATGGAAGACTTGAAAACAAGCTAAGCGCGTTTCTGCCAAAAAAAGTGCTGCACAGAAGCCCTGCTTGGGCTCCTTTTTCCTTGATTTCTACTGTTCGGTCAGCTTTGATTGCAAAGTCGTTTTCTTGAGACGCCCTTTATTTTTTGGCGGTTTATTCAACGGTTAATGTGCCGTATTTTCCGACGTTAAGCTGGATTTCGCCTTTGAAGCTGGTGACGTAACCGTTTTCTATCTTAACCTTGTTTCCGACGTTCACTTGCTCTATCTGCTCGTTCCAAAGTGTCAGTTTTATGCTTCCGGTTTCGTCTGCGACTGTAGCGTCGGCTACCTGGTAGGTTTCATCTTTGTATCTTGACCTAACTTCTCGGGTTTCACCTTTATCCATAACATTTGCTTCAACGGTGACCCGTTTCATTCCGTTTCTTAAATCTTTAATGTCCAATTTTTCATCTCCCTAATCAGCCTTTCACCTCAACCGCATGCGCCTTCTGGCACGGTCGCGTGGGGCTTTACTGCAGAATTGCCCTTTAATCCATATAAACCTTGCTAACTATCACAAAGTCCAGTGCAGAGCGCGAACTGAAACATCTTGAGCACTTCGAAGTCGTCTTCGCGTCTGCTCCCTGTTCTGTTTCCAACTGTTAGGCTATACGCCGAGGAATCCTAAGATGATAATTGTCAAAAACAGGCTCGCGCCTGACACCAGCAGACACTTCATCCAACTGAACGCTGTTACTTCGCTGCTGACAGTAGCGTCAGGAACAGGTTTTCCCATGCTCACGTGCTCCGCGATTTGCTTGCTGCCTGTTATGGCACGGGTGATAAAGGTGCCTAAAGCCACGGTCCACACCCACATAGCTGCTTGGACGATGTAGCTCGCCGTGTTGACGGTGGCTATTTGGTTTAATAATATGTCGTACGCGGTTTGGAATTCTCCTGGAATATAATTCAGTATGTCAAGCGAGTAGTATAGGTTGGGTAAAGTCGTGTAAACCGCGGTTATTAGTAAAGCTTGGATGACTAGGGTTACTAGTGCGTAACCAACTGCCACCATTAACGGTTTCCACACCACGTTACCTTTTAACCCTTTAATCAGCAAGTACATGATTCCCGTCAAAATCAGCCATTCAAAAAGAAACGGAGCAAACCCATTCAACGTGGAATTAGCAAGATATGCCGTAGCGCCTAAGAGGTCAATCTGAGTTTCAAATTTGCCTCTGAAAAACAAGCCGTCCACGAGCAAGTCAATGTTCGAACTGTTGGACCAACCGAAATCCAGCTTTAAGCTGGTTATGTTTTCCCAGCTGGGACTCCCCGTGGTAGACCAGTCTCCCGAGCCAACGGGAACAGTGATGTTATTCCAAACGTTTACAACGCTGTTGGAGAAAGCACTGGTTAAATCGTAATAAAAGAAGTCGAAGTCGCTTACATACAAGGTTAAGTTGACACTTTCGGGCTTGGCGTCAGGCGCCACTATATTAACTCTGAATGAAACATTCTTGAAGCCGTTGGCGCCGCAATTAACTTGGCCATCAAGATTGCTTAAAGCCATCTGAATTACGGTGATGTTACTTTCTTTGAATTCGATGCTGCTGTTGCCGTAGTAGTCGGGGAATCCTGTGATGGCAGGGGTGGCGTTTATGTAGTTAACGTAATTGTTGGTGATGGTTACCCCAGGATTTGCTTGCCACAACGTGGCATTGTCAGTCCACACGTCTCCATTGGCGCCTATAGGCAGGGTCTGTTCAATGTAGGACCTTGTACCAATCACGTAAGAGGAGCCAACCTGCGCCAACACAAAAACGACCAGCAAGAAAAGGGGCACCAAGTACCCGGGTTTTTGCACTATGTCTTTGAACGCTTTATGAGGCGCATATAATACCCTGATTATGTCTTGAGTTGCCAATTGCCAAGCTCCGACTATCCAATCAACACTCGCATTATATTAAATATTCGTTACATCCCGAGCTTGAGCCGACGGTAAGTGGTGTAGTCTACGTACTTCACAAATGGGTTTTCCGCTTGGAACTTGACATTAAGCTTTTGACGTTGCCTCTTGTCTACAAGCTGGCTCGTGGTCCTCAGCATGTATGCGTCGCTTCCCGCGCCCGAGCCGTAACTGGTGATTAAAACGCGTTCTTCGGGCTTGGCAACGTCCAGCACCGCAGCTAAGCCTAGGGGTGAACAGCCAGAATAAGTGTTGCCGAAATTGTTGACTTGCAGCGAAACCGCGTACTGCTCGTCCTTAAAGCCAAGCTGCTTTGCGACCTTAACTGGAAACTGAGGGTTAGGCTGGTGCGTAACAAAATAGTCAACGTCACCCACTTGCAGGTTAAGCCTCTCCATAAGTTGCGTGGTCGCCTTTCTCACGTGCTTAAAGTAAGCTGGGTCTCCCGTGAACCTCCCACCGTGCATCGGAAACGGCTCGCCGTCTCTGCGCCAAAAGTCAGGCGTATCAGAGGTGCAGCTGTACCAGCCCTCAATTTCAGCGATAACATCGTATTTTCCGAAAAGAAAGGCGGAACCGCCGTACCCAACGAACATATCCAACTCGCCGCCTGGACAACCTCGGGGCGCAGCTTGAGAATTATCAGCGCCGACGACCATGGCGTACTTCACGCCAGAATTAGGATAGTTTACAAGCGCGGCGGCGTCTTTGAACATGCTTGAGGCGGCTTTGCAAGCGAACTCTGTGTCCACCGCATCCACCGCTTGGACATCACCGTCTTCTTCGCCGAGCTTCAAAACCTGCGCAACCTTCGACGATATAGGCTTAACTGCGTAAGGATTAGACTCTGAGCCCACGTAGACTTTGCCAACCAGCGAGCTGTCAACCCCCGAATGTATCAGCGTCAGCTTTCCAGCCTCAACCGCCGCGGTCACCGCATCCTCATCAATGAACGGCACAGAACGCTCAAGTTTGCCTTCCTTTATCCTGAAACGTGAAGTGTAAAAACCGTAGCCCACGATTCCAGGCAGGTCGTACTCTTTGGTTGGTTGAACAACTGCGTATTCTTGATGCGGGTAATACTCATCAGCCAACGTGAACGCCAAAGAAATTGTTGGAACAACCTCGTTTCTGCCCACTTGATAGCGTCTTCGGAATCTGGGAATAACTTCCCTGCCCTCAAGGCTTGAAAGGTCTATAGTTTCTTGGCCATTCACTATCTGGTCGGTGAGCCTTCCGGGAACGCGGATTTTCCCGTTGTGAAAAGAAATTACGCCATAAACGTAACTTTCTAACTTCATGAACTTGTTTGTGGGTTCGTTAACGAGCGTGCACAGCTCAAGTTTTCCTTTCTCGTAAAAAAGGTCTGCACTGGCCATTTTCCCAAAGCTTTTTCTGCCGCAGTTCCCGCAGTAGTCACGCACCTCAAAATACTCTTTCCCGCAGATTTTGCAACGGCTAGCTCGCAGCCTGTCGCCAAGGTAAGAAACACGGCGCTCTATGGGTTCGCTACTCATCGTCGTCTCTCCCGAAAATGCTAACGTACGCCTTAGTGCCGAAACCTTCGAATTCTAAAGCGCAGCCAGTTGTCGCCGGCTCTGGAATTTGCCGTTCACCAGCTTCGCCTCTTAACTGCCTGAAAATCTCGAAAATCTGAGCGCCGCCCGTAGCGCCTAAGGGGTTTCCGTCAGCCTTCAAGCCGCCGTTCTTGTTAACAAAAAGCTTCCTGCCATTTACTTCGTAGTGTCCCTCGTAGCTTTCGCAGTTTCCGCGTATGCTTTTCCACGCTGTTCCCGGCTCACAGAACCCCATGTCTTCCATGGAAACCAGCTCCATCACGGTGGACTGGTCGTACACCTCTACGATCGACATGTCCTGAGGGGTTTTTCCAGCCATTTTCGACGCGTTTTTCATGGCGATTCGGGTGGCAGCAAAATGTGTCAGGTCGTCTCTTGTGGGAAAATTCAAGTAGTCGGTGGCTGAAGCGCAGCTTAACACGTAAACAGGCTTATCGGCTAATTTTTTGGCTGTGTCCTCGTTCGTGAGGATTAAAGCGGATGCGCCATCCGATATGGGCGCGAAATCGTAAAGTCCCAAGGGCCTATGCGCTGCTTCTCTGGCGCTCAGGACGTGTTCAACCGTGATTTTCCTCTGGAACTGGGCGTACTCATTTTTCAACGCCTGCGCATGGTTTTTCACTGCGACCTCAGCCAAGGCAAGATTCAGTTGGTCAAGGTTTTCGCCTGTCACCCCGTACTTCTTTATGTAAGCCCTGAGCATCAGCTCGTGGTTCGCTTCTGGCGTGCCTCCTGCATAGTAGCTCCAAGGGTCTTCGAGAAGCATAAGGTCGTCGCGGATTTTGTCCCATCGGTCTGTCATCTTCTCTATGCCTCCGACGAGCACAGTGTTGTACGCGCCCGCTTGGATGGCGTGGCAGGCGGTCAGCAGGGCGGCGCTGACGGAACGCGTGACCTCCATGGGAACGTGGAGTTCGGTGAGTTCGGACAGGAAGCCTTCCTCTAGCCCTAGCTTGTTTGTGATTGGGAGAAAACAGTCTGATAGGTAGCATGCTTCCAAGTCTCTGCGTTCTAGGTTGCATTCTCGTGAAGCGGCGAGCCAAGCTTCTTCAATTAGCTTTTCTGGCTCTTTGCCATAATGCTCTCCAAACTTGGTTCTGCCAACAGCAACTATGGCTGGGCGATTTTGCATGATTCTTCCTCTTTTTGATAGCATTTATCCTTTTCTGAGAAACCTATTAAGTGTTTGCCCTGTTTGTTCAATTTTGCCATTAGTGAATGGAGTAGCCTATCGTTAAGCAGAAGTTCGCAAAACTTTTATTGCAAACGCTTCTGAATACAAGGGCTAAACCGACTGGAGCGATGGAAGCGTTTGGACGCCAAGAAAAACACGGCACTTTTAGGTGTGGCTTTCCTCGTTTTCTTGGGGTTGGCGTACGCGGAAAACCTTTTCTTCTTCAACATCTTGGGCGATGTCCTGCAGAACCAGTTTCTGGCGGTTGGCATGCTTTTCCTCCACAACGTCCTCGTCGTGTCGCTGATCCTGCTGGGCATGACGTTCTACGTTAACCTTGTGGTTTTGAACTTCTTTAAGCGGGAGAAACATGCGGATGTGGTGATAACGCATCCACGCAGCTTCGCGGCAGTCTTCGCGTGCATGATTGTCTTCCTGAGCATACTGCGCGGAGCCACCTTAATAAACGGCGGAGTAACCTTTGAAACCCTTCCGCTAATCCTTCTCATCAGCGCTCCAGTCGGCATAGTTGAAGGCTACGGCATCTACCTTACCATCAAGAAGACGCTCGGCAGAATGATGTCGATGAGGGGTCTCGGCTACATTTACGGCGTGTTCCTAGTGGCGTCAATAATAGAAGTCGGATTCATAAACCTGCTGATAACCTTTGCAACGTGAACTTAGCTGGAATCGGAAACTTCGGTTTTTAACAGTTTTTCCTTCAAGTTTCTGATAAGCTTCTCCAAGTCTTGACTTAACTCCACGGGATACTCGGCTGAACCCGTGACTTTCTTGTACTTGTCAGGAAGTTTGGACAGGTTTTCCGCAGCCGCTACTCTTATCTCGCTGAGGGACGGAAAATCGTAGGTGACCTCACCTTTCTCCATAACCTTCACCATCAAAGGTTCCCCATCCACCTTTTCATCCGCCAGCGCAATCACGTCTTTCTCAAAGTTTCCCTCTGCGTTTTTGAACCTGTAAACTTGTTTTCGCCCGGGCAACGTGGCTTTGTTCTGGCTGAGCTTCATTATCGGCGCGAAACTGCCATCGGCGTTCATGGTTTCGCATAGTTTGTAGATTACGTCCACATAGGGCTTGTCCGCTGACGTGCCCATCTTGGTGCCGACGCCGAACGCGTTGATTTTTGCGCCTTTTTTTCGCAGCTCCTCTATTTTGAACTCGTCTAAGTCGCCGCTTGCGAAGATGCGAACGTACTGCAGCCCCTGTTGGTCCAGTAGTTTTCTGACTTTTTTGCTGATTTCTGCCAAGTCGCCGCTGTCCAGTCTTACTCCGCTGAGCTTGTGTCCCGCCTTTTCAAGTTCTTTGGCGACCGCAACGGCTTTTTCTGCGCCTGCCATGTCGTCGTAAGTGTCAATCAGAAGTGTGGAGTTGGCTGGGAAGGTTTTGGCGAACGCTCGGAACGCGTCTATCTCCCGTTCGTAGGCCATGATGAAGCTGTGCGCCATGGTACCAAAGACTGGGATGCCATACGCCAAGCCCGCCAGAACGTTGGATGTGCCTTGGCATCCTGCGATGTAGCTGCACCGCGCCACCTTCACCCCCGAGTCGACGCCGTGCTCTCTTCTTAAACCGAACTCGATTACCGCTTTGCCCCGAGCAGCGTTCACGACCCGCGAGGCTTTTGTGGCAATCATGGTTTGCAGGTTGACGGTGTTGAGCAAGAAAGTTTCTACCAGCTGCGCTTCTATTATGGGTGCGGTTACGCGGATCAGGGGTTCGCAGGGAAACGCCACCGTGCCTTCTGGTACAGCCCAGACGTCGCCTGTAAACTGAAAGTTTCTGAGGTAGTTGAGGAATGGCTGGTTGAAGCCCTGCGTCTTGAGGTAAACAAGGTGCTCCTCAGTGAACTTCACGCTTTTCAGGTATTGGAGAACTTGTTCCAGCCCTGCAAACAGCAGGTAGGATCGGTTCGGGGGCAGTCGCCTTATGAACAGGTCGAAGGTGGCTGTCTCGAATTTTTGGTTGTCGAAGTAGCTTGCGCACATGGTTAACTCGTAAAAATCCGTGAACAAGCCCATGTTCTGCTCGTTTTGATAACTCAGAAAAGAGTTCATGCGCTATAGTGGAATGCGAGGAAATTTATTCCTTTCTGAAATGTTGAAGTGACGTGGGGCAATAGTGTGTGTTTGAAAAGGTTGGAACAGCTTTTGGGTCTAACGGGTGTTCTAAACAATAGATTTAAAAGTTAAACTATCTAACACGGTGCTAATGCCTCTACTTTACCCAGTAAAACGCGTATTCCGCTCATGGAAGCTTTTCGTAGCGCTCTTGATAGGTGTTATGCTCGCGTCCACTTTCTTTGCAGGCGTAAATGTTAAAGCCAATTTGGCTGCGAAGCAGGTGTTGGACGAGAGGCTTACCGGAATTTACACTGATATGCAGTTTAACGCGTTCCTTAATTATTCTCATCCTGCCGCTGCTAAACCTGATATTTTGGGTGTGGACGGTGTTACAGACGTTGAGTATTTCTATAGGTCAGATCAGCCTTCGTTGCTGCAAAGCGACAATTTCACGAATCCGCAGTATATTAGGACGGCAGCTTTGCCTAACAGTTCGAGTCTTTACGGTGATTTAATGGGTGTACCACCGGAGGGGTTGGGGGAAAATGAACCTTGCATTTTAGAGGATACGTATCTGGCAGATAAGGTGGAAGTTGGAGACGTTATTCAAACGGCTCTTAGTTTTCGGACTACCAACTGGGGGAACGCAACGGATGTTCCTTTGAACTTGACGGTGGCGGGTTTTGTCAAACTCACGGATGAGGCGTACAGCAAAGTTTCTGGCAACAGCTTCTATATTTCTCCGCTTATTAAGCGTGCGCTAATTTGGATTCTGCCGTGCAGACTTTCCAGTACACTTTTCCAAGTCTTTTATTATCTTTTACAGTTGTTTCAATTCCAGTTTTCATCGTGGCTTGGTACATAGGGTCCACAGTGTCCGATGTTTCCTTCAACCTGAGAAGACGTGAAATCGGGTTGCTGTCAACTAAGGGGTTGTCAAGCGGGCAGATACAGAGGATGTTCTTCACTGAAGCGCTGTTGATAGGCTTAGTTGGAGGGTTAGCTGGCGTAGTCGGCGGCGCGCTCCTGAACTAGGTATACACCGGTTTTAATCTGGAAACCTTGTTTAATCCGCAAACGTTTACCCCCTACGTGGTGGCTTTTCACCGTTATTTTCGGAGTGGTTTTGGCCTTTTTCTCGGTGTTCTTCTCAGCTAGGAGAGCCACTAGCTTACCCGCTGTGGAGCGCGCGCGCTTTCTGCGACTTTTTGGGACAGAAAAAGACGCGTGAAAAGCCCGTTTCACAGCCTTAATGGTGAACAGGGCTCAAAACACAAGCAGCCAGCACTATAGAGGGGGAATAGACAAAAACGCACAACAGAGCAGCCTTCTGCAGGAACACACCTCGTAACTATCCGTAACAAAAAGTGATTTTCAGTGACGCAGTGTTATTTGTTTTTTCAAGCTCCGTGTAATCTGGATTTTGGCTTTGAAACTTTTATATATGTCTGTGACAAATGCTATGCTTGAGCGTCATGGCTGAAGTTTGTTCGACATGCGGGCTTCCGAAGGACTTATGCGTTTGTGGCGAGATTGAAAAAGAGCAACAGCGTATCCGCATCA
>CAZJQR010000055.1:0-14284 GCA_964548345.1 uncultured Candidatus Bathyarchaeia archaeon | reverse complement strand
CGTATTTCATCTGCACAGGCGACGTGGGAATGAACACGTGAACAAGGTCAACGTCGCAGTCGATGGCGTCGTCTATGTCGCTTCGTGTGGCGCGGGCTAAACCGCAAACTTCAGCCTCTAAACCAGATTGGGCGATTTCTTTAACAACTCTTTTCTCGCCCTCAGAGGACATGGGCGACCCAGCTTCAATCACGTCAACGCCTAACTTGCTCAACTGGCGTGCAATCTCAATCTTATCCTCTACAGTCAGCGATACGCCTGGCGTTTGCTCGCCATCTCTGAGGGTAGTGTCAAAAATTCGGATGTAACCTGAGCTTTTTACGGTCATGCAACATTCAACCTTTCATTTGTGAAATCTCGGCGGCTATGGCTTCAGCCATGCCAATCGTCGTGGTTTTGCCGCCCAAGTCCGGAACCGTGTTACGGGCACGCAGCGTCGCCACCACAGCTTCTTCTATGGCGTTTGCTGCTTCTAAGCAATTCGCGTCGCTGTGCCTTTCACCTAGCCAGTCCAACATCATCTTGGCCGCCAGAATCATCGACAGGGGATTCGCTGTTTGCTTGCCCACTCTGTTAGGTGCTGAACCGTGAATCGGCTCGAAAAGCGCAAAAGTGTCACCTATGTTCGCGCCTGGTGCCATGCCTAACCCGCCGATAAGCTGCGCCGCCTCGTCCGAAAGGATGTCGCCGAACATGTTGCACGTCAGGAGCACGTCGAAGTCTTGGGGTTCTTTGATTAGTCGCATGGATGCCGCGTCAACGTACAGCTCGTTGAATGCTACATCTGGATACTGCTTTGCCGTTTCTCGGCACACGCTCGCGAATAAACCGTCGGTTACGCGCATGACGTTGGCTTTGTGGATGGCCGTGACCTTCTTTTTGCCGTTGCGTCTTCTGGCGGTTTCGAAGGCTTTTCGGGCTATGCGCTCACAGCTTCTCCGCGTGATGACTCTCAGACACACAGTGGTGTCAGTGCCTATGGTGAACTCTTGACCCTTGTAAACGTCCTCGGTGTTCTCTCGGACGAAAAACATGTCAATATCCGGTCGCGCCACGGCAGCGGCTGGATACGCCTTTATGGGACGCAGATTCGCGTAAAGATCAAACATCAACCTGAGCCTCACGATGACGTCAGCGGCGGTTTCGCCCACAGGACCTTTCAGGCACGCATGGGACGCCTTGATTTTCTGTATGCTGTCTTCGGGCAGGGCTACGCCTCTTTTCTCAAAACATGTATCGCCTGCTTCCGCTTCAACAATGTTGAGTTTTAAGCCGAATTTCCTTTGGGCTGCATCTAGCACCTTCAGAGTGGCGTCTGTCAGCTCTGGACCTATGCCGTCGCCTCGTATCAGGGACATCTTGTACTCGGTCATTTCTTGTTCAGTCTCCTTCGTAAATTCTCTATTAAGCCCCCATCCGCCAGAATCTCTAGGATAAACGGGGGAAGCTTGACTGCTTGAAAGCTTTCGCCTTTCGTCAGGTTCTGTATCGTCCCTGCTTCGAAGTCTACCGTGACTTCGTCACCGTTGTTTATGGCGGCTGAGATGCCTTTGTGCTCGATGACGGGTAACCCGATGTTTATCGCGTTTCGGAAGAATATACGCGCGAAAGAATCTGCCAGCACGCATTTTACGCCCGTGTGCTTCAGCGCTAAGGGCGCTTGTTCTCGGCTGGAGCCGCAACCAAAGTTCTTTCCGCCCACAACTATGACGCCTCTCTTGGCTTTTTCGGGGAACACTTGGTCTAATCCTTCCATGGCGTGTTTCGCCAACTCCATGGGGTCGATCAGCACCAGGTATTTTCCGGGCAGAATCACATCTGTGTCTACGTTGTCTCCGAATTTTATGGCGGTTCCAGTTACTTTCATGCTTTCTGTGCCTCCAGTTCTCGCGGGTCCGTTATCTTACCCGTTAAGGCGGAAGCTGCTACAGTGGCTGGAGACGCCAAGTAAACGTTTGCTTCCTTGCTGCCCATTCTGCCTATGAAGTTGCGGTTGGAAGTGCTTACGCACGTTTCGCCGGGGGCTAGCAAGCCCATGTGCCCGCCTAGGCATGGACCGCATGTTGACCCGCACACAAGAGCACCAGCGTCGGTGAAGATTTCTATCAATCCTTCCTTCAACGCCTGCATGTAAATCTCCTGAGAAGCGGGAATCACCAGTGTTCTCACACCGTCTTTCACCATGTTGCCTTTCAGGATTTCCGCTGCCACCCTCAGGTCTTCGATCCGCCCGTTTGTGCAGGAGCCTATGAAAGCTTGTTCTACCTTGACGCCGCTCATTTTGGAGGCGGGTTTCACGTTATCCACGGAAGAAGGATAAGCTATCTGAGGCGTTAGGTCTGTCACGTCGATGTCTATAGTCTTCTCGTACGCGACGTCGGTGTCACTTATTAATGATTCAAACGGCGCAAACAGCTTGGTGGTTCTTCCTTCTAGGAATTTGCGAGTGGTTTCGTCGGGTTCTACGATGCCGTTTTTGGCGCCCATCTCCACGGTCATGTTGCACAGGGTCATTCTGCCCGCTATGCTCATGTCGCGTATGGTTGGACCCCTGAACTCAACGCTTTTGTATATTGCACCGCCTGCGCCCAGCTTGCCAATTATGTGTAAGATTAGGTCTTTGGGTGCGACGTACCGTTGGAATTGCCCGTGCACGTTTATTTTGATTGCTTCGGGCACTTTTAACCAAATCTTGCCCGTGGCGAATACGGCAGCGGCTTCTGTGGAGCCTATACCCGTGGCGAAAGCGCCGAACGCGCCGTAAGTGCAGGTATGCGAGTCTGCGCCTACTATGACCGTGCCTGGCAACACATGTCCCTTTTCGGGCATGACTTGATGGCAGATTCCGCCTTTGCCCACGTCGTAGATGCGTAGTTGCTGGTCTTTGGCGAATTTCCGCATGGTCTGGTGCAACTCAGCCGCTGTCACGGATTCGGCTGGGACCTGATGGTCCAGAATCACCACTACTTTTTGGTTGTCCCAAACATTTTTTACGCCTATCTTTTTGAAGGCTTCTACGGCTAAAGGTCCGGTTAAATCGTGAATCATCACCATGTCTACGTTGGCGTCCAAGATTTCTCCCGGGTGCACGGTGTTTTTTCCGGATGCTTTAGCCAAGATTTTTTCTGTTATGTTCATGGTTTTGCCTCTGTTTGTGGTTAATTTGCTCTTTTGGTGTGTTTCAACTCGAATAATGGGGGACGTTAAGGGTTTCCGCGTTACTCTTCGATTCTGATTGATCTTACTCCTCGCGAAAGGGCGGTTAAGCCTGTTCTTGCGAGTTCCATTATGCCGTATGTTCTCATCAGGTTGAGGAAGGCGTCTATCTTGTCGGGTGTGCCCGTGATCTCTATGGTTAAGGCTTCTGGTGAGACGTCCACTACGCGGCCTCGGAACACGTCTACGCAGTTTATGACGTCGGATCGGCTTTTGTTGTCGGGGATGTTGACTTTGATGAGGGCTAACTCGCGGGTTACGATGTTTTCGGGTTCCAGCTGGCTGACTTTCACGACGTCTATGAGCTTGTTCATCTGCTTGACTATTTGCTCTAGGGTTTTTTCGTCTCCGTTGACGGTTATGGTCATGCGGGAAAGGTCTTCCTGTTCGGTGCGTCCGACCGTGATGCTTTCGATGTTGAAGCCTCTTCGCCGGAACATGTTGGATACGCTGTGTAGCACGCCGGGCTTGTTCTCCACTAACGCGGCGATGACTTTGGTTTTCTGGTTTTCCATTTTAGTAATCTCCTACCTGTTCGTTTATTCCGCAGCCTGGAGGCACCATGGGCACCACGTCCTCCTCAGGCGAGATTGGCACGTCGATGACCGTAGTCACGTCGCTCTTTAACGCTGTTTTGACAGCTTTGGAGAACTCGGCGATGGATCTTGCGCGTAAGCCTTGCGCTCCGTACGCTTCCGCCAGCTTTACGAAGTCTGGGATGCTTCCCAGCTTGACGGCTGAGTAGCGTCCTTTGAAGAACATTCTTTGCCATTGGGCGACCATGCCCAGCACCGAGTTGTTCAGCACTATGACTATGACGGGGATGTCTTCTGTGACTGACGTCGCCAGTTCCTGTTCGGTCATTCTGAAGCTGCCGTCTCCGGCGATGTCCACCACGGGTCGGTCGGGGCAGGCGACTTTGGCGCCGATTGCGGCGGGGAAGCCGAAGCCCATGGTTCCTAATCCTCCTGAGCTTATGAACGTTCTTGGTTTCAGCGCGTTGAAGTACAGCGCTGCCCACATCTGGTTCTGGCCAACTTCGGTTGTGACTATGGCGCTTTCGGGTAGCAGCTTCCTCAGCTCTTGCAGTAACGCTTTCGGTTTCAACTCTTTTGCTCCAGCCTTGGCTGGCGGGTTAAGTTGCGCTTTTGCCTCTTTGACGCGTTTTGTCCACGCGGTATTCCCCTTCTTTTTCAGCTGTTTTGCCAGCCGTTCGTTTAGGGCTTTCAGGGCTTTTTTGGCGTCAGCCACGATGGGTATGTCCGCGTCTATGTTCTTTCCGATTTCTGCGGTGTCGATGTCAATGTGGATTTTTTTTGATGGGGCGCAGAAGCTGCTGAGTTTGCCGGTGGCGCGGTCTGAGAATCTTGTGCCAACCGCCAGCATCACGTCTGCTTCGCAGAGCAGCTTGTTTGCGACGGGGTTTCCGTGCATTCCTATGCTTCCCAGGGACAGGGGGTGAGTTTCAGGAAAGGAGCCTTTGCCCATGAACGTCGTGGCTACCGGCGCCATGAGCAGCTCTGCCACCTGTAGCAGTTCGGGGGAAGCGTTGGAGGTTATGACTCCGCCTCCTGCCAAGATGATTGGGCGTTCTGCTTCTGCTAGCAGTTCTGTGGCTTTTCTGATTTGCAGGGGGTGTGGGTTGGATGTTGGTTTATATCCGCGGATTTGGATACCGTTTGAGAAGTCTATTTCGGCGACTTCGGTTTGCACGTTTTTCGGGACGTCTATGAGGACGGGTCCTGGTCTGCCGGTGGTGGCTATGTAGAACGCTGTTTTGACGCATTTCGGGATTTCTGCGGCTTTGTGTAACTGGAAGTTGTGTTTGGTTATGGCGGTGGTTATGCCGATTATGTCCGCTTCCTGAAAGGCGTCTCTGCCTATCATGTAAGATGAGTTGACGCCGCCCGATGGCACTTGTCCTGTTAGGGCTATGACTGGCGCGGAGTCCATGTAGGCGTTGGCTATGCCTGTTACGAGGTTTGTGGCTCCTGGTCCGCTGGTTGCCATGCACACTCCTGCTTTTCCGCTGGCGCGTGCGTAGCCGTCCGCTGCGTGGGCTGCGCCTTGCTCGTGCCTGCAGAGTATGTGCCGTATCTTGGATTTGCACAGGTGGTCGTAGATTGGCAGTACGGCGCCGCCTAGGATGCCGAACATCGCGTCGACGTTTTGGCGTTCAAGGGATTCTATTAGAGCTTTTGCTCCTGACATTTTGGTCATTTTTCTTCTACCTCATTACTTGAAAACTTGTTTAAAAAAGGATTGCCAGTGAATTTGGCTGGTTGCATAAACGAGGCGTTTTCAGAGGGTGCCCTAAACGAATTAGAGAATAAGTACCCAACGATCCCAGCTATTGAGGTGACGATCCCTCATTTTACATTGCCTCCGTGAAATATCACGTACCTTACTTCTAGCCCTATTTTTCATTTAAAAAGTTTGTGGTGTCAAAATAATGCAGGATTAAGTTTGACGATATGCTTTTGGCTACTTAACGCTTTTGTTGTTGTAGTCTGTGGTTAGCACGTTCATGCAGCCTATCACTGCGTCCATGCTTGCCATCACGATGTCTTCGCGCACTCCCATAGCTGTGGCTGTTCTGTCGCCTTTGCGCATGCGAACCATCACTTCCACCATGGCGTCGGTTCCGCCAGTGATCGCCTTCACGTTGTATTGCTCCAGCAGAATCGGCTCCACTTCTTGGATGGCTTTCTTCACGGCGTTTATGGCTGCGTCCACTGGACCCACGCCCATGGCTGCGCCGCTGACTTCTTTGCCGTTACCGTTCAGTTTCAGCCTGACCGAAGCCGTTGGTGTAACCGTGTTGCCGCTTACCACCGTTATCTCCAGAAGCTGAATCGGCTTCTCTTTGCCTAAGCCAAGCACGCTTTCGGCGATCGCCAGCAAATCCGCATCCGTAACTATCTTGCCCTTGTCACCCACAGTTTTTACGCGACCAAAGACTTCCTCCAGCTGCTCCTCGTTCGGCGCCAAGCCCATCCCGCTTAACGCTGCCTTTATCCCCGCCGAGCCCGAATGCTTCCCAGACGCTAACCGTCGTGCGCCGCCCACCAGTTCAGGCGCTATAGCCTCGTAAGTAGCAGGATTCGCAAGCATGCCCTGAGTGTGAATGCCCGACTCGTGCGTGAACGCGTTCTCGCCCACGATGGCTTTGTTAGGCTGCACGTAAACGCCCGTCAACCGCGACACGAACTGCGAGATGCCGTACAGCTTCTCCGACTTTATATCCAGCTTCAGCTTGTAAAGAGCCATCAACGAAACCACAGTCTCCTCCAAAGAAGCGTTCCCAGCGCGTTCGCCCAAGCCGTTTATGGTGGCGTGGAACTGGTTCGCGCCCGCACGCAACGCCGCAACCGTGTTGGCGACTGCCATGCCAAAATCGTTATGGCAGTGCACGCTCACAACTGGCACGTTCAGTGATTCCCGTAGGTCTCCGTAAAACTTGTAGCTCCGCTCAGGTGTTAAGACGCCGACCGTGTCGCAGGCGACCACGCGGTCAGCACCTGCCTCGATACCCGTCGAAAATACCTTTTTCAGGTAATCAAAATCGGCTCGTGTGGCGTCTTCAGCTGACAACTCCACCACCAGCCTTGCGTCCTTGGCATACCGCACCATGTTCCGAGTTATCTCCAGCACCTGCTCGCGAGTCTTCCGCAGCTTCGCTTCGATGTGCAAGTCCGAAACAGGAATTATAAGGTGGATGCTGTCAGCGCCAGCTTTCGCCACAGCGTCTATGTCGCCTCGGACGCCGCGGGAAGCGCTGCAAATCTCCGCCCGCAAGCCAGCGTCAGCGATGAGCTTCACGGCTTCCATTTCGCCTTCAGAAACCGCGGCGAAACCAGCCTCGATAACGTCGACGCCGAGCTCGTCCAGACGCTGCGCTATCCGCAGTTTGTTTTCAGGTGTTAAAGATACTCCGGGGGTTTGTTCACCATCGCGTAGGGTGGTGTCAAAAACTCTTATTTTTTCAGGGAAGCGGTTAGATAAAACGATACCCCATTTTACATCTCACAAACCAACAAAAGACGACCGCCAACATATAAAATTTACGATTCCCCAATTCACTCAAACCAAGTGTGTGCTTCTCATTTTCCTTTTAGTTTCTGTTATATGAAACATCGTCTTTCCAGCTACTGTTCGGAAGGCATTTTGTAACTTTGTGAATTTGTGCATTGGTAAATTTCGTTAGGGTTCTTAAGGGAGTTTTTTGTTCTGTGGGTTTTTGCAGGGAACGTAATGTTTAGTGTTGGTGGGGTGAGAGCCAAAGAAGGACATGCCTTTTTTAGGCGGGCCATTCTGTTGAGCGCAAGTCATTGGCAAGCCGTCATATTTGCCGTATATTAGGATCCTAATAGAAATACGTTGCAGAAAACGATAGGGGGTAGGTCCGTATCGGCGCGGAAAACGCTCAATAGCATGTTGAAAACAGGGGCATGCCGCTTCCCATAGAATCCCATGCAGTTTCTATAAATAGGGGGTATAGACTGTTCCGAGCGTCAGTGCCAAGCTACTCTGCGGGTGTTGGCGAATACCGTGTCAAATAGCCCTTCGTGATTCTCGGTGGTTTCGGCTTCCACGCTTCCAAACGCTTCTTAATTTCCTCATCCGTCAAATCCACGCTCAGCACCCGATTAGCGATGTCAATTGTGATCATGTCGCCATTTTTAACCACCGCTATTGGACCACCCTCAGCAGCTTCAGGCGCAACATGCCCAATGCAAGGACCTCTTGTAGCTCCTGAAAACCTGCCGTCAGTAATCAAAGCCACAGACTCGCTCAAGCCCATACCCGTTATTGTAGCGGTTGGCACCAGCATCTCAGGCATTCCAGGACCACCTTTCGGGCCCTCATACCGAATAACGATGACGTCGCCTGGCTGAATCTCCCGTTTTTTCATGGCAGCCACAGACCCCTGCTCCGAATCAAACACTCTCGCAGGACCAGTATGCCTAAGCATCTTGGGCGAAACTGCCACCGTTTTTATCACAGCTCCTTTCGGAGCCAGATTACCCATCAACACAGCGATTCCACCGCCTTTGTGAACAGGAGTAGACAATGGGCAGATGAGGTCGCTGTTCAAGACCTCAGCGCCACGCACGTTTTCGCCAACACTGCAGCCACTAACCGTCAGCGCATCCACATGAAGCAACGGCGAAAGCACCTTCAGCAAGGCTGGCAACCCCCCAGCATTATCCAAATCCTCCATATCGAAAGGTCCACTAGGCACCATACTACACAAATGCGGAACACGCCTGCTAACCTCATCAAAAAGGCTCAAAGGCAAAGAAATCCCAGCTTCCCTCGCTATGGCGGAAAGGTGCAGCACCGAATTCGTGGAACCACCAAGCGCCATATCCACCGCCACAGCATTCTCAAACGCCTCACGCGTCAAAATCTGCGAAGGCTTCAAGTTTTTCTGGATAAGCGCCACGATTTTCTCGCCCGTTTCCTTTGCTATCCTCAACTTCTCAGCGCTCGTAGCCAACGCCGTAGCACAGAAAGGCAAAGACATACCCAACGCTTCAGTCAAGCACGCCATCGTGTTCGCTGTGAACATGCCATTACATGAGCCGCAACCTGGACACGCCACGCTCTCCAGCCGCGAAAGCTCTTCCTCCGTCATCTTTTCCGCAATAACCTTGCCCACGCCCTCAAAAACGTCGGTCACACCGACCTTTTCGCCCTTGAACCTGCCAGACGCCATCGCACCGCCAGTAACCGAGATCGCGGGAACATCCAAACGCGCAGCAGCCATGAGCATGCCAGGAGTAACCTTGTCACAGTTCGAAATCAAAACCACACCGTCCAGCCTGTGCGCCTGCACC
The DNA here is from genome assembly GCA_964548345.1 of uncultured Candidatus Bathyarchaeia archaeon. GTDB lineage: Archaea > Thermoproteota > Bathyarchaeia > Bathyarchaeales > Bathycorpusculaceae > SG8-32-3. The sequence goes on along the minus strand of CAZJQR010000055.1, from coordinate 5,225 downwards.
ATAACCTCCACGGAATCAGCGATCAACTCGCGCGAAGGCAGCGAATACCGCATACCCTGATGCCCCATGGCTAAGCCGTCACAAACCGCAATCGTGTTAAACTCAAACGGTGTGCCGCCAGTCTCTAAAATCCCCGCTTTAACCGCTTCCCCGATGTTCTTCAGGTGTATGTGCCCAGGAACAATCGTGGTAAAGCTGTTCGCCACTCCAATGAAAGGCTTCGCAATATCCTCATCGGTCAACCCCAAAGCCTTCAACAATGCCCTGTGAGGTGCACGTTCAATCCCACTTTTCATCTCATCACTTCTCATGCCAATTCACCTTTTAAATGAATGATTGTTGGGGAGAAGTATTTGCTTGGCGAGATTTAAGTCATATCGCTCATTTGCCCAAGACTGCCACTTTACGCGCTTATTTTCGGTGGTGGGCGAATACGTCTTCCCAGCTTTATCCGCAACGCTATGCGATACAGCTTCCTCAGTGACTTCACCAGCTGCTCCACACTCGGCACCGCTGAGTAAATAAGCGGCACCTGCTCGTACTCCGCCAGCTTAATGGCATAATCATCTGGTTTCAAGCGGTGAAAAACCACCACTCGCGGTTTCAAACTGCTGACACGCACAATCATCATCGGCAAGCACCCGTTCTCCACGTTAGTGAACACCAAAACCCTGTCGGTTGTTGCTCCGAACAGCTGCGCGTACTCCAACCCCGAAAGAGCCTCAACCGCCCTTTTACTGTCTATTACCGTGTAACCGCTAACTTCTTTCACAAACTTATCCTTACACGCAACCACTTCACCCTCTATAGCCTTACACAAGTACTCCACACGAACAGGAATCGGAAACTCCCTCAGGTCCACAATAGCCATCGACGGCGAACTCGTCAGCTTCGCAAACTCCCTTGTGAAGCGACTGCCCTTTTCCTCGTCAATCTGCAACAGCGCCAACACGAAACGCCTGATGAACTTGGCGCCTGGACTTTTTCTTCTGCCGCTCTCGTAATCGCTTATAACCGAGGATGAAAGCGACATCCTGTCTGAAAGACTTATCTGCGACACAGCAAAAAGCTCACGCCACTTCCGCATCGTCGCCCCAGGCTTGCCTGAGAGGATTATCTCTCCCGCGATTCTTCGCGCCAAAACCTCTCGGATACTGGGCGACACAGACATGTGAAAGGACTCCAGCGTGCACTTCTCCCTTTAATGATTAGGTATAAAACTGTATCTGAATCCGTGAGTTTAGGTATTTCGAATTTTGACCCTGAATTCAGAATTTTTAAGAGCTTTTGGGAGGTGAGTAGTTTTGAGTAAGATGGTGACTTCGCGGATTCGGTGGATTAAACAATTCGATGCAGGTCGAATTTGGTTCAATAAGCTCACTTCGGAAGAGACAATTAGAACTTACCTGAGGAATTTGCATAGGTATTGTAAGGCTGTTGGCAAGAACCCAGATGAGCTGATAGCCTTAAAGATGGAAGGACAAAGGAACATTGGGACGTATAAAGAATTTCAAGCGGAAAATCTTTTGGAGTCATTTTTCGCAGACACTAAGCTGCAAGAATCAGCAAAGATGGCTTTAAAGACGGCTGTATTGAGTTTTTACAAACATAATCGAAGAGAACTTGCCAGCAACACAGCGAGTAACATCACTCACCCCGAACACAAACAGCGCTGTCCAGAAATGCAAGACATTTTAGACTTAGAAGATGCAATGCAAAGTCAAAGGGATAAAGCAATTTTGTGGTTCTTAGCAAGCACAGCTTTTAGAATTGGCACTCTAGTGGAACTTACTTGGAACGATTTAGAACCCACACAAGATTCCGAAGTGCCGTATCAACTGGTTATTGAGAGTTCAAGATTGAAAGGCAAAGGAAAAGGCAGGTACAGAGGCTTGAAACAGGTCGCATTTCTTCATTCTTTAGCGGTTGAGAAACTTGAAAATTACAAAAAGGAAATGCGGAGACGTGGATATCAAGCAAATAGAGAGTCACCGATTTTCATAGCTTACAGGAAAAACAAAGTAGTTGCACCACTCGGAACGCAAGCCATAGAAGCAAAGTTTGCTAAGGCTTCACTTGTTGCTTGGCACGATTTGGAGCAGAAACGCTTTACCCCGCATGACTTTCGAGATTTCATGCAGTCAAAACTGGAAAGCGCTGGTCTTAATTCAAATATTATAGCGCCTATGTTGGCACATAAACCGAGAGGTATAGATTTTCATTACAGCAAACACGAAGTTGATGAACTGTTGCAGAAATACAAAAAAGCGCTATCATACCTGTTGCCTCAAACAGTCGCAAAAGTGAAGGCAGAACAACAAAAGGAAGTTCAGAAACTAAAAAATCAAATTGATGACTTGGAGCTAAAGCTCGCAACAAACACAGCAAGTTTACTCAGAACTCTGCACAGCTATCTAGACAGAGCAGGAATAGAACACGATTTCGAGGACGAGGCAATAGTCGATGAGTGATTTCGCTTGGATCGTTCTGTTTGCTGTAGGAGGCTATCTGTTGGCAATATTTTTCGGTATATTAAAGTCGGCAATCGATGACAATATAAGAAAAATCAGGCATAAAGACCAACTGAAAGCTTACAGTCCCGCGTCGAAACGGAAAACGAAACACGCAAATGAAGAGAGTTTAAGCACAGAGGATTCAGAGGGCGATGGATTAATCCTATTTGATGACATTTGGTTTCCTTCAGAATCATCTGAGGACTAGAAGAGGATTAAGCTTAATTTTCGTTTTTCTAACCTATCAAAAAAAGTATGCGTGCTTTTTGTGGTGGAACCGCTAGGATTTGCTTTCAACCCCCTTGGAGATATCTGAGACTATCCGAATTATGACTTCTGATTTCTTGAAAAGTAGCTATCATAAACCTCAAGACGGGAAAAACTCGAAAGCTAAGAAAAGGCGAGTTCCGACCTATGATAATAGACCATAGCAACCCAAGCTTCGAGGATGGAGACATTGTTAAGCCTGAAAAAGAGGTGATAAAGCATGTCAAGTAGAAGAAGAAAGCTTCCACCCTTTATACCCACAGACTTGAGAAGGCGTAGGATAGTCACTCGTAAACAGTACGCTCGGTTCTATGGCAACTACACAACCAAGACAGGGAAACGCAAGCGTTTCAGTTTTAAAGTTAAAGTTAATCCTGACAAAAAGCGTTCTGCTCAGTACACGTTGATGAAAACGACGTGCCATAGAGTAAAGAATAACAAGATACCGCCAGTTCCAAACGGTTTCGTATTCGATGACTTCGGGGATTTGCTTAACGTCCAAGATTGGATTAAGGTAAGGAAAGTTCACAGCTACAAAGCAGGGATGCAATATGAAAGGTAAGCATAGAGCTTATCAACTCGCTCTTCTAAGCGGAAAGAAGACACTCCTGAAATTGAAAGAGCCTATCCTGAAATTCGTCAGGCAAATCGTAATCCAACACATAGAAGAGTGTGCTGATTCGGAAAAGGTTGTATATATTCCACAGTACGTTGTTAGCGAAGCAGAAAAGCTTAGAGAATTGATAGAAAGCGATGTGCCTTTAAGCGGAGATGGTTGGTACAACGCAGACCTTTACGGAAACAAAGCAATCGAACCACCAAGTAAGCCTTCTGAAGGTAACGTTGTTATAGGCTTTTCCACAAGCACCAACCTAATTCTGGACATAGACTTTCAAGCGGAAGAGACTGTCTTAGAGTTCGCAAAAGAGTATGCCAAGTTTCATGATTTAGGAAGCTCGGTAGTCCTCAAGACTTCTGACAAATATCGAACAGACCTTTTCGGCAACAAGCTTGGTAAGTATTGCATAGTGTTCGGCAAATACATAGGTTGGGAAGAGATACGCTGGCATATCAAAGAAGCAAGAAGGCTCGGCATGATAGAAAGGACTGTGGTTATAATGACGCGGTTCGGGGACATAACCGAACGTGCAAACGCGAAGAACAAGGATACCCCGCCACCTCGGCTAATCAAATTCTTTCCTAATGGGGACATGCGTGGGATACGGGACTACATTAGTTACCTGAACCGAAACAAAGACCTTGGTTTCTAAGCTAATTGTGAGGTGATAACGATGGTAAAGAAAGCAAACGGGGTTAAAATTGTGATACTCGCGGTTGTGAAAGAGAAAAAGCGAGAGGATGAAGAGTTTGGGGATTTCATTTCGCGGGTTCGCTCTAAATACGCAAAGAGAATAGACACTCAAAATATACTTTTGAAGGCTGTTTGAGATGGGTGGAAAAAAGAGCGGTAAGCGTAAGTGGAGATGGAAGGCGATAGCCTATCCGAAGGAGAGGTCTCTTGTAGCTCTTTTCCCTGAAGGGCATGTCATCTTCGGAGATGGTCCTGAGCAATTGCTTAGGAAGCTATTGAGGAAAGACCAAATTTTTTGGTATACCACAGACACAGTAGAGCTTACGAGAGCTAAGGGTAATCCTGAGGAAGAACTGCTTGATATAGCGGCTTCAATAGCGAAAGAGTTTAGCCGAAAAAAGGAATGATGTAGATGGTACAATGGAAAAGACGTAAGCGAGGAACACGCGCGCGCGGGAATATCCGTCCACATAAAACAAAAAGCAAAATAATAACCAATAATTTCTTAAGACTTATTGAGGAAATAATTGAGCTCACGCATTTTGGTGACAATAGTGATTGATGCTGAAAATCTGACTAAGAACTTTGGCAATCTTACTGCAGTGGAAGACCTCACTTTGCATGTTGATGAGGGCGAAGTTTTCGGTTTTCTAGGACCGAATGGCGCTGGAAAGACCACGACCGTGAGAATGCTATGTTGCTTGATATCAAAGACTAGCGGAAGCGCCAAAGTAGGAGGATATGAAATAGGCAACAAAGAGGACTCTTTGAAAATAAGGAAAATCATCGGGTTAGTTCCCGATAATGTTGGGTTATCTGAACATCTGACCGCTTATGATAACTTGGACTTTTACGGAAAAATATACGATTGTACGGATGCTGAAAGGAAAGAGAACATTAGACGTTTCCTTGATATGTTGGGGCTTTGGGATAAAAGGAATGTTTTGGCAGGGACTTTATCTAAGGGTATGAAGCAGAAACTTGCTATTGCACGTGCACTTATACATGACCCAGACGTTCTTTTTATGGATGAGCCTACTGCAAATCTTGATCCTGAATCGGCAACAACTGTAAGAGAATTCATTCTTGAATTAAAAAAAGAGAAGAAGACAATTTTTTTGAATACACATAAT
>CAZJQR010000054.1:0-14363 GCA_964548345.1 uncultured Candidatus Bathyarchaeia archaeon | reverse complement strand
GCCTGCTGTGACGCCGCTTCCACGATTACCCTAGGCTCAAGCTTCAGCATCTCATCAAGACTCGCCACGACCGTTACAGGAAAATGCAGCGAACTCTTAAGCGTTTCAGATTTTTTGCCATCGAAATCGTAAAGAATCAGCTCGTCGCATACGACCATTCTTCGATCCACCGCTTCAGCTATGAGAGTGCCTATGGCGCCGCAGCCTATTATGCCAACTTTCATTTTTTGAGTTTCTTTCAAAGGCTTCACATTTCATATTCCGCTATAAACGTAACCTCAGGATATTCCGCTAGTTCTCTGCCGCTACCCTTTTCCCCTAAAACTTCAAGATTAGCAACTTTGCATGTTCCAGCTATATCAACGTTGCCTTTCTGGATGATTTCCGCCGCTTTCTGGTCTCCAGCGTAAACCGTTAACGTCTTGATTTGCGTGTTCAGCGGCATTCGCTTCTCTGCTTTCTCTCGTCTAACTTCGCCTATTACTGCGATAATCAAGTCTCCATGTTCTTCCGCTTGGTCATCCGCAAGCGCTTGGGTAAATTCAGGCCAAGGCGACAATTGCAAACTCCTGTAGCCTTTGTAATCAACGTACATGGCTTGGTAGATTTCCTCCGTCAGATGTGGCGTTACCGGAGAGAGAAACTGCAAGACACGATATAACACTTCGTAAAGCGCGTGTTGTGCAGCTGCTTTTTTAGCTTCACCGTGTGTTTCTGGCCTGTAAAGTCTATCCTTAACCGCTTCCACATAGCAGTCGCAGAGAGCGTGCCAAGTAAAATTGCGAATTTCTTCCACAGCGATGTTGAATTGACATTTCTCCATGGCATCAGTTACTTTCTGTGTTAACTTTTCCGCCTTGCTTAAAATCCACTTATCCAAAGGTTGAAGCACAAACGCACCTGTTTCATTAGGTGTAAAGTCTTCCAAAAGTTTAGTCGCAAATTTCGACACGTTCCACAATTTAACAAGGAAGCGCCTGCCATACTCTACATCGGGCCACCTGAAGGGAATATCCGAACCCGTAGCGCCGCCTGCCGCTGCCCACTGGCGCGTGGCGTCCGAGCCGTACTTGCCTAAAACTTCAGGTGCTGCAACGTAGTTCTTAAGTGACTTGCTCATTTTTCTGCCATCTGAACCAAGAACCATGCCGTTTATGAGGCAGGTTTTGTATGGCTTCTCGTTGAAAAGTGCCAAGTGCCGGACCATAAGATAGTACGCCCAAGTGCGGATTATATCTATGCCTGACGGGTGCACGTCAGCAGGAAATAGCCTGTGCCAATCTTCACAGGCTGGCCAGCCTGCGTGCACTGCACATGTGATTGAGCTGTCCATCCAGGTGTCAAACACGTCGCGCTCTGGGATGAACTCGTTACCGCCGCATTTTGGACATTTATCTATGCGTGGGTTTTCCAGTTTCGGGTCGATGGGAACCCAGTTTTCTTCAGCGAGGATTAGTTCACCGCAGTTTTTGCAGTACCATACGGGTATGGGTGTTGCGAACACGCGTTGGCGGCTTATTACCCAGTCCCAATCTAGGGATTTTGCCCAGTCAATCAAGCGCGTTTTCATGTAATCAGGATACCATATTACTTCGTTGGCGGCTTTCTCCACGGCGTCTGTTAATTTGCGGGTTTTCATGAACCACTGCTTGCGCTCAAGAATTTCAACATGTGACTTGCAGCGGTCACATACACCGACTTCCTGCATGAGCTTCTCTGTTTTCTCCAGCAACCCTTCCGCGGCGAGGTCTTCAACGATGGCTTTTCTGGCTTGGTTCACGGTTAAGCCTGCGTATTTGCCGCCGTTCTCGGTTATCCTTCCGTTCTCAGTAAGAAGCGTTATGACATGAAGTTTATGTTTCATCACTGTCTTTACGTCTTCCTTGTCTCCGTACGTGCAAATCTGAACCACACCCGTGCCGAAGTCTGGGTCAACTGCTTCATTGCCGATAATCTTCACGGTGCGGTTGACTATGGGGACGGTGATTTTTTTGCCGATGCACTTCTTGAACCGTTCATCTTCAGGGTTCACTTCAACCGCTACGCATGCAGGAATGAACTCAGGTCGCGACGTTGCAATCAGCAGGTGCTCTTTGCCGCCTTCCAAGTGATAGCGGATGTAATTCAGTGTGCCTTCGCGTTTCTCGTAGTCAACTTCTGCGTCTGCGATGGCGGTTTCGCAGCGTGGGCACCAGTTCACTGGGTGCGTTCCCTGGTACATGTAGCCTTTCTTGTGCAGGAGTATAAAGCTGAGTTGCGTCCTGCGCCAGTAATCAGGGTCCATTGTGCGGTACTCTGTGGTCCAGTCTATGCTACAGCCCAATTTCAGGATGGCATCCTTCATTATGGCGATGTACCTTTCGATGAGCTGCTCGCACCAATTGCGGAACTGGTCGGGCGGCACATCACGCTTTCGAACCTTATGCTCTTTTTCCACCTGTATCTCGATGCTTAAGCCGTGGCAGTCCCAGCCTTGGGGAAAAAGCACGTTGAAACCGCGCATGCGCTTGTAACGGGCTACGATGTCAAAGTAGGTCCAGTTCAAGATGTTGCCCATGTGAAACTCGCCTGACGGGTACGGCGGTGGAGTGTCGATGGTGAAGGGAACGCGTTTGGTGTCGTTCCAGTCGAAATGGTAGATTCCCATTTCTTCCCATCTCTGCTGCCACTTCCGCTCTATCTCGCTGAAATTGTATTTTTTAGGCAGAGGCTGCATTCCTCAATGTTCTCCGTTTCGTTTCTAGGCTTTAGGAAAATTAAAATACCAGTAAATAACATTATCCCCTTCCAGGTTTCGGGGAGCTGGGAAACGTGACCTGGCTGAGAGGACGGCTGAATCGCTGTCGACCCTTAGAACCTGAACCAGATAATACTGGCGGAGGGAAAAATTTGACAGAAACGAATCTTAGTGCTCAGAGAGTAAAGATTCTAGCAGAAGCGACAATCTTCATTGCTTTGACGATTGTGCTAAAGGATGTTTTGCCACCAATCTTCCATATGCCTCAAGGCGGTTCTGTTACAATCGCTGGATTAGTGCCACTTCTATGGTTCGCGTTGCGCAGAGGCGTGAAATACGGAGTTTTTGCAGGCTTCGTGTATGGACTGATTCACGCTTTGCTTCCAGGGTCTTACATAATCCATCCGTTGCAAGGTTTGCTGGATTACCCGTTGGCTTTCGCTTCATTGGGTTTGGCAGGCGCAGTCAAAAAGATACCAGTCGTTGGAATTGCAATAGGAATAGTTGGAAGGTTTCTATGCTCGTTTGCGGCAGGCATAGTGTTCTTCACGTCGTTTTCCATCGACGGCGTAATTGGCTCTGCAATCTATAATGGAGTGTACCTGATTCCAGAGTTTGCCATCACAGCAATCGCAATATACATACTGCTAAAAAGAAAACTGCTAAACGTATACATGTAACACATGTAACGCCCTTTGCTACCCTTTTTTTAATAGCACACAAAACAGGGAAAAATCTAAAGAGGTATTCTTTCCGGATAACAGTAAATGTTCATGCGTTTTCTCCGTACAAACCCAGCCAACGTCAAATTCGCCGCTTTAGCCATGGCAACGCCAGAATCCAAGGCTGCTCCCAAAGAAGCCACAATTGGCAGACCAACCTTGGAGGCTTTGAAGACTATGTCGCCTGATAACCTTCCTGTTGAAGTTAGGAAGCACTGGTCAAAGCTGGTTTGTTTAAGTGCTGCCATGCCGATTGCTTTGTCCACGGCGTTGTGTCGACCAACGTCTTCAGCCAATGCCGCGAGAGCGCCGTCAGCTGTGTAGACGGCTGCTGCGTGTACTCCACCTGTTTGCCTGAATATTTCAGCTTTAAAGTTTAGTTGGTTGACGGAATTGAAGACGATTTCGGCTTTGACTTTCAGGTTTGAGGTTACTTTGATTGGTTTTCGCTGATACTGATAAATTGATTGTTCACCACAAGCGGAGGTGACTACGCGCTGGTGGAGTCTTGAGAGGCTTAATCTTTCTGCGACGTTAATTGTGGCTTTCAGTTTGGCTTGGCAGGAATTTTCGGTTTCTTTCAGGTTTATTTCTTCGATTTCCGCGGTGGATTTGAGTATGCCTTCTGAAAGCAGGTGTCCAACTGCCATCTCCTTCAAATTCGAGGGGGAGCACAGGATGGTTGCCCAGTAGGTCGTGTTCACAAAAAGGTGAAGCGGCTCTTCTTCCGCGACGTAGTCAGTTATTTTTTTTGAGGTTTTTGTGGAGAGGTCGTATTTTTCTATGTCTACTTTGCGCATGGCTTTTCACTTTTACCGTTTTAGCTCGGAAAGGATGAAGGTTACAATTTCGTCGGCGATGTTGACTTTTGTGACCATTTGCAAGCCTTTCCAGCCAGGCTGGCTGTTCACGTCAACGATCACTGGGCCTTTTGGTCCTTCGAGGATGTCGACACCTGCGATTTTGCAGCCGACAAGTTTGGCGGCTTTGGTGGCTAACTCTTCATGTTGTGGGTTTAGTTTTATTGGGGCTGGTTTGGCTCCTTGGCTGTAGTTTGTTTTCCAGCTTTTTGAGATGCGTCGCATTGCCGCTGTCACGTGGTTGTCGATGACGAATGCGCGGATGTCGGAGTAGCCGTGGGGGACGAATTCTTGGATGTAGATTACGCCGTGGTGGAAGGTTATGGCTTTGAAGATTGTGGCGGCGATTTCTGGGTCTACGATGCGGGTTGCGCCTATGCCTCTTGAGCCGAAAAGGGGTTTTGCTATTACGTCTCCACCTAGTTCGGTGAAGGCTCTTAGCGCTTCGTTTGTGCTTTCTGTTGCCATTGTGCGTGGTATGGGTATGTTGTTGTCTTCTAGGATTGCTAGGATGTCGTATTTGTCGACGCAGTGTTCGATGGCTTCGGCGGGGTTTATGACGAGGAAGCCTTGGCGTTCGAGTTTGTAGAGCATGTCCATTCGGAACACGAGTTCTTCCAGGGAGCCTCTTCCGATTGGGCGGATTACGAGGGCGTCTAGGTCGTTTAGTAATGTTAGGTTGTTGACTTTGAAGTATGGTTTTTGTCCGAGTTGTGCGATGAGTTTTTGGAAGGTGAAGCATTCGTATTGGATGCCGTGTTTGGTTAGGGCTTCTCTTAGCTGAGTGCTGCTCCATGCTTCCATGTTTCTGGTTGCGATTCCGATTTTCAAAATGGATCCTTCTTTAGCTGTTTATTCTGCAAGAGATGCAGATTGCTTTTGCTCTTAAAGTTTCCGTGAGGAAACGTGCGTTGGCGCTGGACTTTTCGCGTGATGATTTGGTCGCGTTCTCTGTTGCTCGGCAAAGCTTATAGCCCCTCTATTTATGGCTTGGACTTCAGAGCAGAATCAGCGTTTGGCGGTTAAGCAATTGCGGGCTAGCTGCTCGGAACAGACTATAGCCCCTTATATATAACACTGTTGTTCCAATCGTAGTTTTTCATAAATTTTGTATTTTTAACGATTAAAACGTAAATCAATAAAGTGTCTTATAACCACAGATTTAACACACATCAAGCGCGCGCTTAAATTTTAATCCAACCAATACGTTTTGCGGTTCAATTGTATCAGTCTATGTTTCTCTCCACAAGTCATAAAAACTGAAAAGGAAGACTATGTTTCGGAGGAGGAGAGAATTTGAGATTTGGGGATGTCATAATTGCCGTGGCATCATTGTTTTTAGTCACTGTTTTTATTTCCTATCCTTTGGAAATAGTGTTGATATCAACTTTAGGCTTGCAGTCAGGGCCTCCAATCGGCGCTGCAGTCTCAGTTTTTCTTGGTGCTTTAGTAATTGGCTACGTTTTTTCTGGAAGAATAACCGATAGCAGAAAGGAGACAGTAGTCAAAATCTCAATACTTTTCACGGTTCTAATGCTGTTTTCGATTGTTCTGAACAATGCAGTTCTTGGGGAAGATTTCTCCAACTGGGTGCACGAGAGTTACCTTGAATCCAATCCCGCGGCTTCTCTGACAACTTTTGAATGGTTTCTAGTTGGAGGGCTATTCATCGGTTCCCAGATGTTCATGAACGGAATTGTTCTGTTTCTGCTTAGTCTAATCGGGCTTTTCTTTGGTTCAATGCTCAGGAAGAAAACAAAGACGTAAAACCTTCATATAAAATAGCGTATACTCGATTCCGACTATACCTATACCCTATATTGATTTGAATATACTATAGTACCTCTTTCTGATAGCGCGCGCGTATATTATGCCCCACCACTCCACCTATAATCCACCCAAACTCGAGAACTATCCACAGCATTGCAATCTTTATCTTCCAATCTTCCATACTAGATTTCCAGTCCTAAATTGAATAGAAATCATTAGGGTGTGTTTCAATTTTTATGACTTGTGGAAGCTCGCACATTAGTCTGAATGCATAAATATTGTTGTCTTCGTGTGAGTATGTATTTCTCCAAAATTTTTTTCAACTTCTCTAATGATCTCTTGACTTGTTTTTCGAGTGTTCCAGCGAACAATTTGACAATAGTCTTGCTTAAAACCCCATTTTCTAGAGTCATGATTATAGACTATAATGAATTCATTGAACGAAAAACACAAACCGCAATCAGAGTCACAAAGAAAGACCGCACAACCTTCAAGGAATATCAACAAAATCTAAAACAAGCTTTTGGTGGCTTGCCAAAATAATCGGTGATATTCGAGTTGGGGTTAAAATTTAATCAAAAAAAATTAAAAGAAGGAAATTGAATTTTAATCCAATTCACCCAACCCGTATATGGGCAAGTCCCACATTCAACAAAAGCATTTATTTTTGTTTTTTCATTGCGTCGACCAGTTTTTCCAGTCCAGCATAGATTGCTCCTCCTCCGATAATTGCTCCCACCATTATCAAAACACCTGCAATCAAAATCGCTATTTCAATATCCATTTCTTCACCTCTCTCCAGTTATATTATAGAAAGAGCAATGCAGTATTGGTATATTACATTTTCAGCTTACAAAGCCTCTACTTGTCAACTTTTATTATTTTAAGTGCATTAAGCAAGGAAATTGATTTTTAATAAAAAATTAAAACCATTAACCAAAAAATAATCGAATGTTAGGAAGCGTCTTCTCGAAAAAACTTTCTCAATTTCATGATTGATAAGTGTTATATAGTTCTTATTTGTAACCAACGGAAAAAGTGATGTTGAAGTGAGTTTAGATCAATCTTGGAAAGGAATGTATAAGATCGGTGGATTCTCCTTGTTCGCCGCTGGACTTGTCCTGTTTCTGTTCTTTCTTGCTCTAATAATTGTACAAACATCTCCTACGCTTACCCCAGAGATGATTCTTAATAATCCTGTACCTCCCGTCTCACTCTACGCTTTAGCTGCCTTTGGAGAGTTACTTCTGATGCCAGGGGTGCTGGGACTCTATGTCGCTCTGAAGAATGTCAAGAAGACTCATATGTTGATGGGTACCGCATTGTGGCTGGTAGCAGTGGTCGCTTTCCTTGTATCGCGCACTCAAATAATATCTCTCCTTCCAATAAGTGGTAGTTACCAGGCTACAACCAGTGAGGCTATGCAAGCAGCATATCTGGCATCGGCTGAGTATGCCATTGGATTGAGTAACGTTTTCGCAAACTTGGCTTTGATGTTCTTCGGAACAGCTTCTATTATTACAGGTTCGGTTATGTTGAAAGGAGTTTTTAGCAAGGGCATTAGTTACTTGGTTATAATTGCAGGTACCTTAACCCTCTTAGGTGCTATCGGAGTTTTGTTTGAACCCCTAGCAATACTTGTACTGTTTGGATTAACTCTTTCAGGTGTTTGGCAAATAATTGCAGGTATCAAACTCTACAAAATGGGTTAAAGTATTTAATGCGCTTTATCTGTTAGTGAACTACTTTACTTTAATTTTTTTATTCCTTTTTTTCAGATCCATCAGGATATTCTTAGGGGTAAATTTAGGGGTCGATTTTACCCCTCGCCCTTTCCCCCGTTGATATGACGCGCGCGCGACTAAACTGCATGGAATTCCACAGACCCCCAGACTGCTGATTTTCAACATGCTATTGGGCTTTTTCTGCGCCAATACGGGACCTACCCCCCTATTTTTTGGCAGACCGCCTTGCCGATAAGCCCCCTACAGGTTTCTACAATGAACCACTATCAGGATCTTATTAAGCGGCAAATATGTTCGGCTTTTGCTTTCTACATGTTATTAGTTGCGGAAAGCGCCAATAGCAATAGACCCCCCTCTAATAGCAAGGTTGCTTGGAGCCACTTGAACTTCAGCAGTTTCGACGCTGTTCGCAAAACTAATCGGATGCGAAAGTAAAAAAGAGAGGGTAATCAAAATAAGGAACAACGCATAGGAGAAGGTTTACGCGGTTCCAACTGCGCTTTTGGAGGTACACCGTATACTCTTTTACTGGAGACTCAACCAGAACAACGGTTTTCCTAACAGGCTATCCCACGTCTGGGGAAAAAGCGCCAGAAGATACAGTATAGTTCTCTCTGCGTTGCTTCTCGTTTTCGGGCTTCTTATAGCGCTCATCGGCGCCACCCTGCTAATTAAGGGGATGACGGACACTGATGATCAACCAGTGTACGTGGGAATTAGCGTAGCGTTCGACGATGAAGAAATCGTCTACAAAATCGCTGATGCCGTTAAAGGCTACGTTAACCTAATTATTCTAGGCTCGCTCGACGTCACTACCGACACGGCTAAGCTAACGCGGGTTTGTGATTACCTGTACCAAGGAAACTTCAACTTCATCATCTACATCGGCTTCACCGCAGAAACAACCCTGCCACCCTACCTACCGCCTCAAGGTCCAAGCTCCCCTTTCTTCCTTGACGGAATGCAACGATGGGGCGACAAGCTACTGGGAGCTTACGTCTTCGACGAAGCGGGAGGCAAAAAAATAGACAGCGTGCCAAAGCCTCCGTACCCAGAGAACTACACGGACGCCGCAGAACGATTTGTAGCCCACACAAACTACTTCTTAGCAAACTACTCCGACTACTACGGCAGCCCCAACCTCAAACTGTTCACATCCGACTACGCGCTGTACTGGTACGACTACATACTCGGCTACGACGTTGTCTTCGGCGAATTCGTCGGAAACCAAAGCCGCCAGCTCGCCGTGGCACTCACCCGAGGCGCAGCCAAAACCATGGGCAAGGAGTGGGGCACTATGATAACGTGGAAGTACACGGAGGCACCTTTTGTAGAAGAACCCCTGCAACTCTTCAGCGACATGATTCAGGCTTATAGAAACGGCGCTAAATACATAATTATCTTCGATTCCCCAGCCAACAACACCGCTACAACAGAATACGGAATTCTTAAGCGGGAACACCTCAACGTCATAAAAGCGTTCTGGTACTACACACGACTTTTTTCGTCCACCGAAGAATTCCCAGCTAACACGGCTTATGTGCTGCCCAGCGACTACGGATACGGCTTCCGCGGAACCACTGACAAACTGTGGGGCACATTTGGACCTGACGCGCTGTCACCCGTAATATGGAACGCGTCAAGCAGCCTTATCCGAAAATACGGTATCCACCTCGACATTGTCTACGAAACCAAAATCGACGATGTGCCCATAACGCTTCCATATCAGAAGCTGATTTACTGGAACGGCACAGAAATAGAAAAATGAGAGGCATGTGGTTGACTACCACGCCGGCCATGACAAGGAAGAAATAAAAGGGAAAAAACTGCGGTCAACCGCCCACGCGACTAGGGCACCCACTGTGGTGGGGAAGATGCTTGGAGGTACGAAGTGGTATCTAAGTGCCTTTCACCATGCTGAAGCTCTCGACAAATTTGCTGGGGTGATTTTTAGAACCTCCCATATTAGAATGCGCAGTTATATGTTGCTTCGGAAGCTCTTTAAGTCTTCTTTCAAGTTCCTATTTTGTTGACTTAACCCGCATTGTGCAGTCGTATATTTGAAATATTGTTCTGCTGCTCGGATTTATTTTCTAACTCTAAGTCATGGTTTGGCTGCAAGACTTGAACTTTACGATGTTTTCAATTTCAACAGTAATATATTCTATTTTGCATATAGTCTCTTTTGGGATGGCAATGGGAAAGCACAAGTGGTTGCTAATAATCCCCCTTTCGCTTATTTTACTTCAATCATACTACATAGCATTAGCCTCAAGTACTAACATCAGTTCAAGCACCGATGATTGGACGATGTTCCGTCATGACCCCAGCCACAGCGGTTACATAACGGGCAACAGTTCAACCAGCTCCGTCAAACTCTTGTGGACTTGCAAAACATTGAGAACGGTAAGGTCTTCCCCAGCAGTGGCTAAAGGCAGCGTTGTCGTAGGTTCTAGTGATTGGCGTGTTTACTGTTTCAACTCCTCTAACGGCAAACCATTGTGGAACTACTCAACCGGAAATGAAGTGCGTTCGTCGCCTGCCATCTACAATGGTTCTGTCTACGTAGGCTCAGATGACGGCTACTTATACTGTCTAGATATTGCCACGGGAAAGATTTTCTGGAAATCGGCAGTAGGAGGTTTTGTGCAGTCTTCTCCTACAGTTGTAGAAGGTCGCGTTTACATAGGCTCGGGAGACCACGATGTGTTCTGCCTTAACGCTTCAGATGGAGCTAAAATACGGAGTTACCCGATTTCATATCGTGTGTACTCTTCGCCTGCCGTTTATGATGGCGTAGTCTACGTTGCCACTGACGACTTTTGTGTTTATGCTTTTAATGAGTCTACAGGTGATCAAATATGGCGTACCCATACTGGGAGTTTTATGTCTGCTCCTAGTGTATACAACGGAGCTATCTACGTAGGCTCCATCGACGGTTACGTTTGTTGTTTGAATGCTTCCATGGGTGCCAAGATTTGGGAGTATCGAACAGAAGGTTCAGTGTACTCTTCCCCCGCTGTCGCTTACGGATGCGCCTATGTAGGCTCCGATGACAATAACGTTTACTGCCTAAACGCTTCAAACGGCAAGAAAATATGGCAGAACCCAACTGGGTATTGGGTCAGGTCTTCGCCCGTGGTTGTGGATGGCAACGTGTATGTGGGCTCTGAAGACTACAGCATTTATTGTTTTGATGCTTTTACAGGAGCTAAGAAATGGAGTTACGCAACTGAAAGCTCTGTGGATTCTTCTCCAGCAATAGTGAACGGCAACCTTTACGTTGGCTCCAATGATTATCGCGTCTACGCTTTTGCCTTAAGCGATTCAACTGGTGAAAACTTGCCCTCGCAAAACACCAACTCTCTACCGTGGGCTATTATTGCTTTTGATGCAATTGTGTGTGCTGTGGTGGCTGTGATTATTTTTACAATCGTGCGCTTTGTCCACTTAACTAGGCAAAATAAAAAGAATGCTGAAACCCTGAAAAATTCTAACAAAAAACGTCCTTGGTTTTCGGAACACGCCGATGTCCTTTGTATTTTGGCAATTCTGGCTTTTTCAACAATATTCTTTGTTAACTTGGGAAGCGAACCTCTCTGGGTTACCGATGAGCAAACATACTCTCAATGGGCATTCCACATGATTAGGAACGGAGACTACATGACCCCTTGGGCGTATGGCGACTTATTAATGTGGATTGGTAAGCCGCCGCTTTTCATGTGGTTGATGTCTCTTGCCTACCAAATCTTCGGCATCAACAACTTCGCCGCAAGGTTTTGGAGTGCTATATTCGGCACGCTGTCTTTAGTTCTTGTCTTCTATTTGGGAAAAAAACTTTACAACTTGCATGTTGGTCTTCTTTCAGCGCTGGTTCTGGGCACGTTTACGACTTTCTATTTGTTTGCAAGGCATGCCATGCTTGATGTTCCTTTCGTCTTTTTTATTTTGGCTAGCATATACTTTTTGCTTTTAAGTGAAAAAACAGAAAGTGCTAATCGCTATGTAGCTTTAAGTGGCATGTTCTTTGGTTTGGCTTTTATGATAAAACAGGTTGCAGCCTTTTTGATTCCGTTAATCGTTTTTGCTTATTTTGCCGCGCCAAGAAGAGGCGTCAGGTTTCTCTTCACAAAACGTTTTTCTCTTCTTTGGCGCGTGGGACTTCTGATAGTTGCTCCTTGGATGATTTACATGACTCTCCGTTTTGGACCGGACTTCTGGCTATCTTTTTTCATTTTTTCCGGCATTATGAGAGCAAGTACCCCTATTGAAGGGCACGTCGGAGGCTACCTTTATTACTTTAGCTACTTGGTTAATAACGAAAACCTGGTTTGGGTAATACTGCTACCTTTTTCGGCAGGGCTTTGCGCGTTCAACGCCGTTATCAAGCGTTTAAAAGAAGACACTTTAATTCTTGCATGGATATCAATTGTGCTTGTGCTATTCACTCTTGTCCAAACAAGACTTGATTGGTATATCCTACCAGCATTTCCAGCTTTCGCTATTGCCATAAGCAGTTTTCTATACCAAGTATCAAGGAAGATACGACTCGCGATACGTTACTATTATCCTTACGTAAACCGTATAGTTAGCCATGTTTTTCCACAAGCTAAAAAAGTGTTAGAGAAAGCGAAGACTCAAAATTTGAGCGATTACCAGAAATTACTAAAAATAACCAAATTGCTTTTCAACAGTTAAGTTACTGAAAGGTGATAGCCTAACACCAAAACCTTTTCAAACATTTTTCAAATTTTTAGTCACGTAAAAACGGCTGTCACTTCATAAGCTGATTATATGACGCGTTTGAATTTGCGTTTATGAGGGAATGTACTTTCGCAGCTCTTTGATTTTATGTATTTCAATGGAGTTGCTGGAGTGTTTTACTGTGGTTCTGACGCCTGAAGTGAACAAAGTAATGTCCGCCTCATCCACACGCTTCATGGCATGCAAATGGTTTGCCACCGATGCTACGCGGTCTTTTTCATTTCGATATTCTATTTGCACTGGATACACGCCAAACACCAGTTCTAACTGTTTCTTAACCTTCGTTTTCGGCGTAACCGCTATAATGGGCTGGGCAACCTTAAACCTGGCTATCATTCTGGCTGTGTAACCCGACATAGTCATCGTGATAATTTTGTCAACTGGCATGTCCCGGCAGATTCTCTGAATAGCCTTGCTTACCGTGTCCGATATGTTCACAAAAGTCCCATAATCTTCAACATGACTTTCCACCGTGTTCTCCGTGGCGTGAGCTATTCTGGACATCATCTCAACAGCTTCCACAGGATACTGACCCACAGCCGTTTCGCCCGAAAGCATCACCACATCGGTGCCGTCCAATATTGCGTTTGCCACATCACTAACTTCAGCTCTGGTTGGAGCTGGCTGATGAATCATGGACTCAAGCATTTCCGTGGCAGTAACCACTAACTTGCCCTTCTGATTACACTGCTTAATTATGGATTTCTGGACCAGCGGAACTCTTTCCGGTTCTATCTCAACTCCAAGGTCGCCCCTAGCCACCATTACACCATCTACTGTGTCCAAAATTTCCTCAAAGTTTTTCACACCCTCAAAGTTCTCGATTTTGGCAACTATCCCACCCTCCAAACCACCCGCTTGAGCCTTCAGGTTTTCCACGTCTTTAGCGTCTCTTGTGAAAGACAGCGCAACGTACTCGGCATCGAGTTTGGCTGCAAACTTTATGAGTTCTAAATCTTTCTCTGAGAAGGTTGAGACTGAAAGAGGTTTGTTTGGAACGTTAACGCCTTTCCCGTCTTCTATGGTGCCATTGTCCATAAAAAGCAAATTTAGCCTTCTGTTACTCTTCGAAACTACGCGGGTTTTTATTCTGCCGTTGTCGATGTACACGATGTCGTTAACATTCATTTTGTCGTAAAAATCATGGTTAAAACAAATTTCTTCGCCGTTGAAGCCTACCTCGACGATTTCTCCCTTTTTAACGACCTTTTTTTGGGTTGCCTTAATCCTGATTTCAGGTCCTTTAATGTCAATCATTACTGGGATGTCCGCGATTTCCCGTATCCTCTCGATAACTGATTTGTATTGGTCGACGTGTCCGTAAGCCGTGTTTATTCTACAGCCGTTCATTCCAGCCTTAAACATCTTGCGTAATGTTTCCTCTGAAAAACTCGAAGGACCAACAGTGCATAAAATCTTGGTTTTTTTAGGCAAATCAACGCCTCACTCATCTAAATAGCCTGAGTCCAGTTTAAGTCTAGCGCCAAACAATTCTGCGCCCGGCTATGCCTTTCGGTTCAATTTTCTTATCGAGTTTATATGCTTTATATTTTTGTGATTGAGGCGCAACAGCCACAAACACACTTAAGTCTTAGACACCAAAGGGTATCTGCCGTTTTAAGGAGAGACTTGAATCTGACATCTAACGAAAAAGTTGTTAAGGACCCGACTTGTGGCGTTCCAGTTGACACGGAGAAAACGCAGTTTAAGGTGGAAAGGTGGGGTAGAGAATACTACTTTTGCAGCCACTATTGCATGCGCAGCT
>CAZJQR010000053.1:0-14400 GCA_964548345.1 uncultured Candidatus Bathyarchaeia archaeon | reverse complement strand
AGTTAACCGCGTTGCGGATTTTTCTTCCAATTATCATGAATGGCGCCATCCAACAGATAGTGTGACACGCTGCTCTTTTACCTGCGACCAGCGCAATGCCAGCTATTAGACCAGCGATAGCGAGAAAAATGATTACCGATTCAAGACCCGTGATTGATATGCCATAGTACGTCTGATATAATGGGTCAACTGCTCTTATCGCTCCGGCGTGTAAGAACATTACGATTATGATGGCTATCCATGGGACCCAAATGGCATATTTTATCCAGTTTCTTTTGCCGTTCTTAAAATTCTTGTTTCTGACCCGCGCACACAGTTCTTGTGTTGCACCTGCAGGGCAGACCCACCCACAGAAGGCTCTTCCCAAAAACAGGGAAAAAACAAACAGAGAAACAAAGACTATAAGACTGCCAACTACTATGCCTTCGGCTGCCCCCATTATTATGAGATATGGTGAAAAGTAGTAATAGATTAAGGGAAACAATGCAAACATAAGTAATGTCATCGCGTTTCTGATCTTTTGTCTGTTCATTATTGTTCACCTCCATTTGCTTTTTTTGGGTTAAGGCACTTTTCCATTTCTTGCTGGGTGATATCCAGTTTCAGGACCCCGTTTCTGCCTTCTATTTCAAGCATCACGCCTTCGACCATGACCACGTTTTTGAGTTCGCCGAGGACCCCCTCGAAGAAGACTTTGCCGTTTTCTTTAACGAGAAAAGACATTCTTTGAACGTACCGTTCTGATTTCATTTCGATTGAAAATGAGTGCTCTGCAGTTTTTTTGCCCATCAGATTTCGCCTCAAAAGTATAGAGGCAAGATACGAATGATAAGGCAGCCTCAACAGTAAGTATGAAATATCACACTTGACTATGAAATTCTAAATATACACTTCTAAAGGAGCTGTTCGATTGAAGAAATTCAGCAGTTTGCTCTTTGAGCTTTCAAGCACTGACCGCTTAGACATACTATTTCTTCTGCAGAAAATTCCGCTGAAACTTTCACACATTTCTAAAAAGCTCGACTTTACCGTTCAAGAGACGTCAAGAAACATCACGAGGCTAGGCGAGGCTAAAATGATAAGCAAAGATGTTGATGGGGCTTTTCATCTTACGCCTTACGGTGAAGAAGCACTTAATCTCCTTTCAGGGTTCCAGTTTCTTTTCAAGAACAAGGAGTACCTCTTAACTCACGTTCTCACCGAGCTGCCTGCACGGTTCCGAGCAAGCTTGGGTGTTCTTGAGGGTTGCGAGTTTGTAAATGACGTGATGGTCGCGTTTCATAATGTAGAAAACATGATAGCCAAAGCTAGGGAGTTCGTCTGGATTCTCACCAACCAAGTGTTGGCAAGCACAATACCATATTTGGCGCAAGCTGTTGAACGGGGAACAGACTTTAGGCTCATGATGCCAAAAGATTATATGCCTGCAAAGGATGTGCGCGAATTGGTTAGTAATCCTGCTTTCAAGAAGGCAAGCCGAGCCAAGAAACTGGAAAGTAGATTCCTAAATAAGGTGGATGTCTTTTTATGCCTTTCAGAGAAGGAGGTCGCAGCTCTGGCATTTCCAAACTTGGAAGGAAGACTTGACTACATTGGATTCAAAAGCAAAAACGAAACGGTTGTTGATTGGTCAAAGGCTTTGTACGCGTACTACTGGGAAAAAGCCACATCGCAAATTCCTGACCAGCTAACAAGCGAATGAAATCGTTTTCAAGGGTTGTCAGATACGAACTTGCTGTTGTGCTTCTACAACCACACACACTTATTAGAACTCGAAATAAAACACTCTATTAATCAGTTATTGCGAGAGTTATGAAAAATGAAAATAGGCATTATAGGCAAAGGCAACGTGGGAACCGCCCTTGCCGCGGGCTTAAACCGTGCTGGTCACGAAGTGACGTTTGGACACCGAGACCCCAAAGAACCCGTTGCTGAAGCGGCAAAGGGGGGAGAAGTCCTAATTCTTGCAGTCCCACATGACGCGGCGGCGGACGTGACCAAAGCGGTAGGCTCAGCCGCAGATGGAAAAATCGTGATTGACGTGTCAAACGCAGTAACTGGAAATATGGAGCTGGCGATTGGGTTCACAACATCAGCCGCTGAAGAAATCCAGAAGATGCGGCCCAAAGCGCATGTCGTGAAAGCGTTTAACACCGTTTTCGCCCAAAACCAAAGCACCGGCAAAATCGGCAGTGAGCAATTGCCCCTTTTTGTGGTAGGCGACGACGCAGAAGCTAAGCAGACGGTGATGCTACTCGGAGCAGACATTGGTTTTGAGCCTGTGGATGGTGGTCCGTTGAAAGCGGCGCGTTATCTTGAACCGATGGGCATGTTCATGATAAGCCTCGGTAACACACTTGGTATGGGAACAAAAATCGGCTTCAAACTAGTAAAGGACTGAAAGCAAAGCAGCCTGTTTACTGCTACTTCTGGGGACTTCATAGTTAGCGCGCGCTAGATTAACAATTACGATAAAAAGTGAATTAGGACTTGGTTTTTGAGAAATTGCTACATCACTTTGGCGGACGTTAAGGCGGTCTCAGGTAGATGTGAGTTGTCCTCTTGCGACCTGAAGATCTATTCCGCTGTCTTTGGTGATGGATTTTGACTCAGGACCGACGGCTGAGATGGCTAAAACGTTTTTAAAAGTGGATTTTACTCCAAGCAACTCTTAAGCTGCTTCTTTTCTCAATTCAACTTCAAAGTGCGTTACTTTCCATTCCTCTCCGTCTACGAGGACGTCTGTTATTTTGCCGACTCTTAATCCCTCGCAGTATACTTCTTTGCCGATTAATTCGCTAAATTTCATGATGTTTCACCCTTTGCAACTCTTTTTGTATTCTCTTTGTGAGTTTATAAGACTTATTCTACAATGGCGCGACGCGGGGTTTCAGTGAGGTGTTTTTCGGGAATTAACAATCCGTTTTTGTCAGTAGTCATGAATCAGCTCCCTTATCGTCATTCGGTCTTCTTCTATTTATCGCGGTTCACCAAACCAACGATGAGACACACCAGACCCAAGGCGAAAAGAGGCAAACCAATTTCAAACGGTAATTCCGTCATAAGATACACCATCATCATGGCGAATCCAGTGGGCAAAAAAGCTATGCCCATTATTAAGAAGGCACGATAGTCTGTTTCTCTTGCTTTTCTTTCCCTCTTCCCCTTCCGCAAAATCACTACTATCAGTAACGTAACCACTATACCTATGAGCAGAAGCACACTCATAACAGACGCCGAACTATTCATTCGCCCCACCTCCTCAGCATATTTAGAATTGCGAATTTCACCTAAAAAACTTGAGGACGCGCCACTTAGTTTTCCTAGTTCTGAGGCGCTTACGCCTTAATACACAACCAGCCTATCTTGCCTGTTTTACTAGTAGAAATCTTTTAAAGCCATCAAATTTTTAATTTTTAAGCTATTGGATTAAAAGTAGTAAATCAGCTCAAAAAAATGGAGAGTAGAAAACAATAAAGAAAGCTCTCTTCGTGGTCTTCTTTACAATCGCTTTGTGTAGTCTATTGGCAGTGCAGCTCCTGTTACAGCCGGCACCAACACCAACACCAACACCAAACGCTTTACAGCCCGCGGTCACGAACGCAATCAACTTCTTCGAGGGGCCGCGCGAACCAAACGACCCGTACGCCCTGCTGATGCTAGATATGGCGCACCGTCGCTTTGGAATCGCAGCGTTCGCCGACGCCTTGCAGCGCTATGACCAGATACTAGCCACGCTTCCAGATAAGGCGCCTCTGATGCGCTTGTTTCGTCGCATCGCTGACTACGACAACCCACTACAGGCTTGGGACCTGCAGGAGGTGACGGAAGACACTGACCGTGTCACCATCTTCGCTCTCTATTGCGATCAACTGGGGTTATCCGACACCGATTATCAATCGATGCTTGAACAAGCGACGAGCCTCGGAGATTATATGCTGACGCACGCGCTGCTGGCATGCATCTGGATTAAAGAGAACGGCTGTGAAGTGCCACTGCCCGACGGCTTCATGGAGAACATATACCATGCCAACGCTGCGCTGATCAACGATGACTCAGTGGTGGATGATCTTGAGCTTGAGGCCGTGGTGTTTCTCTACTTGGCGGGTCAGGGCGCGCTGGTTGACCCAGCCTTTATCGACCGCGTCATTGCTGCCCAGAATTACGACGGGGGCTGGTCGCTTTCCAGCGATACTCCAGGCGACTCGGACTGGCACGCCTCGGTCTTGGGACTCTTGCTTTTGCTGCATAAGGAATATCCTTCTGACTCGTATCCGCCGATGCTCGCTCCTGCGTCGCCATGAGTGTCGTCGCCGAACTCGGCTAATGGTCTAATTCCTTTATAGTTTGGCTTTTTGCTTGTGTCGCTATCCAAAATGAAAGCTATGCGATTTTACGCTTATTGCGGTCTACGTTGACCGTTGAAACCGCATTCCAAAAAGACATCTGGTTGATTTCTACGGTAAAAGGTTGATTTTTCAACATGGTTACTTCCTCTTTCGGTAAATCGGCGTTTGCATCTTGTCATCAAATCTGACGTACTCGAAACCAGCTTCTATAAATTCGGCTTCTTCTTTGCTTGTTGTTGGTCTTCTAACAATCCAGTTATCCGGCTGACTCCACTCTACCAGGCGTGTGTAAACTAGCGTGTTCTGAATGTTTCTATGGCCAAGTTTTGCCTTAACCAGTAAGATGTCTTTTGTTTCGTGATAGAGTTTGCAAGCGTAGAAATGCCTTAGAGTATGCAGTTTGACTTTTAGCAGATTTGGATTTTGAAGTTTTACGGCTAAATGTTTTCTTTGCGAAAGGAACACAGAACGGAAATGATTAAGTGTTTTAGGTCCCCTGTTCCAAATGTATTCTTTATGCTTGTTTTTTTGTAGCGCGCGCTCGATTTATTTTTAAAACTTTCAATTAATAGAAAACTAACCCTGTAAGCAATTAGCCAAAAAAAGACGTGCTCAAAACCTTCTTCGATTCACTCTGCTCTTAGCAGCAGAAGTGGTTTTGCAGCTTCTTTCTTCATAAACGCCTTATCCTCTACGGATCTGAAATCCCTGCGGTTTATTAGTAGCTCATCACTTTTGTGCTCTCGCAAGATAATATGAACTTCACCATTTCGAGAATATATTTCAACCACATCTGTTTTGTTCATAATCGTTTCTACCCTTATGAGAGCAAATGCTAATTTATGGTTCAGCTAATATTCAAAACTTGTGAAGAAACAATCAATATTCAGACTCATGTAGCAAAGAATTTGTTGCGCGCGCTTTTGGAATTGTAATGCAAAATAAGCAGGTTTTGTTTGCCAGAATTTGCAAATTCATGCAATAGCTTTAATAACAGCGGCGGCATTGGGCGTTGGAAGTGATTCAAACATGTCGAGAAAAACTCAAGTTAAAAAACAATTAAGCGTAAAGCCTACTATCGTACAGCCAATTATCATAAAGCCTCTCAGGACAGTGCCCTTCGAAAGCGGCTTTCACTTCTACACAGCCATTGGGAACTACACTGGAATAACCGCAACCAATCTCAGCGAGTTCGCCGCGAAGCTAAAAACCATTCCAATAGAGCCAATCACATTCCATTTCCAACGCAAAGACTTCCAAAAATGGATACAATACACAATTAAAGACGCTGCATTAGCCGAAAGAATAAGCAGGATAAAAGGAGAGCAAACTGCGGAAGGCTTGAGAAAAGAAATCCTCAGGACCGTAGAAGCAGTTTTACGTCACATTTAAGCTCCCAAGAAATCCGTAAGAACATTCTTAAAAGAAGCTTCAACATTCGACTTTTGTCTTAAACTATTCAATCAGTACAACCCTCATTTTTTTGGGGTCAACCATCAAAAAAGAGAAACTGCTGTCATTTCTCTCACTTAAAACCACAATATTACGTCAAATCTTTTTTAAAACATCCAATCGACCACAAATTGCTTTGCTAAAAAGAGGGAAAAAGGTTACATGTGACACGGAAAAAGCCTAACCATGCTTTATGATGTCCCAACTTCTCAAAACCACAATTCTGTTGTCAACTTTCAGGATCAAAACAAATGGTGAATGGGGATTTCCTCTGATTGACGGCTTGAAATACACCAATTTTCCCTTGACAGCCTCTTTATCTCTTTCCACGATCACGTCTCGGTTTAAGAAGTGGTCTAGAATATGGTTCATTTGGCTTTAACCTCAAAAAAAGAGATGGAAAAGTCGCGGGAGACATCGCCAAAAATCCATAGAAAAGACAAAGGGTGGATTATAGAACGGGAGACATTATCGAAAAAGAGGGAAAAGTTTAAGGGTTGATGTTTTGTTAGCTTTCGCGTACTCGTTTACTAGGAGTTTGCGGTTTGAAGTTCAAGGGAGAAACTATAGAGGAACGCAAGGCTGAGGTTCTAATCAAACTCAGAAAATACAAACTAGTTAAAAAAGAGAAACATGAAGGCGCTGTCGGCTACATAGTTAACATTCCCAAGGATAAAGAGAAAGCCTTAGTCTGGTGCATTCTTGACGAGGCAACTGTGGGCATCGCGATGATGAACAACCTGTACAAATTATTAGAAGAAAAGGGGTTGGAACGCACCATCGTAATTACGGAAGGGCGCTTTACTCACGCGGCTAAGCAAGGTGCCAAAAAGAAAAAGGTGGAGCTTCTGCCTAAGTCTTTCCCTGCGTTCGAAATTTTTGAGCATAAACTGGTGCCTAAGCACGAGATTCTAGGTGAAAAGGAAAAAAGCCAGATTCTCGCCAAGTACAAGATTAAACCGTACCAGATGCCGCAGATAAAAGCAACTGACCCCGCGGTGAAAGCCATAGGAGCCAAACCAGGTGACATGCTGAAGATTAGTAGAAAGAGTGCCACGGCGGGCGAGCATATTGCTTACCGCTACGTAGTAGACTGAGGGTGGCCACGGCAGGATTATTTGGATATCATAACTTCTGTCGATTTGATGACGGCGTTCACTTCGTCGCCTTCTTTTATGCCTAAGTCTTCAACTGCTTCTTTCGTTATCACTGCAGTTACCACTACGGGTGCTTTTATCTCAACCTTGACTTTCGCGGTTATTCCGTCTTTTTCAACAGAAACAACTTTGCCTTTTAATTGATTTCGTGCACTGATTTTCAGTCCTAACACCTCCCAATACTCTCGGTCTGCAAGAACCTCACTCATGAAGCCCGCTACACGCTGGTACTCCTCAATCAAACTCTCGCCCAGCGCGGTTAGTTTTGCGCCGCCGCCTCCAGCTTTGCCGCCTTTGTAAGTTTCCACGATGGGCGCTTCGACTACTTTCTGAATTTTTTGCAGGTAATTCCAAACGTAGCGATAAGACATGCTAAGCGTCTCGGCTGCTTTTGAGATGGAGTGTTCTTTTGCTATTGCTGCTAGAATTTCGGCGCCGCCTTTGCCCAGTACCGGCATTCCTTTGTATTCTATCCATACTTTGCAGGAGGGCTTGTGTTTTTTGTGAGTTAGCATTCCATTTAGAGTTTATCGGGGTAAAGTTTATAAGGGTACTGATATGAATGACAAAACATAACGGTGTTGAACATGCAAGCATGGCAAAAAAGTCTAATAGTCGCGGTGTTAGCAACGATACTAGTAATCGCAGGCACACTAGTTTACTTCAACTACTTCGCAAAACGCAGGCTTTTCGTATCCACAACCACTAGTCTCTACGACACGGGCTTACTTGATGCAATAGAGGCAGACTACGAATCAAGCCACCCAGTAGACCTAAGCATAACCGCTGTAGGAACAGGCATAGCCATCCAACAAGCCGAGAGCGGTGACGCCGACGTTGTACTCGTCCATGCGCCCTCGGTAGAGCTAAACTTTTTAGAAGGAGGTTACGGTGTGAACAGGAAAATCATCGCCTACAACTTCTTCACAATCGTTGGACCAGCAGACGACCCAGCGCAAATCTCGGGGAAAAACGCAACCGAATCCTTGTTCAACATAGTACAGTACGGACAAAACATGCCTGACCAGTCAGGGGCAACGCAAATCTGGGTGTCTCGAGGCGACAACTCGGGCACAAATTCCAAAGAGAAAAGCCTTTGGACCGCAGCTGGCTATGATTACGAGGAGCTCTCTGCAGAACCATGGTTCGCAAGCACGGGTCAAGGCATGGGAGCCACCTTAAACGTGGCTAACCAAAAGAATGCTTACACGCTCTCGGACATAGGCACTTACCTGAAATTCAGCACAGACGGCACGATAGACTTAAATGCGCTCATACTTGAAGAACAGTCTCTACTTAACGTTTACAGCGTCATGGCTGTAAACACAGAGACAGTCCAACCCAATCAGGAAATCCATGAAAGTATAAACTTTAATGACGCTATGGACTTCATACAATACCTGATTTCACCCGCAACCCAGCAACTAATAAATGACTTTGGTAAAGACACGTATGGACAACCTCTATTCTACGAAGCTGTCCAACCCCTAAAAGACAATGCCCCTCAACCCATAGTAAGCTGGATACAGGACTACGCTTTCTTTAACGGTTCCGAATGTCCACCGCAATACAGAAATGGCTACGCTGACCTTTACAGTTAGAGGAACATAGTATTGGCTGATTTACTCGGCGACATAGTGCAAGCATTCCAGTTGATACTTTCTGGCGACCCAGAAATCTACGGGATTGTTTCCCGTTCCCTCTTTTTCTCCGGAACAGCCATCATTTTAGCCATTCTTTGGGGCACACCAATAGCCATGCTTATTGCCATGAAAGAATTTCGAGGTAAAACAATACTCAAAACACTTTTCAATACTTTAATTGGCTTGCCAACTGTGGTTTTGGGCTTAATTCTTTTCCTTATTTTTTCAAAAGCTGGACCGCTGGGCTTTCTAGGGTTGCTTTACACGCCAGGGGCTATAATGATTGGACAAGCTATCTTGGTGACGCCAATTCTTGTCAGCATCGGTATTTCAGCTATTGAATCTGTTGACCCTGAAATAATGAACTTATCCAAAACGCTGGGCGCTTCAGAGTCCCAAGCGCAAATAGCGGTTTTAAAGGAGGCAATCAACGGAATAGTCCTATCTGACCTTGCCAGTTTCAACCGTGCAATAGGCGAGCTGGGCGTAGTGTTGCTGGTCGGCGGCAACATTGCTGGAGGTGGCAATAGGACCGATGTGTTAACTACCGCTATTTCACGTGATGTTCAGATAGGTGAAATCGGTCTTGCCGTGGCTCTGGGAATATTATTGGTGATAATACTTTTCACGATAAACATAATAGTGGTTGTATTAAGGAAAGCAAACTACCTAGTCGAATTAGCTAAAGGACCCTATTCAAAACTGAAAAGTTCTAGAGAGATCGCAAAATGACAGTAACTGCTGAATTAAAAGACGTAACGAAAGCGTATGGCAACAAAATAGTAGTAGATGCAGTGAACCTGCAAATTCACGAAGGCGAAATACTAGCCCTTTTAGGACCCAACGGCTCAGGCAAAACGACCATACTGAAAATTCTAGCGTTCATCGAAAACCCCACAGGCGGCGAAGTGACATTTCAAGGCGAAAAAGTCAACTTTAAAAACACCGAAAAAGTGCGACTGCAAAGCACGCTCGTGTTCCAAAAAACAACCGTGTTTGGCACCTCAGTCTACTACAATATTGTCTACGGCTTGAAACTGAGGAAAGTACCTAAGCAAACACGCGATAGAGAAGTGAAAAAAGCGTTAGAACTAGTGAAATTAGAGGGTTTTGAGAAGTGCAATGCAAGAAAGCTTTCTGGTGGGGAGCAGCAGCGCGTGGCGATAGCGAGAGCCTTGGTGCTTAAGACTAAACTGCTGCTTTTGGACGAGCCAACGGCGAATTTGGATCCTAAAAACGCTGGCATACTTGAAGAGGTCATTGACACCGTAAACCGCGAGGACAAAGTCACCATAGTGATGGCGACGCACAATATGTTTCAGGCTAAAAAGTTGCCTCACCGCATCGCGTTGATGGATGAAGGAAAAATCACTGAGATTGGTTCGCCGGCAGAGGTTTTCGGCAAACTCTCCAAGAACTTGGCGAGTTTCGCTGCTGTCGACAACACTTTCACTGGAACCGCCAAAGCAACCGCGGCTGGCACCTCGAAAGTCGATGTGGGTAACGGCGTGCAAATCGAGGTAACCGCGCAAAGGCAAGGCGCTACCGTGGTTTTCATAAATCCACAGGACATAATCTTGTCCAAGACTGCTGTGGAGTCTAGCGCCAGAAACATGTTTAAGGGCAAAATCACCGAAATCACGGATTTAGATTCGCTTGTGAAACTCAAGGTTAACGTGGGCAAGCCCTTCACGGTTCAGATAACCAAACAGTCTTTCAACGAGATGGGGCTTTGCTTGAACGCTGAGGTTTTTATTGCTTTCAAAGCTTCAAGCGTCCAGGTGCTTTAGGCTGAGCTTTTTCTTTCCTCTGTCAACTCGTGCAGAATTACTAAGGCTTCGCCGAGAGGCATGTTCAGCCTGTTCGCCAGTTCTGAAGCTTTTATGTCAGGTTTTGCAGACAGTATTTCATCTCGCGTGTAAGCTTTGTGGCTTGGGTACATCACCGAGGCGTGAACCGTCTCAACAAGTATGGACCAGAGTTTCTCCTTCATGTACTCTTCCAGACTCATGCAGCATCACAGAGTTCATTGTGTTAAGTGGTTATTCAGCTTTCCCAAAAGAAACGTGATTGAGGAAACCCATAGACAATTCTTAAATCACTCGAAGTCGCTACGGTTGTTTTGGTGAAACAAAATGCCGAAAATTAAAGCTACAGCAAAATGGGTTGAGAATGTCCGTTCAATAGTTGATAATTCAAGAACACACAGCGTGGTCTGCGACCTTCCCTCCGCTCAGGATGGAAGCGATAGCGGTCCTACGGCTTTGGAATTGGCGTTGATGGCTCTGGCTGACTGTGGAGTAACAATATTCTCAAATGTCTGCAAAAAGAGTAATATTGAACTAAACAAGGTTAACGTTACGTAGAAGCTGATAAACTGCCAACTTCCAGTAATAACAGGAGTAACAATGAAGGTCAAAGTTTCTGCAAAAGCAAGAAAAGCACTGATGGAAGGCGCTTGGAGAAGAACAGAAGCAAACTGCCCAGTCATATCCATCTTTACAGAACCAATCCCAGTGAAAGTCGAATTCGAAGCAGAACAAGAATAAACCCTCAGCCGCAGAAATCTAAGCAGTTGGCAAATACTCTCTTCTTTATATTTAACAACTAAAAATGAAGCCAGTCAAATTTGAAAAAAGCTTTAATCATCTATTGGTCGAAAACAGGCAACACCGCAAAAGTAGCCAAAGCCATCAAACAGGGCTTGGAAACGGCTGAAATCCAAGTCACCGTGAAAAAACAGGAAGAGGCAGAAGACGTTGACTGCTTTGACTACGACCTCTTTTGCGTAGGTGCCCCTTCATATTCATGGCATCCACCAGAACCGATGGCAAACTTACTAAAGACCAAGTTCGCCGCTTACCGCGCGCGCGAAGAAGGGAAAATTAAACCAGGCGCCCCAAAAGTTCCAGGCAAGAACGCGTTGATTTTCGTCACTTACTCTGGACCTCACACAGGCATGGATGAAGCAACGCCGGCGGGCAAGTACATGCGACAGTTCTTTGAGCATTTGGGCTTTACAGTAATAGCTGAATGGTATGTGCTAAGCGAGTTTCATGGGTCTTTGGAAAACAGCATGCAGGGCAGGATGGGCGACATAAGAGGAAAACCCACAGAAGAAGAGCTGTTGAAGATCAAGGAAGATACAGAACGTTTAGCCAAGAAATACCTAGTTTAAGAACAAATTCTCTTTTTCTCCTTTTTATTGTCAACTTGACAGCTACGCAAAGTTATTAGTGCTCCAGTCATTTGAGTTATTTCTGGAGGCGAAAGTTTTTGAAAGCTGCCGTCTACAGGGGTCCACACAACATTAGGGTTGAGGATGTTCCTGAACCGCGTGTTTCAGGACGGAAAGTGCTTGTGAAGTTTAAGGCTGGAGGCATCTGCGGCACGGACATGCACTTTTATAGGGGTGACTGGCGCTGGATGAAACGCGGTCGAATTATTGGTCATGATGCGTGCGGCGTGAGAGCTGACACTGGCGAACGGGTGGTGATGGTGCCGATTGCTTACTGCGGCAGATGTTACTACTGCCTCAGAGGATTGCCCACCGATTGCAGTTAACAAGTCTAAAAAAGCAGTGGGTTGTAGTCTTTTCCGCATTAAAGATAGAAAGAAAATGTTGGAAAACGAAAAAGTTGGTGTGGTTCATTTACTTCCGCCTCCAAAAGAATTATCATTGTTTAAAGCTATCGAGCTACTAATAGACCTTATAATTGGCAAAAAGGGGAAGACTGTTGTACCTTGGAGAAATCAAATTAACGTTCCAAATGAGAGTGCCTTAAAAGAGAGAATAAATCAAAAACATAGTGTAATCAACCAGCTTCAAGAAGAAATTTCACAACTTCGGGAACAGGTCACAAATTGGGATTCCTACAGAGATCTCCTGACCGAAACTAACGATTATCTTGAAAACATTGTTCAAAAGACCTTACTAGACCTTGGATTTAAAACTGAAAAGACTGAGAAAAGTTTCCCAGCCGACCTACTTGGTAAAGAAATTGCTGTGGAAGTGACGGGAATTGAGGGGGGCGTAACTGTTAGTTCGAATAAAATCAATCAGGTTATTCGGTTTAGGGATAACTACCGCAAACAGGAAAAGATTGTTTTAATCGCTAATACCTACAGAGACCTTCCTCCAAATGATAGAAAAGGCAAAATGCATTTCTCACAACCAGCCGCACTACATTTTGATAACTATTCAGTATGCTACATGACTACGGCAACATTATTTGAATTATGGAAAGATGTGATCTCAGGAAAGAAAAAGCAAAAAGACGTCAAAAGTAAAATTTTGACCAAGATTGGTGAATTAAATACAAGAGAGTTCACATGATTAATTTTGAGTGCTTGGTTTGGTAAATCTACGAAAAAGTGTCTGTGACATCAGTTATTACTATCTCACCATTTTGGTTCAGTTCGTAAGCGAGAACCATTTTGTAATGTTCTTTTGCTTTGTAAGAATTATTATTCATCGTCACGTTCCAGAGTTCGTCGGTGGTATTGCCATTTCGATAACCAGCGCAGGTGTCGGCTACATCAACATGGATCCACGTTTCGCCGTCATGTGAAGGATTAACCTGTGCCCAGTTATGGTCAACAACACTGGGAACAAAATAGCCGACTCCAATAACTCTGAATGGAATATTGTTAGCGACACAGAAAGCACCAAAAACCCAGACAAATTCTCCGCAAGCACCTTTTTTATTCGTAAGTACTTGAGTGACATTTTGATATTTTGGTCTATTATGTGTGAATTCCATTAGTTTACTTTGTAACATGAGAATTTCTGTAAAGTTCATCTGATTATCAGTCAACCATGCTGCTAGTTCAGTTTGAGTGGCGTTCGAATACAAGTCGCGCAAGTTGTTTTCGGTGTAAGAGATCATCTTCCATGTTGCCATCTGCCCTTCAGTAAAAACAGCATTAAATCCGAACCAAGAAGTCGCAAAAATAGCCGCTATGACGAGGGTTAAGGCTATTTTTCGTTTTTTAGAAAGACTCTTTTTCTGTTCCTTATTTGGTTCAACCATAAGCTTCCCCTCAATGTTTAGCCAAAGGTGTGTGGAAAAGCAAATAAAAGTTATTCCAAAGTTCGAATTCAGACATCCGTTCACTTTCACCGAACTCTCCACTTTCCGCAATAGTCGTTTCTTCCCCAGTTTTTTAAGTGATAAGCACAACTGTAACTCCGAAGTTTGCGAGCCTTGATTTCCCTCGGAAAAACGGTCACCGACCCTGCACGGTCTCCTCCTTGCGTGTTTTCTGAGCGGAAACAGGGCTACGCGAACTTTTTACTAAAAAAAAGTGAACGGTCACGGCTCGACTTCTATCAAGCCCTTGCGACGCTTGCGGCACCAAAAATGTTAGATATTTGATAGGGGTAACTGTGAAGAGGGAAATTGTGTCGCTTATTCCAGCGTTTGAGTTAGGCTTGTGGAACGCTTGGATTCTTGTCATTCCTATCCTAATCCTCTCCTTCTCTGATATGAAAGTGACAGCTTCTAGGGAATCAGAAGAAGCAGGAGATTTTCAGCTAACCAGAAAAGAAAAAAGAATCATTAATGCAGTTTTCTTACCTATGGTCGTTTCTTGGATTTATGCCGTTTTCTTACCTCTGCAACTTGGCACAGTATGGCTATACAGCGGTCTAATTATCTGTCTGTTTGGAATGATTTTCACCAGTGTAGCAATTCTTAATTTCGCTACTAGCGCAAAAGACACGGTCATCACGAAGGGTCTTTATCGTTTTACAAGAAACCCCACGTATATTGGCATGATTCTAATGCAAATCGGTTT
>CAZJQR010000052.1:0-14496 GCA_964548345.1 uncultured Candidatus Bathyarchaeia archaeon | reverse complement strand
ACGCGCAAATCATAAAATTTTAACCATTATTTTCTCCTCTTTTTATTAATCTCAAGATATTGAGATGTAAGTTTCATACAGAATATACATTTCTTCTTATAATCATAATTCTTTATGCTTAATTCTGTATTAGTTATTTTATGACCTTTCAATTTCTCAAATATAGCTAAACATGCTTCACATATACTAAGCTCTCTTTTCAATAGTATATTCTCCTTCTTCTAGCACGCGGATTACTCGTGGTTTCACGCTGTTGATTTGCAGGAAGCCCTTGAAAAAGCTATATCAAAAAATGTTCCCAATTAATCATCATCTCAAGACAAAGCTCATTAATTAATAGAAAAACAGAAAAAAAGGGAAAGATTGAGAGGGAGATTTCGCCACTGTTATTGCTTAAGGCTTTTGGTAATGCCGTTTCGCCCTGAATTGGATGCGCTGAGTGTACTTAATTACATTTTCAATCTTCTTATGACCTAGCAATACCCAGCAGTTTCCTAAAGAGCAGGATATCCCTTGTTTGATGATAAAATATTGTGGCAGTCCAATGTCTGAAAGTAACAAGGCTGATTTTCAAAGTCCTAGGGGTGCTTCTTTTTTGAGCATCCTTTAGCGCGCGCGGTACTCAGTTTTTAAGTCATATGTCACTCGGACGAGCGACTCGCAAAGTACTTCTTCGAGACTGAGTTTGGAAACTCTACTCTGCATGCTTAATGTGTATTATTGTTGATCAAACATACAATAACGTTTATTAAGATTCAATATATAGTTTTACAATGAGTACTAGAAAAAATGGATGAAAAAGTAACACTCGCATTACTCTTCATAGCCAGCATACGCGCGCTAGAAAACGGCTCACCCAGAGTGTTAGATCGAACCCTCAGAGTCATAGAAATTACAGGTCAATAACCAATAACTACATGATCTCAAAACAGGTTTAAAGTGAAAATGTCAATGAAACTAAACCGATTAGTGTGCTTGCTATTAGTTTTCATCTTATTGATTACCATGATTGTAGCCACTGTGCAAGCGGCTACAGAAAGCCTCAACATTCAAGCTGGCGAAGACTCGGTGCTAAAGATAAGCATGTCAACTGAAGACCACATACAAATAACCTTCTCGGTTCTTAGCCCATCTTCAAGCGTCTTCCGCTTCTGGATTGTTTTCCCCAACGGAACCTCAAGAGACTACGGAGAATCCACCAGCTACAACATCAACTTCGCCTCAGAAGTTCAAGGAGAATGTGAACTGCACTTCGACAATACCAACTCAACGAGCACTCAGCTCGTAACCCTGAACTACGAAATCGAACATTACTACTTCGGAATCCCCGAAATATCCTTCCTGATAATCGTAATAGGCGTTCTTTTGCTATGCGTAGTAGCAGGGTACATTATAATGGGCAAATACTCGTAAGGACAGCATTCGCCCGCCATCAGAAAACGTTAATGAGTTTTAGAACGACAACAATAACGGCAACAGAAGACAGCAGAAACAGCAACTTTCTTTTTGAAGTGAAGAAACTCTCTTCCCCCTCTGCCTCTTGAATCTCGTACCCTTTGACCTGTTTTGTTTTGGTGTCGATCTGCACTCGGGAAATGCCCTCTTGAAGCTGAAGCTCCACAATGTTAGTTTCGCCATCCAAATACAGCTTGGTCGGAAATTGACCCTGCTTGTAACCCAGACGCGCCATAAAATCGGTTGCCACTCGTGTTGTATTTTCCGCGCTGAACCGAAAAGAACTTGGCTGAGTTATGTTAGGCGCAATGGTATCCATTCTCTCCTCAACTACAAGATTCTCGACCAGGTTTTTACTGGTTGAATTCACAACGTAGGCGTCATCACGAACCGGTGACTGCTCGGGGTCAGCTCGAAAAAACCGCGTCTGCATGGTCACAAGATTTTCAGGAGAAGCGCCCAAAGAATCACTGAGTTTCAGGGAGGCCTTATCAAATTTTCCTATAATTACTCCGCCTGAGACGCCGTTTATCAACAAAGTGACTCTTTTTCCGTTTTTCACGTTTTTGTAAGTGAGCTCATAAACAGGGCTGTAAATTATTGTGCGCTCGTTTATCTCAAATATTTCCCTGACAATCTCCGCAACATCCGAAGGTCTTCTAGCAATTTTAGAACGAAGAAACGCTATTTCCTCGTCTAACGAAATCTGCGGCTTTCTTAAATCGAAGTCGCCATCCTGAGTTTCCAGTTCACTTTCAGAAGGCGCGAAAAACAGGTTTTCAGGTGAAACTTCCTGCAGCGTCCTATCAATAACCACGTATGATTCGTTTTTGTAATGGGAATGTTCTTCGCCCACAAGCTTAATCACCCTGGCGTCGCCTTCTACGGACAGAGGCTCAGGTTTTAGCTTTTTGCCGTCAATAAAAAGCGCTTGCGTCCTATCCTCAACTTTAAGGGCGTAACTATGCCTCTTGCAGTAGTCAATAGAGTATTTTCCGCCAATCACAATGTAAGGTTCATAATATTTGCTAAACGCAATAAGTCTTATGTCTTTGGGTTTAGGCTTCAGGAAACAGAATCTGACGAAAAAACTGGTTTTTAACTTCTCTCCCTGAAACTTCACCCTGCGCGAATCAATCCTAGATTTAAGAATAACAGTCCTTGTGTCAACTATCTTCTGTGGCAAGATTTCAATTTCTGCCATTAACGTCACTTGCCGTTTATTTTGTTTTTTCCGACTTAACTCTTGTGAACCAGCGCTCCACATCTGGCTTCAAAATTCACGTCGCCGCCAAGCCGCTGTGCAACTTGCCTGCAAGACCCTTTTTTGCTAAACAGAGGCTATTCTAACAGGTTTAAGAAACGAAAGGTAATGGAAGTGGTTGTAATTTCCCGAAAGCCCTTGAACTCTATTTGCGTTTTTTAGTCGTCTGTTTCTTCAAGTTCCTAAAGGGGTCTTCTGCTCTTCCGCGCTCTTTCCACCTTTAACGCTATTTCCATGTGGAAACGTGGGCACTGTGTACACGTCAGTGACTCCGTTAAGATTCTTCACTTTCTTCTGAACGAACTCCAGCACTTCTGAACTGTTTTCAGCGTTGATCCAGATCCCTACGTCCCAAGCTCCGAAGATGTTCATGCTGTAACAGAGATCTACACCAGAAACTGGTTTATCGTCGAGTTTTCTTATGTCGCCTAGGGTGTCAACTATTTTTCCTGGGTTCAGTTTCATTAAGACTAAATATTCAGGCATACTTCTTTTTTCCTCCAGTTTTTGTTTTTACTTTCATACTCAGCGCCTAACTTAAATATTACGATTTACGAATACTGATTTAAGGCGGATTTCAAGAAAAAACACTCACAAAAGAACAAACCACGCTAAACAAGGCACAATTAAAAAAAATTCTACCGTTCTCTTTCAGACATTCTAAGGAAACCAGGAGAAGAATAGTCAAATTTCCAAGTTTGAGAAAGCCAAATCTTCTTAAAACATTCTTTATGATAGCGACTCTTCACCTCTCCAAAAGAATCCTTAAGCGCAACTTCCTGACCCTGCTTAATCAGCTTGCCACACTCGTTACACGTCAAGGCTCCCTGTTTTTCCGACTGCAGCTTCTTCAACGCTTCACAATGCGCCCTAAGTTCAGAAACCTGGCATTTCAGAGACCTAAGCCTAGCCAAAGCAGCCTCAACCTTCTCCTTACGCTCACCCACACTGATGGGGTGGCGAACCTCATTCACCTGCATCGTTCAAACCTGGCTCTTCATGCCAAAGACAGCCAACAAAGAAAAACTAACATGAGTACATAATACTTTATTTCGACAACAGTAATATTTCAAAACTAAACGCACCTATGACTTGTTTCAACACGAAAACAGCCCTCGAGCAAAGCAGGCAACGTAAACAGCCACTGCTTCAACATGTAAGAAAGGTTTTTACGGAGAAGGATGAGGAACTACTGCTCCGACTCATCACTTTGTACGCCTTTCTTTTCGAGAAAGTCGTTCAGCATTTGTGTACGTTTTTCACGAAGTTTTTTAAGTTAAGACAATAGATAATCGTTTCGTTGAATTAAAGAGATTGGAGAATACTCAGAGTTTAAGAGGCTTAGCTTATGCGCTCAAAAACTTCATTCAATAAGTCTCAGGGAGGTGAAGACTTATGAAGAATAAATTACTGATAGCCACTTTTACCGCAATCCTCCTCTGCTCAGCCTTAAACCTGGCGATAACCATGGCGCAAGACGAATGTCCAACATGCGACGGAACGGGAGAGATTGATTGCCCTTACTGCGACGGCACCGGCGAAATAACGGCAGAACAAGGAGAAACCTGCGAATATTGCTCAGGAACCGGGACGTTGGAGCCAATCGTCATGTTAATGAGCAGGTCCACTTGGCTTAGCGAGGGGAAAGTGTTTGTTCAAGTAAAATACACAAATGAAGAGGACGCCAGCACTTCTGGAAAGGTTACTGCAGAGGTGGAAGCACAAGGCAACAAGTATACAGGCACCTCATCTGAAACTACGTTTCCGCCACATGAAGAGATCCAGGTGGCTTTCACCATAGAGGGGATTTCATATGCAGACTACAATTATTTACAAGGGCAACAATTTTTCTCGACGAGCATCACTCTTCAAGCTGACAACATCGTTTGCCCACATTGCGATGGAACAGGGTTGGTTGCTCTGAGCTTAGAGTGCCCACAATGTGGTGGAACAGGATTCGTAGAATGCCCAACATGCGGTGGCTCAGGATTAGCTGCAGGAGCAGGTAACGAAAACCTGGATATTGGCGGAGCTATGTATGGTGTAGCCGCAGTTGCCGTTGCGGGAGTCGCCATCGGCGCGTTTGTCTTAGTGAAGAAAAGGAGTGTAAAGGAAGCAGACCTCAGAAAACTTACATCCAGTGAATTTCAAAATTGGGTTCTTAAAAAAATGTCTGGTAAATCTTCTTCACAAAGCGACGCTCGCATGGGAATAGACGGATACACAAGTGACGGCAACCCAATTCTAATCAAACAGGCAGACGACATCGACAGAAACGTAATTGAAAAATTCGCAGCTGCAATGGGACGACGCAACGCTAAAAACGGGACAATCGTTGCTTTCAATTTTGGTACTGACGCAGTAAGAGGAAGAGTTCGAGCTAAACTCAATTACGGGCGCGAAATACAAATGATAACCGTTAGGGAGCTAATAGAAGGCGGAAACAGAAATCTATAACGACCTTTTTTCTCTTTTCTTATCATCATCTGACACTTTGCAAAAAAATTTTTTCACTCTTTACATAACCGAAACTGCGATGTTCAAATCTTGGCACTGAAAAAATTGGCGGTTAAAGTTGAATGCCGTATGGTTCCTCAGTAATTTTTAAAAAACTTTGAAGGCAGACATAGGTTTGATTCGTTATGAATATGAAAGGAAACTTGGGTTAACAGCTGTCTTGTTAATTTTTCTCTTAGGCGTGAGTTATGTTCTAGCTGAGATTTCAGTGGGCGCGAAAAATGGCGACTGGACAGAATACCAAGTAGCTTACACTGGAACGCCTACTGAGGAACACGACGTTACCTGGGCTAGGATGGAAATTAAGGATGTGGAAGAAAAAAGCGTAAGTGTTGAGTTTACAGCGAGGCATACCAATGGGACACAGGAAAAATACGCCACAAGCTTGAATCTTCAAACTGGCCAGCTTGGAGAAGCTTTCATCGTTCCCGCAAACCTGAACAGCGGCGACGTTTTCTTCGATAGCAACTTGGGCAATATAACCATAAGCGACGTTGAAGAGAGAACTTATGCAGGCGCCACACGAACCGTTGTGCACGCTGCCACCTCTGAATCAACGTACTATTGGGACAAAGCCACAGGCTTTCTCGTTGAAGGAAACTCACAGTTCCCAGATCACACAATGAACACGATACTGGACAGGACAAACATATGGCAGCCTCAACCACAGGGGTTGGATCAAACTGTTTTTTACGGTCTCGTGCTTGTAGCGGCAGTTATGTGTGGTTTAACGATAACATTTATTGTTATTCGCCGGAAGAAACGATAACACATTTTACAGTGCAACATTTTCGCGTTGAAACATTTAGGCTAGGAGCTTTGAATGTTATCGGCTCTCAATATGCGAGATATAGATTATGGGAAAACTACACATAAAAGTGACTTTGAACTGAGTTTAATTGAAAAGAAAGATGAAGTAACAAAAACGTGTTGTCGCGAGATTGTGATGGCTGTTCTCAATTTAAAGTGTGCAGCAAGCGCTACCGAAAAGTCGAGAAAGGCGAAAAAGTCTACTGCCCAGACGGCACAGCATACTTAGTAGATGAAGACGTTGAATTTCAAGTTGTCACTTTGAAAGAGCAAAGTTTGGAACTGACTCTGTAGTTCAGCCGCCTTGTAGGATGCTGGCAGATTCGCAGTCTGCCTTGTTTTACGCATGGCTATGGTTCGAGTTGGCAGCACGTAATATGCAAATTATGGCGCAAGCGTAGTAACTTTAAGAATTCAACAAGTAAGCGGGGACAATAAGGATTTTATCTTGGCATTCCGTTATAGTAGTTGTATTTTCGGAGGTGAAAATAACCAATGGCACTAATCAAACTTGCATCCACGACTGACTTGAAGGCGAACGAGATGAAGGCAGTCACCGCTAACAGCATATCCATACTGCTCGTGAACCTAGATGGCTCCTTCTACGCCATCGGCAACAAATGCACACACAGGGGATGCGCCCTCTCAAAAGGCACCCTTAACGGGGACACCTTAAAATGCGCCTGTCACGGCTCAGTTTTCAACGTCAAGACTAGCGAGGTCGTACATGGGCCTGCCAAGAGGCCTGAGACAAAATACGAACTGGAAATCAGCGGTGACGAGATTCTGGTTAATCTATGATAACCTGCGTTTCACTTTTGCTCAATCAGCTCAATAAGCGTTCCATCTGGGTCTTCCACAAAAGCTATCAACGAGCCTGTTGAGCTTAGCTTGAAAGGCTCATCAGTTATCGTAACTTTCGCGCTCCGCATTGCCCCGATTGTCTGGTTCATGTTCTTAACTTCGAAGGCAAGATGATCAAACACGCGGTCTTCATAGTCCGCTTGACTAAACTTTTTCTGTTCGCGATAGAAAGTCAATTCAAGCGTTGCACCTTTGGCCTGTGCGTCTCTTAGAAAAGCTATCTCGGCGTCGTTCTTCGGTATCTCTCGCCGACTTAGAAGCTTGAGACCTAGAAATCGGGTATAAAAGTCAATTGAACGGTCCATGTTGCTTGTCCGAATGCTAGTGTGAACAAACATACCTAAATTCTCCAAGCTTTTTAATGAACACTGTTGCCTTTTTGAGTATTTACGCTTTCTTAAGATTTTGCGCACGCTACTACAAGCCACAATTGGATCAAAAAAATTTTTGGAAGCTTTTCCGCCCCCTCTAGTATCCTCGATTCACGATTCCCTATGGCTAAACTAAAAAAAAGGGAAATAGATTTGTTTGTCGTTTGGATATTTACCGTTTTCTAAGTAGCAATACAGCGACTATGGCGATTGCGACGATGATGAGTACGGTTGAGACCGTGAAGTACGTTCCAACTGGCTCTTGTGGAACAGGTGTCGGTGCAGGTGTAGCAGCGGGCGCTTCTTCAACGTTTATACCTGTTTCAGCGAAAGATGCATAGTAAGCACCAGAACCTTCGAAACTAGCGATGACAGTGTATTCGCCTGGAACCTCCGGAGTGAACGCGAGCTTGAAGAAGCCGCTTGAGTCGCTTGTAGCTCTGCCAACCTCGTAGCAGTTATTGTTAGGGTCAACCACGCTCAGGACTACTTCCACGCCGACAGCGTCTGCTGGACGCTCAAACTGCTTATACACGTACAACATCCAGTCACTCATGTTCGCGTCAGAAACAGCAGGAACACCATTCGGAAAACGCATCTCCAAACCAGCACTATTCGTGCCCGGAGAAACATCAGTCACCATGCCCTTCACCAGAACGCTACTGCCTAGTGAGCTAACGTCGTTTTGTACTGAGACTGCGGTTGCACTTGGTCCTTTGCCTATGCCGTAAATGCGCTGGTCATACGTGTCTTGCGTCGCTATGATGCTGTCACCTATGATTGCGATACCGCCCCACATTGTTCCACGGAACAAGCCATCTGCTCTGAAGATTAGCTCTCCGTTTGTGACGTTAAGGCATAAGAATGGCCCGCCACGCGGTCTAGGATCAATCGGAGAGTGTTCTACCTGACTGTAATAGATTTTTCCGTCAGTTATAAACACTGGATAGACCCACCAGTTGTTTGCCCATAAGATTTCATTGTAGGGGTCTACAACGTTGTATGTCCACAGCAGGTCGCCTGTCATCATGTCGTAGCAGTAAACTATTCCTGAGGTGCCGCTTGAGAAGACTTTGCCGTAAGCTATGAGGGCGGGGCGTTCAGAAGTTACGCCGTAGAAGTTCAAGTAGTTCTGTGACTCGGCGGTTGCCCACATGTAATCACCTGTCACAGCGCTGAAGGCATAGAATTTCTGGATTTCCTGTGCCCAATAGAGGTAAATGTCTTCACTCGCAGTCTGGAATTGTACGGTTATGTTGCCTGTAGTCCAGGCAGTTGGTGCCGCTGCAGTTTTTTCGTAAAGCAAACTTCCTATCGTGCCCTTCGATGCATTCAAGTTGATTGCCCATGAGGTGACCTCTGTGTTGGAATAGTCTGAGCCGATTGCCTTATCCAGCGGAAAAACGGCGCGGACGCCTCCCGGTAAGTCATCTGGTATCGATACGTTCCACTGATAGCCGTTCAGTCCCAAAGGCGTTTGAGGACTTGTATAAGGCACGCCGCCCGTGTACACGAGTCCACTCTCATAGTTTATCATTATGTTGTCTGGACCTGTCGCGTTGATAGTTTTTCCATAAGGTCTCCACTGAGCCCAGGCCATGGAAGCGTAATATGTTGCCCCGTACGTTTCGGGTATGTTAGTTGAATTCCACAGAGTCATGTAGCCGCCATTCAAATTAATGTTGTACCTTAAGATTTCCCCTTTCGGACCGTACACCTGAGTGCCCGAAGGTACATCCGTCAAAGTGTATACCCATTTTCCAGTGAAAGCATCAAAAGCGTACCACGTACTGCCAACAGTAGCCCACAAGTAATCGTAAGCACCGTGGAAGTCATACGTATCCCAGTACATCAGCTGACCAAAAGACAACGTCAGGTTGTTCAGAAAGGTCTGAGACCAAAGTTCTTCACCAGTATGCAAATCAACGCAAACATACTCTACATAGATGTCTACAGCACCGACGGAGGGACCCGCGTACTTGTTGTAGTAGAGCTTTCCACCGAGGATAAGGCGACTAGCAAACTTGCCTTCATATGCATCACCCATATCGAAGGAGTGTTCGCCAAGAGGTTCTCCGATGAGGCCTCCTTGGGTCTCCGGCATTGTCCAAAGTATGTGTGCCGTCTCGGGTGCATAGTCGTTGCCAGTAACGAACTGCGCGTTCCTACGATTCCCATCCAGCCAGTTTCCTGCAATAACATGCCATTCTCTAAGCTGCGCATCAATGGGGCGTGTCCAGTATTCGGTTGGCAGTGCATGTCCCGGATAGTACGGTATTGGCTCCTGCTGTACGACAAGCGTCAGTATCGGGCTGTCACTGGCTAGCATCGTTGTACCCGCTGGGGTGGGGGGTGATACTCGTGTTACCGTCTGTGTTATCACTTGTTCAGGGAAGTGTGTCTGCAGAGTGTAGTTGCCGGTCATGGTTGGCACGTACACTGTGCCTGTTCCACCCGTAGAATCTGTAGAGAATGGACCTAGCGTCTCAGTCTTGCCGTCAGGTCTTGTAACCGTAACGGTAAGACCCTCCCAGCCTTGCAAGGCGCTCGCAGTGGGATGTGTGATTCCGACGTGGAGCAACACCTCTTCCCCAACACCTACGGGGTTAGGCACAGCACCAATGAACGCATAGGTCTTCCTCGTGCCTGATTGTGCGTTGGCAGGTGGTAAGGCAATGAGCGAAACAGCCATAGCGATCAATAGAAATATAGCAATAGCAGTAACTCCATATTTTCGTCTGTCAAATTTCAAATTTTTATTCTCCATAATTTATTTGCGCATAAATTGCGCGATTAGTACCCTTAGCTTCGAGGTATATAAACTTAATAATTCGCGGCTAATCTTGTTATAACTCTGATATACCTACGGTATAATCATCTAGCGCGCGCTAAAAAGTTGCAATTTCGCAGGAGTGGACTGCGAAGCAGCTGCAATTTGCTTTTTCCACTAAAAGTGCGGGCTAATTTCCTTGTCTAACATCTTATTGACGAGCATGTCCGCTTTTTGAATTTGAATGTTGGTTCTGGGCACTCTTATGAAACTGACTTTTTTAAAGCGCTTGTTTAATTCTTGGACTTTGTTCCATAGTCTCCTCAGCTCAAAGTTTTTCACGCTGTATTCTCCGGTGACTTGTTTTGTGACTAGTTCGCTGTCAAGGTGGCAGATGACTTCTT
This sequence comes from uncultured Candidatus Bathyarchaeia archaeon, assembly GCA_964548345.1. Classification (GTDB taxonomy): domain Archaea; phylum Thermoproteota; class Bathyarchaeia; order Bathyarchaeales; family Bathycorpusculaceae; genus SG8-32-3. Next base: position 4,041 of record CAZJQR010000052.1, on the reverse strand, counting down.
CAGCGTTGAGTTTCACAGCGGAATGTAGTGCCGCGATTAATGCTTCGTATTCGGCTTGATTATTGGTTCGCAAGCCTATATAACGCGACTTTTCTATCAAGACTTGCCCCTTAGCCGACAGGATTACGAAGCCTATGGCGGCTGGTCCTGGGTTGCCTCTTGCGCCACCATCAGAGAAAATCCTTAATTGTTCAGGCACGTCTGTTCCCTCGCTTTTGTGTTCTTCTGAGTCTTATTAAGAGTGCGGTTTTTTGTGGTTTTTGTTGTTGTAGTGACACAGTCAAATTTTTTTACGAATGTGAATCGCCTTTTACACATGGGGGAGGAACATAGCGAACACTCTTGTGAAAGCAGCTAAGCCAAGTTCGCAACTCCAAATTGCGCCGATAGAGCATCCTGGAACTGTATACATAAAGTTGAAGCAGAGCAGCCGTTGGGTCTGGGGAAGTGGGTCGAAGAGAGGGCGGTTGGAGATCATGGCGGAAATTTTGTTTCACTGTTGCCAGCAGAAAACGAAGACGAGTATAATGTACAAGACTAACCTTAATTATATGCAGTTGAAAACGTATTTGAGGTATTTGACCTCTCGTGGCTTGCTTAGTCGTGACATGCAAAAGTATGTTCCAAACGAAAGATGATACCGTTTTCTCGCACTGTTCGCTCAGTTGATGCGTTGCTTAAAAACGCTGACACGTAGCATTATTCTCGGTCATTCAATGCTTCCTTTAACGTTGAAATAAATGCGGTTTCGTCTTGAGCCAAGCGGTTTTTAACTTGCCGCCATGTAGCTGGGCAATTTGGGTAATTCACGCCTACGATTTCATGAATTGCAATGTCGACTTCTTTCCTGTTTGCAGGGGTAATTTTGATGCCTGCTTTATTGAAAACTTCTTTAAGATGTCTAAAGTAGCATGTCATAGCTGGTTCCCATAAACCAATTTTTGCTGGCGCCTTTGCAAACCTTGCGCTGAAACTATCTATGATTAGTTGTTATTTTGGATTTGTACTGTGAATTCATAAGAATTAAGGCTGAGATGTGAAAGATAAGATTGCAATGGCAAATCCTAGACAATTGTCCTTGCGTATCCTCGTTGTTTCAGCGTTGATTGTAGTGTTTATAGGGTTTTGTCAGGCAACGACAACTCAGTTTAATGTGAAAGGCGGAGGGGAACTATCGCATCCTATAAATCTTGTCGCGGAAGATCGCGTTTTGATACAGTTTAAGGTTGTTGGTGTTGTAGGAACAGTTAATGCTGTGGGTTTCGCCATGATCTTTCCAAACGCCACGGTGAGAGACTTCGGGGAGTCAGGGGATTTCAGTTATAGTTTTGTCTGCGATGCCGAAGGCGAGTACCAGCTGAACTTTACGAATAATGATCAAACTGAAAGCAAACTTGTGACGTTGAATTATGAGATTAACCATTACGTTTTTGGCATGCCGCAAATGCTTTTCATGGTTATATTAATTGCAGTAGTCAGCGTAGTCGGAGTTGCAGTTTTCATTGGGCTAAGCAAGAAGCCGTAGTGCGCTGTTGTGCGCGGATTAACTATAAATATTAATTGTTGCGTAGTGTTGCGTAATCTAAGCAGGAAAGACGGGGATACTTGTTACGAATAAGGATTTGATGGTTTCCGCGAGGGAAAACGGGTACGCGGTTGGAGCGTTTAATGCTCAGAATCTTTAAAGTATGTCAGTCGTGGTTGAGGCTGCTGTGGAGTTCGTGGAGAAGACTAGGGTTGACACTTTGGCGGTGTTGATCGGCACGTCACATGGCGCGTACAAGTTTAAGAGCGATGCGGAGCTTGATTTGGAGAGGCTTAAGACTATCAGCGGGAAAATCGGCGTTCCGCTTGTTCTTCATGGTGCTTCGAGTGTGCCGGAGGGGATAGTGGCGAAAGCTAACAGGTATGGTGCGGAGTTAAGCGGTGCAAAGGGCATACCGAAGGAGCAGATAAGAAAGGCTATTGCGTTAGGCATCGCGAAAATCAAAATTGACACGGACTTGCGGTTGGCGTTTACGGCTACGGTGCGTGAATTTCTAACTAACTCGCCTAAAAATTTTGACCCGCGAAAGATTCTGGGTCCAGCGCGAGAAGCCATGAAGCGCGCGCTTTCGTAAAAATAAGTCTCGCAACCAACTTCCTTAATATTGACCTTAAATTGTTTGAAGTTAGATTCCTGAAAGCAATTAGTATAATATTCTTCATTTTTTAGAACAACGAAATTTTTTAAATAGAATCTGGGTATGTAGTGCTGTTTTCGTTTCCTTGGTTTTCCCATTCTTTACGCATATGCATCTATCTCTAGACAATTTCATAAGATTTTCCATTTAGTTTCTTGAAGAGGCTTACAATTTTACCCAAATATAAACGAATGCCTTTTCGTGTTGTAGCCTGATGGAAGGGTGTGGGACTTGCATAGTTTTTAAACGTGAAGCTACACACAATACTGAGCACACACAGAAGGTAATGCAAGTTTGAATGGTAAGCCGCTTGTATCCATAGTCAGCGCGGGTCTTTCGAAATTCGGAAAGCACGAAGGCTTGTACGCTAGGGAGCTTTTCGCAGAAGCCGTTAAGGAGGCTTTTAACCGGTGCCCAAGGCTGGAGCCTAAACGCGACATTAAAGCCATGTTTGTGGGTCACATGGGCGAAGCGTATGAGCATCAGGGTCACACGGGGGCGGCAACCGCGGACTGGGCAGGACTCCTCAACATACCCGCCACACGCACAGAAGCAGCATGTGCTAGTTCGGGCGTGGCGCTGCGTTCAGGCGTTTACGCGGTGCTCTCAGGCTTGGCGGACATCGTCTTGGTGGGCGGTGTCGAAAAGATGACGCATCGAACAACCGCGGAGGTCACCGAGTACCTTGCCATGGCGTCCGACTACCCCTTCGAGCAGTGGCACGGCATCACCTTCCCCGGATTATACGCGTTGATGGCGACGGCGCACATGCACCGTTACGGGACCACAGAAGCGCAAATGGCAGAGGTGGCGGTGAAAAATCACTACCACGGAACCCTCAACCCCAAGGCGCACATGCAGAAGGAGATAACGCTGGAAAAAGCGTTAACCAGCCGCCCAGTCGCCACACCGCTCAAGCTGTACGACTGCTCCCTAATCACAGACGGCGCCAGCTGCGCCATCCTAACCAAACCCGAACTCGCAAGCAGATTCACGGACCAACCCGTCCACATCATCGGCACCGGACAAGCAAGCGACACCATCGGCCTATACGAACGCCAAAGCCTAACCTCCCTCCAAGCCGCAAAACTCGCCGCACAAACCGCCTACCAAATGGCAGCCACCACACCCGACGACATGGACGTAGCAGAAGTCCACGACTGCTTCACCATCGCCGAACTAATAGCCTACGAAGACCTCGGCTTCTGCCCCACAGGCGAAGGCGGAAAACTCGCGGAAAGCGGCGAAACACACCTCGGCGGACGCTTACCCGTCAACACCAGCGGCGGACTCAAAGCGAAAGGACACCCTGTGGGCGCCACGGGCACCGCGCAAGCCTACGAGATGTACCTGCAGCTAACAGGGCAGGCAGACCAGCGCCAAGTCAAAAACGCCCAAGTGGGCTTAACGCATAACGTGGGCGGGTCAGGCGCAACCGCCACCGTACACATCTACAGGAGCAACCAGCCATGACCGCGGAACCCTTCACAATCGAGCAGTTCTACAAGTTCCTAGCACAAGGCAAACTCATGGCAGGCGAATGCCAGCACTGCGGAAAAATCCACCTGCCACCCCGACCCCTCTGCGACAACTGCTTCCACCAAGAATTCACATGGATCACAGTCACCCCAAAAGGCAAACTTCTTACCTACACCGTCATCCACATCGCCCCCCAACAATTCCAAGACATGGCACCCTACCCCGTAGGCATAATACAACTCGAAAACGGCGCCAAACTCCCCGGCATGATCACAGGCGTGGCGCAGGAACAGCTCCGCATAGGAATGGAGTTAACCGTAGACTTCACAGCATGCACCTCAGTGCAGCCCTGGCCACAGTGGCCACGATACTGCTTCAA
>CAZJQR010000051.1:0-15217 GCA_964548345.1 uncultured Candidatus Bathyarchaeia archaeon | reverse complement strand
AAGCTAAACATGCTTAAGGACTGGCTTTTGAACCTCCAAAAGGAGAACGTTGTAAAGATTAACCACTCCGTAATGGAGCTCGTTTGCGCCAAACACCTCATCCTAAGAGGTTACGAGGTGCAGCTTGAATACCCGCTTAATGAAATCTTAACTTGCGACTTGTACTCCATAAAGGGCTACGGAAACCTTATCGTGGAAATAGAAACAGGCTTTATTCCTCCAGAGCACGCGTTAGACCCTTTAACCTACACTTCGGCGCGGTTAGCCAGCAAAATAATCAGGTACAACAGTTTCGCCGGAAAATTTGCGCTGGGCATGCCGCCTCATTATGTCTTGCCTTTTCCACACGCATTAGCCAAGCCGCCGAGAAAAAGAACCGCTGAGGAAGTAGAAGCGATCAAAAACCTCTGTGACAGGTACTATAAGAATCCGCCAGTGACCACAGAAGAGATATGTAACGCTCGCATACAGGAGATTTACATCATTGACGTTGACCAAGCGAAGGTCAAGGAGATAGACCCAGAAGCCTACATGAAAAACGCATTCAACAAAGACCTATTTTCCGATTACACTGGTTCTTAACTTTTGGGAGCACATGCGGCAAATGCCATTTTACGTTTACATCCTCCTCTGCAACGATGGAAGCTTCTAAACTGGGTACACCAAAAACATAGATGAGCGGACAAGGCTGCATGCAATCGGCAAAGGCGCCCGATACACAAGGTCACATAAGCCTGAGCGGGTTGCTTACATTGAACTTTTCGGCTCTTGGGCGAAAGCCATGAGACGCGAAAGAGAGATAAAACGGATGTCACATCAGCAAAAGCTGAATCTGGTTAATTCACGAAGCACACATGAATGATGCTTCTGCTTCTCAGAGAAAAATTGATTAAAAACTTTTAACAACTACGCGATAGGTGAGCCTGTTGCCGAAGAAGAAACCAACATGGGTTGATAAGCTTAACGACAGCAAAGGGCTTCCCAAAGTTGAGAAAACCACCGATAAAATGAGCAAACGCTGGGGCACAGGCACCGTAGTCATCCCTGCACCAATAGAGGGGGATGAGATGATGCGGAAAGTTCCTGCGGGGAACCTCATAACCATCAACGAGATTCGCGCTGCGCTCGCGAGGAAACATAAAGCCACAATCGGGTGCCCCATGACCACAGGTATTTTCGCTTGGGTCGCAGCACACGCCGCAGAAGAACGGGAACAAGGCGGAGAGAAAAACGTCACGCCTTACTGGCGCACCCTGAAATCGGGTGGGGTCTTGAACGAAAAATATCTTGGCGGAGCTGAAGCGCAAAAGCTGCGTTTAGAACGGGAAGGGCACACAGTAATCAAAAAGGGCAAAAAATACGCCGTTCTCAACTACGAAAAAGCGCTGCTTCATATCTAAACCAGAATCAGCAACGCCAAGCCCGTGCCTAACGGTATCAGAATGTTATCGTTCACTGGCAAAGGCAGGCTCTCGATTGCCATAGCGACCGCGGCACCAATCAACGCCAGCACTGGCGACACGAAAAACGCGCCTGCCAAAAAAGCAAAAAAGAACCCAGCGAGCGAACCCTCCACGGTTTTGCCCTTATTGAACGGCAACGGCTTCTTCGAGATTAAGCCCCCGAAAAGTGAGGCGGTGCTGTCGCCCAAAGTGAACATGGCTATGGCGGCGCCGTTCACTGGAGCAGGAAACATAATTAAAGTTAGCAGTATGCCTAAGGCGAAGTACAGGGGAGCCGCGGCGAACTCGTACCGTTCTGCCGGAGACGCGGCGTTCCTCGTTATTGTCGAGATTAAGGGCAGGTTTTTTTTGTTCATCCTTGATAGTTCAGATATGAGGTAAAACGCGCTTACAACGCAAATCATCAGTGCGACTGTGGGGATGCCTATTAAGCCGGCGAGAACTGGGACAAAAAAGCCTGAAGCGTGAATGGTTTCCCTTATCATGTCGTTCTTTGACGGCAGAGACCGCTTTTTCGGTTTGCCATAGATTATAGGCAGGATTCCCGACAGCTTTCCGTTTACGACTTTGTCAGCCTTGACGCGAAGCACGAAGTCGGGGTTGTAACCTATCTTCTGCATCCCAGAGAGAAAGATGCAACTGTTGTTCCTATCGTCCGCGACAACAACGCAATCCTCCAGCTTAAGCCCTTCAGCCGCTAGGATTTGCGATAGGACTTTGAATTTCCCGTTAGGTTCTATGGCGTCGCCCCAAATTTCGCCTGTCAACGCGTCATCATTCACGCCGACTTCGATGCCGAAGGCGTAATCAGCGCCAACTATGCTGGCTAATTTCTCAACAATAACGGTGGGCAATCCTGAACTTATTAACGCGGTTTTGCAGTTCCGAATCTTAAGTTGAGCAAAAAGATTCACCAATTGAGGCTTTGAAGGAATTTCATCGAAAACGCACCTGAGCGTCTCAATTTCCACTCCCTGCATAATTTTGAATATCCTTTTTAACGCGTTTTTCAACGGGAAAACGCCTATCTCGTAAAGAAAACCTATGACAAGCATCTTCAGCAACTTAGAAACGCCTAGGATTCTGCCCACGTCGAAGATGAAACGGTTTTTTGGGATCAGCACTCCTTCAACATCGAAAACTACAAGCCGCGGCGTTCTTTTATTTGGCGTTTCCAACAGTTTTCACTTTCATGTTTTTTATGGCATGTTCCTTGTGAACTGCTTAGATAATGCTTTGTGCCCTAAAATGAGTTGCTGTGCTCGGGACAGCTATCCAGTTTGCCCGCAAACGTACTGTTTATCCAGCAACTCTAACGGGCAGCCGCCGCCACAGACCTGCAGTTGAGGGCAGTCTTTACATTTAGGTTCCACATACTCTCTGTTTCGAATTTTAACTGCGAGAGGGTTATTCCAGATTTTCTCCCATTTATCCGCGAGAATGTTTCCTAGGCTTTCGAAGTAGCTTTGGCATGGGTAAACATCGCCGTTTGGTCCGACGCACATGTTTATCATCGCCGCCGTGCAGGATTTGACACCTAACCCTAATTGGACAGGGTCAAGACGGCAGTATTGCGTGGGCGTGTACCACAAAAACTTCAGGTTACGCTGATTGGCTTTATCGCGAATTTTCGGCAACAACTCTTCAAGTGTCTCAATGGGCAAAGCGAAATTTTGGCTTACCCCAGTTGCTTTCCCCGAGTATATGAGGCTGTTGCAGCCGAACGCGGCAACGCCGAGCTCCGTGATGTAGTCGACGGTTTTTAGGAAGTCAGGAGCGTTGTACTTGCTCAGCGTCGTGTTGGTGGTCACGTAGATTTGAGAGCGCACCGCGTTTTTTATGCCAACCACCGTTTCCTTCCAGCTTCCTTCAGCCGCGGTCATCAAATCATGAACTCTAGGCTTGTGCGACTCAAGGGTTACCTGTACGAAGTCCAAGCCCGCTTCCTCAAGAGCCTTCACATACGCTTTATCCTTCAGCTTTCTGCCATTGGTTATTAACCCCGTGACCATGCCCTTGTTCTGGGCGTACTGCAGAAGCTCTGGCAGGTCGTCGCGAAGGGTCGGTTCGCCACCTGTGAAGGTTAGGATGAAAACGCCAATTTGGCTGAGTCTGTCAATGATTTCTTTCCACTGGCTGGTGTCTAACTCTGCGGTCTCGTGGGGTCCGCCGGCGTAGCAGTGAACGCAGTCGTTCTGGCACGTGAAGGTAAGCGCCATGTCCATGCGCAAAGGCGCCAAATACCTGTAAGAGAACGGCTCCTCCTTTTCCACTTCAAGGAAAGAAACTGGGCAAATCTTCTCAGTCCGCGCCAGCGTGCTAATGGTGTAAACGAGTTTCTCGTAGTCCTCCTTTGCCTTAGCCATGTTTACGCGGTATTGGCGGCGAATTTTCTTCAGAACTTCGCTTTGAGGCATGCCTTGCAAGAAATGGTAGGCGTAAGCAGCCGCGGTTTCGTTCAGATGAAGCACGGTGTTCGCGTTTATCACCATGACTCCCCGCCCGTCTGGCTTGATGCGTAGCTGAAGCGCCATTCCCGTAAACTCGCCTGTTCCGCGGTAAGTGTAGCGTCCTTGAGGAATCGCGGGCGGCCGGAGAGCTTTGCGCAGGAAACTCATTTTTAGCCGACACCTCCACCCGCACAAGCACAAGCGCATGAAACACAAGCGCACGCGCAAGCGCACGCGGCACAAGCGCAAACGCATTCGGCGTCGTGTCGGGCTGGTGTGTGTGATGCTTTCTGGGGTTGCACGGGAAGGATGGCGTTGGCGAACTTCTCAATGTCCGTTACGATGTTGCTTGAGGTTTTCTCAACGGCGGTGGCGATGTTGTCTGCGAATTGAGCGCCTGAAATCTGGGGAGGTTTGTCGGCTTGGGCTGGCGCGTCAACGTTTGGTGTGTACGTGGGATGCGACGTGTAGTGGCGGTAGCCGTACCAGTACCAGAACCATAATGGGCTGGGCTGGAATGGGCGGTCATGGAACGTGGTTTCCGTACGAGAACGAGCATTAGGGTCAAGCAAAAGCCACAACAACTGTTCATCGTACGCTTTAGATGCCAAGTCCGCTGTTCCAGCTTGCTTCACCTGCGACCACGCTTTCGTTACGATTTTCCTGTAATAATCCACCGTGTCGCGTCGGCTGTGCCCGCGAAGCTTCTGCTCCACAGTGTCCCTCAGAAACATGACGGTGTGCGCCAGTTTCTCTTCGTCAAGTGTTCCATCGTTCTTTACGGCTTGGAGAAAGTCGATTTCGTAGTATCGTAACGGGTTTTCGTTTGTGCCCGTCCTATTCTTGTACATAGGCATTATCCTCAGTTTGAGCGCGGGATTGGCTGATTCTACCCATACGGCTCTTTTCTGTAGCAGGCTGTAGAGGATTTCCGTGACAATTTGCGTCGGCTTCATGTCCAGCAGGTAAGACGCTTCAACAGCGGTTAAGCCGCGTCTTATTCCAAGCGTTTCCATGCTGACTTTAGGGGAGGAATAGGCGCTTTTTCTCGCCACTTGAATAACCACTATGATTACGATAATGGCGATTATAGGCAAAACAATCAAGGCAACTGTTTCCAACCCAAATCCTCCAGAAGACTGCGTTGGATTGTAGTTAGGCAGAGAACTTGCTGGAAAAGAAACGCCAAGCAAGTATTGCTCGTTTGGTTGAAGAACAGGTATTTGCCAGAAAACCGCAGTTCGCCCTTCTACAGTTGAAGTGCTGTTCCAGAACTTGTCAGGTAACATTTTAACTTCGCTGATGGCAACGTTGGGTGGCAGAACAATTTGAACCCGGACATCATTAATGGGCACAGGCATCCATTGGGGAGCAAACTGCATTCCATAGTTGCCCGGGTTCTGGGTGTCGTTGTAAATCATTCTGGCAACGTTGGTGGTTACAGTGAACCAGATTGTGTTGCCAGCAGTTAAAGGCTGGTCCAAAGTTACTTGTACTTGATAATTGCTTCCGCTGCTGCTATCTTTCTTTTGCAGTTGATGCCCATACTGGTCCACAGCTTCGCCTATGGTGAAATCGCCTTTAGGTTGCCCAAGCTGCACGTAGTTGATGGCGTCTCCTGAAGTAAGCGTTAAAGTTACGTTGTAAGTTAAGTCGATTGTCCCGTCTTGATTTATGAAGATTTGAGCCCATTCATGGTCAAAACTGTACACTCTATCCTGTGCACTAACCAAACCCACAGAAAGCGATGTGACGGCCAACGCAAGTATAACCGACAGCAAGAAGGCTCTTCTTACCATTTTGGTTCCTCAGTAACCTCAAAGGTGGTGCCGCAGTATGGGCAAGTGGCATAGGGCACGCCTGAAACTATCTTTATCCTGTTTGCATCAACCGATGCTGAGCAGTTTGGGCATTTGATGGGTACAGCCGTCATTTGTCCTGAAACTTCTAAGCGTTGAATGACCGTTTTTGGTTTACGAGTCGTGTAATAAATGCCCACGATGATTGCGACTCCAATAACAAATAGAATACCGCTTGTTACTAGTCTTGTGAGGGTTGCTTGGACTGAAGCGGCAAGCGCAAAAATGACTGCGAAAAAGAAGACAACCGCTACCGCGATGGCGCCTAATATCGTTATGATTTTCACGTTTATGTGTGGTGGCGCATCTTGCAATTTAATTTTGCCCTTAAACAGCAGGCATGTTTCGATTTCTGATGTATGCTCCGCCACGAAACTGAGTTTATATTAAGACTTGAGACTTTACGTTTTGGTGCGCAAAAATGAGCAAACGCCTTTCACGCAAAGAATTCCTTGAGTTCTTAGAGGTCATATTTGAAGAAGGTCCGATGTTGAAGTACCAGAACCCTGATGCGTGGGTACGGTCTTTAAACCAAGACTTCTAGTCCATCACATGTGAAAAATTGCACCGCTTGTCGATTCTTCTAACTTGCAACAATTCTGATTGATACCCCACGCTTTCTTCGAAACTTTAGGATAGCTCAGTGGAGCGGCTTGTTCATTTCGGCTTTCTTGCGGTGAATAGCCGCGACCGTGGCGTTTACCTTTGCTTCTTCCACCACGATTATTATTTGGGATGTGTGAGGCGCAAAGATTCCCCGTTTTATGTTGATTCCTGATATGGCGCCGATGGCGATGGACGCTACGCCTGCTGAGTCTTTCATCCTGTCGCCGATGAGCGTGACCACGCCTAAGCCGTATTCTATCCGCATGTCTTCGTCAAAGCCCTTCAGCTTCTCCTCGTTTCTCCTTAGGAAATCCGAGTCTAAGAACAGGAAGTCTCGAATTCTCTCGCCCGTCTCTAAGGTTTCAGCGCCTAAGTCCATGAAGTCGTTGCGTTTTTCCCAGATTCTCAACGAGTCTTCCAGAGAATGGCTTTTCTCATCGTTCATGGAAAGGATTGCACAGCCCGCTTTGCCCGTTAAGCACTTCACAACTTTGCCGCCTTTTGTCTCAGACTGAATCACCGAGTATTGTTCTGGCTGGTCTATTGGCACCACGCGTAATGGCTGCAGGAACCGCCTAGCCATCGCGATTGCCGGGCTCTGCAGTATTTTCATGCCCATCAACGAAGCCTTATGCGCCTCATTGTAAGTAAGAGCTGCTACATGCTCGGTTTTCTGTCCTTTCACAACTTTTGGGTCAGCGCTTTGCACGGGCACATCCTTGAATAAAAGCGTCTCCGTGTGGTAGCGGCTTTTCAGGAGGCATGAAGTGAAAACCGCGGTGAGGTCTGAGCCTCCTCTACCCAAGACGGTTTCCAGCCCATCCACTGTCACGCCGAGGAAACCCGTTAAAGAAACAACCTTACCGTCTTCCAGCGGGCTGATTAAAGTGTTGATTCTTTTTTTGCTCAGTTCGTAGTCTGGTGTTGCCTCCTCAAAATTGTCATCTGTGACGATGGGCCAGCTCTGCACGGGAATACGGCAGGAATCAACGCCGTTGCTTTTCAAGATGTACTCTGCTAGGGCGGACATGGCGAGTTCTCCGCCGAGAGTAAGGATTTTTGCTTTTATGTTACCGCTGAATCGTTTATTGACTGAAGCCAAGGCTTCCTGCGTCTGCGTCTTGTAATTGGCTAATTCGGCTTGCGCCTGCTTAAGATGTGTGCCTTTAACATGAAGTTTTGCGATGCGGTCATAAACCGCGAAAACAGGGTCCAGCTGAAGCGGCGTTGACTGCGCGTAGGATTCTCCCATCCTGATTAGTTCGTCGGTGCAGCCCATTGGCGCTGAGAATACTACTATGGGACCTAAGGAATCGCGTGTTTTGAGTTCTTTTATGCGGTTAAGGATTTTTGGCAGTCCATTTCCCTTGACATCTAAGAGACTGCCGCCGAATTTTGCCACTGAAAGCTTCTCTTTTAAAGCGCGTGCCTCCTGAGCATAGTGTTTAGCAGATTAACCTCGCTTTAATAATTTTCTGAAATTAATAAAAGGCAATTATTGTTTAATCGCAGATTTGCTAATGAAAACTTTGAAGGACACAAAGAGGTTTCTCAAAAACCCTTTTATTAATTATGTGAAATAAGAACCTCAAAGAGGGGAAATGGAAATCAACTTTTCGTTTGAAAAGCGCGAAGTCATAGCTTTGGTAGGGCTGCTAGCGCTTTCATTTTTAGTCCGGTTTCTTCTGTTTCCCACGCAAGGCTACGTGAACGACATGCACACGTTTGCGTCTTGGTTTAACACAGCAACAGAAAGAGGCATTAGAACGTTTTATAATCCTCCTAATTGGTGCGACTATCCGCCTTTCAACGTCTACTTTTTCTGGGGGTTCGGTTCATTAGCCAAAGCGTTTTCGCTTTCTGGAACGCCAGCTATTTTTTCCGTTATCAAGCTGCTTCCGAACCTGTTTGACATCGCCACGGCATTCTTGATTTTTGTTTTCGTGAGACAACGCTTGGATTTCAAGACAGCCTTGTTGGCTACTGCGCTTTACGCGTTCAACCCCGCTGTGGTCTTTAACGCTGCGGTGTGGGGGCAGTTCGACGCGATTTACACGTTTCTCCTTGTTCTCTCGCTCATTCTGGCTTTGGCTTCGAAACCCGAGCTTTCAGCAGTAACCTTCACTCTCGGAATCCTGACCAAGCCTCAGGGCATAGCCTTGCTGCCGCTGATTGCGTTTCTGATTTTCAAGAAGAACGGTTGGCGACGTCTGCTAACCTCACTTCTCGCTGGAGCAGCAACAATTTTCGTGGTAATCATCCCGTTTGAATGGAGCAACCCCATAACATTCCTGTCGAACATTTACTTCGGAGCCTACAGCGGCTACGAATACACTTCGATAAACGCGTTTAACATGTGGGCTTTGGGCGGCTTATGGGTGACTGACGGATACCTTTTCGTTGTAGGCTGGATACTGTTTGGAGCCTTTGCCGCGTTTACCTTGTACGTCATGAATAAGCGCTTTAATGCTTCAGGCGAATTGCTGGTGCTTTTTTCAGCGTTCATGCTATTTTTCGGCTTTTTCATGCTTCCAACACGGATTCACGAGCGATACTTGTTTCCAGCCATAAGTGTGCTAGCTTTGATGTTTCCGTTCATCAAAAAAACGCGCCCGTTATATGTGGTTTTGACGGCGACCCTGCTCGTTAACGTATCTTACGTTCTTTATTGGCTTAACGTTTATGCTGAGGCTGGTTACACGTATAGTCCAAATCTCACTGGGGACCCGGTGGTTTTGGCGGTAAGCTTGATTAATTTGATAGCGTTCCTATACGTTTTAGTGCTGATGTGGGACGAGCTTAAGGGTCGGTCGTGGTTAAACGCAGCCCCTATCGGAATAGGCAGAGATGCCAAGGCAGAGGCAGAGGAGAATGAACATCAGATTAGACCTTGATAAGCGAGATTTGTTTACGATAGCTGTGCTTTCAATTGTTTTCTTTTCACTTGCCACTTGGAACTTGGGTATGACGCAAACTCCTATGACCGAGGCGCAGGTTTCTTCAGGGCAAGGTTTCATTATTTATTTAGGAAGCGTTAACGATGTAAAGTCGGTTGGTCTTTTGGTTAAGGATGGAAGCTTCAACCTCACCGTCTCCGTGGGTTCACCTGACAACTGGCAAGTGATTGCTTCAAACATTTTTTATCCTTACAATCAAGCACAGCAGAAATGGTCTATAGACTACTACAAATGGTATGAAGTCAACGTCCAACAAACCACCCAGTACGTGAAATTTGCCTTCAACCAAGCTTCCACCCGTGCCCCCAGCGCCGTAATCACCGAATTGTCCGTGATAAGTACAGAGGATCAACAAATTTCGGTAGTAAGCGTCAACAGCTTGAGTTCTGGAAACCAGAATTTGTCCACTTTGATTGATGAACAGAACTTGGTTCAGTACCCAGCCACGTACATGACTCAAACCTACTTCGACGAGATCTACTACGTCAAAAGCGCCGAGCAGTACCTTCACCTTCAGGTGCCGTACGAGTGGACTCATCCGCCTCTCGGAAAACTAATAATCGCCTCTGGAATCTCGTTTTTCGGCTTTAACCCCTTCGGATGGCGAATAATGGGCGTCATCGCGGCTACGTTGATGATACCCTTGATTTACATCCTAGGCAAGAAACTGTTCGGAAAATGGATAGGCGCCTTAGCCTCAACGTTCCTGTTAACCTTCGACTTCATGCATTTCACCATGGCACGCATGGCAACCGTTGACACTTACGTCGTCCTGTTTTCGCTGGCGTCCCAGCTTTTCTTCCTGATTTACCTCAAAAACGTGCTAAAGAACGGCTGGAAAACCCCTGTCCAGCCCCTGTTTTTGGCTATCCTGTTTTTCGCGCTTGGCTTTTCAACCAAATGGTTTGTGCTCTACGGTTTTGCAGCGCAGCTGGCATTTCTCGCCGCGCTCAGGCTCAAAGAGGTCTCAAAGCTGAAAAATGGTTTATCAAACAAACTTTATGTTTTCACTGATCACCCCTTCTTTGCTATTATTGAATTTTTGCTGCTGGCGGTGCTTGTTTACTTTTTGACTTACATTCCAGACATGCTTGCTGGACGCTCGGTGATAGATGTGTTGGGTCTTCAAGGGGCTATGTACAATTACCATGCAACATTAAATGCGACTCATGCGTTTGCGTCTTCATGGTGGACCTGGCCCTTAATGCTTCGGCCTTTGTGGCTTTACGTGTCAACCTTGCCAAATAATGTCACGTCTACGTTTACGCTTATGGGCAATCCCTTGGTTTGGTGGGTTGGCTTCGCGTGTGTAATAGGCATCTCGATTTTTGCACTATTCAAAATAGTAAGGGCGGCTGGCAGGCGACTTGGCAATATAGGCTTACCCGCCCTGTTCATCATCACATTTTTCTTTTTCCAGTGGGTCCCCTACATGCTCATCTCAAGAATCACGTTCATCTACCACTTTTACCTCAACGTGCCCTTTCTGTGCTTGGCGACGGCGTATTTCATCAGCAAATATTGGAGCAGCAAGTGGGTGAAGTTGGCGGCAATAGCCTATTTCGCAGGCACAGTGGCATTATTCGCGTTATTTTACCCAGTCATTTCTGGAACGCCCGCGGCAAACTCGTGGATTGAAAGCCTGAAGTGGCTCAACGGGTGGGTCTTCTAAAAATGAAGGCTGAAACAGGGATGAAGGGTTCCGTGAGCGTTACCGTGGTTTTTCCAGCCTATAACGAAGTCGACGCGTTGCAGCATGCGGTGGACAAAGTCATCCAAGCTCTCGACGAATTCACGGGTTCCTACGAGATAATAATCGCCGAGGACGGCAACACCGATGGCACCGACAAACGTGCGGCGGCGCTTGCCGAGGAACACACTTTCGTAAAGCATATTCACGGGGAAAAACGGCTCGGAAGAGGAGCCGCCCTGAAAAACGCTTTCAAGCAAAGCAGCGGCGAAGTTCTTGTTTACATGGATTTGGACTTGGCCACAGACCTGAAGCATTTGAAGGCTCTTGTTAACGCGGTTGGCTCTGAAGGCTACGAGTTTGCCACGGGTTCAAGAATGCTGGATGAAAGCAAGGTTAAAAGAAGTGGTACGAGGCACATAGCCTCTAAAACCTACAATTTTATGGTTCGCGCAGTATTAGGCTCTAAGCTTCAAGATCATCAGTGCGGGTTCAAAGCGTTCCGGCGAGAGCCGCTTATGCAGCTTCTTGACGAGGTGGGCGCTAAACACTGGTTTTGGGACACAGAGATTCTGGTCAGGGCGTACCGTAGGGGCTACAGGATAAAAGAGATTCCGGTGTCGTGGAAGGGAGGGCGTGAAACGAAAGTGAGGCTTTTTAAGGATTCGTTGAACATGGGTTGGCAGATATTCTCGCTCTGGTGGCATCTGAAGCTGCAGTAGCTTAGCCGCTCATTCTTTTCTTAGCTAAGAGGACGAACGATCTGGCAATAAATGATAAGCCCAGAATTATCAGTACTCCCGCCCAGAACACGAACCACTTGCTTATAGTTGTGGTACTATTGAGATAAGTTACTACCAGATAAGTGGTTCCAAACCAGTAAACAAGGTTTCCCATTGTTTCCGCCGTCTTGCCTATTGGCGACCGCCCTGTAAACCTTAGCACCAACATTACGATTTGAAGTATGCCTATGCCTATGCAGAACTGGAATAAAGCTCCGTACAGCACTGCATGTGAAGCCGGACTGATAGGTGCTGGCAAATAAATTCCTGTGCTGGGAACTTGGGCGAGGGTGAAACTGCTGAAAAAATCGATTACAGCATTCCAGAGGCTGGCGGGGAGATTAATGACGTAAATAATTCCGATCAGGATAAGAAAGGTGCCCGCAGAGATTGCGGAATATAGGCGTTCTCGAGCCTTGTGCACTCTGACCTGCGTGTTTTGATTTTCGTTTAACAAATGCTTCTCCCTACTTCGACTATGCGGCGTTTGAAGCACATATATTTTTCCTTTTTACAGCGAGGAGGTGCATGTTTTAAATACTTACTCTATATTACAAGAATAGCAAGGGTGAGGTTTATGTCGTATTGTTCTAAATGCGGCAATAAAGTTGAAGAAAACATGACTTTCTGCCCGCGATGTGGCGCGCCTTTGAAAGCGGAAGCGCCAACACAAGTGGCTTCAGCTCCAGCCTCTCGAACCGAAAAATCCGAGAAGGGCGAGAAGCAGGAAAAGAATGAGAAACAGGAGCCTGAAAAGGGCGAAAAACATGAGAAGGGCGAGTTCGGCTTTATAGGCTGGTTGATCGGCGGCTTGATTTTGATACTGATTGGGTTTTTCGCGCTGCTGCGGTTCGCTGGGTATCTTACTTCGGGACTAGAGGGCGGTTTAATTCTCCTAGTAATAGGTGTTATAGTCATAATTGCTGCCGTGTACTTTGCCAGTATGGGGCGAAGGCGGTCTCCGCCCCCTTCTTAGAGCAGCCAACCCAGAAACAGCCGGTACAATCTGTGCTCCAGAAGCGTTAAAGTGTTTCGCCTTCCGAAAACGCGGCAATAGTTTTTTCCAGCCGCTTCTATCATGTCACCAATTTGGTAACGGGGAAACATGCATGAAGAAATCAACAGGTTACCCCACTCGCCACGCTTAAGCTCATGCAGCATTTTCACGCCTTTGCCCGTGTCCACCTCGAAGAGGTAGGCATCATAGTTAGGCGTCACATAAGGCAAATCATCCACCTGCTGGGCGAAAACTCCCTCCGTTGCCGTGTACATTTCCACAATCGGTGCGGGTCCGAAGTACTTTCTTAAAACTGGAGCGTACTTGAACTGTATCTTGCGCACGCTCGTGCAGAACAACGCCTTGAACTTCCACAGATCCTCAGGCTTCTTGCCATGTTTGCGCTGGATGTACTTGGCGAAGGCGAGAATTACGGGCGTGACGCCCATGGTGGCAGTGACGTTCTTGCCGAGCGCCTGCTGGTAAACCAGTTCAAACCGTTTCTCCCAATCAGCTTTGGAGATTCCCGAACCCACAGCATCTACAGCTTCTTGCCGTGGTATCAGGCTGACGCGATCGAACATGGGGTTTAGCCTAGCGTAAGTTCCAGAGCTGTAGCCGTAAGTAACCTCTTCTCCGTCCGAAGTCATGGTATGAACGCTGGAGGGAAAATTCAGGTTCAATATGTCGCCCGTGAAAACCTCAAAGTTCTTTTTCCTAAGCGCGTAGTTTATCAGCGCTCTTGCACCGCACGTGAAAATCTGCTTCAGATGCGCCTGCGTTGCAGGCAGCACTTTTGCCGCCCGACCAGTCGAGCCTCTCGTCATCACCCAACATGCTGGCGGTTCTGGGAGAATCGCCTTGTAGTTGCCCTCTTTCGCCTCCGCGAAGTAAGGCAGTAAGCCTTTGTAGTCGATTGTGGGGAAGTTTTTTCGGTAGTCACCCGTTCCCCCGATTTCGGAAGCGTTATGGGTTTTTCCATAATCCGTTTTTGCATATTCCTTGAGTAACTCGCCGAGAACCTGCTCTTGCGCTTTCTGCGGATTCTCCAGTGACTCGTACCACGGACCAATTATCGGCTGTAAGATACCGTTTAGCGCGTCTTCATCGGGCATCATGGTTTTCACCTAGCAACTTGTTTAAATTGCCTTATATGCTTCGCCGTGTATAACTGGAAAAAAGGGTGGAGTCCATGGCAAAAGCAGTCCGTGTTACAGCTGAACGAGTCAGGAAGCTTGAGGTCCAAGGCGCAAGAAACGTCGCCATAGCCGCCATCCAAGCCCTCGAAGCCTTGGCGGAGGAAACAAGCGCCAAAACACGGAAAGAATTCATGAAAGAACTTTCCGAGGCTCGCACCACACTTTTCGCCTCAAGGGCAACCGAGCCGCTCATGCGGAACGCGGTCCGATGGATAATCAGCCAAGTGGAGAACAGCGGCAAAGAAAAAGTAGACGCCCTCGCCAAAGTCGTATCCTCAAGTTCAAGCCAGTTCCTAAAAAACCTCGAAGCGTCAAAAGAGCGCATCGCCGAGATAGGCGCCAAAAGAATACGCGATAACATGGTCGTTTTTACTCACTGCCACTCATCCACCGTAACGCAACTCCTCAGCAAAGCCCAAGAAGACGGCAAAACGTTCGAAGTGGTCTGCACGGAAACCCGCCCCGTTTTTCAAGGCAGAATCACCGCCAAGGAAATGCTGGCGCTCGGCGTAAAAACAACGTTTATCGTGGATTCAGCCGCGCGTTCCTTCATGCGAGACGCAGGCATCGTGATTGTGGGCGCAGACGCCATAACCTCAGAGGGAAACGTCATAAACAAGATAGGCACAGGCACCATCGCGCTTCTGGCTCATGAAGCACGGAAGCCCTTCTATGTTGTGGCGGAGCTTTTGAAGTTTGACCCAGCCACCGTTTGCGGGGACTACGAGCAAATCGAAGAACGCAGCCCCGACGAAGTTTGGGAGAACGCGCCTGAAAACTTGTTGATTAGGAACCCAGCGTTTGACGTTACCAGACGCGATTTCATCCACGGCATAATATGCGAAGAAGGCATAATCCCACCGCACTCGATCAAAGAGGTCATGCACCGAAAATACCCATGGATTTTTGGTGACATTTGAACAAAATAGCTCCTATGCGCTTCTGTGGAGCGCAAGAGAAAAACCATCATATTTGAAGCCTAATAGAGGTTCATTGCAGAAACCTATAGGGGGTCTATAGGCAAGCGGTCTGCCAAAAAACGAGAGGGGTAGCTCCCGTATTGGCGCAGAAACCGACCAATAGCATGTAGAAAACAGTTCTGCAGACTTCCATGCAGTTCAGTATATATAAGGGAGGGGGGTATAGACAAAATCGCAATAGTCCTCAGCTAGTCTTTCCAAAGCTCTAATGCGGTTTTTAGTTCTTTGTGGGTT
>CAZJQR010000050.1:0-15428 GCA_964548345.1 uncultured Candidatus Bathyarchaeia archaeon | reverse complement strand
CAACGCCCTCGCCGGAGCCTCAACAAGAATCAGAGCCTTTCCCAACAACATTAGTTGCAGCTTCCGTAATCACAGTAGCTGTTGTTGGCGTGGGTCTGCTGGTCTACTTCAGGAAACGCATACACTAAACAAGGCTTCTACTGCATCCCTGTACTCTTGAGCTATGTTAGGGTCGCCGGACCCATCTATCATTAGAAAATTCATTTTTGGAACCTCAACTATGGCAATCTCTTTTGATGAGAGATTGTAAAGGTTTTTGAGTTCTTTTTTCAAATCTGTTTTTTTCAAAAGGCTCCACCACATTTCCTGATATCTTGTCGGTTGTCCAGGAATTTATTTTTAGTGCATATTTAGATAATTAGTCGCTTATTTATTTATGACTTGATTAACACCCCATAAGCAAAATTCAGATTAAGTAAAAATTGAAAGTTAAATCTTGCAGTAAAACTAACATGAGCACCCAACTTGCAACTTAACTGTACTAAAATTTAATCCACTGCTATTACGAAGTACAAATTGATGTGAATCCTAAAAGCGTTTAAGCCTTTTAGTGACTTCATGGGTTTCTCCGAAAGTGAATGAGATCCCTGAGAAAGTTCCAGTCCTTAATGGATTCGGCAACTGCCCAGTTAACACAGAACCAGCTCTCTTATGACTTTTCAATAGGTTTTGGAAGTGTTTCTGTTTGTGTGTGACTATTAATATTATATGATAATAAAGGGTGCGTTTTCCGAAAATGTCTTTAGCGCGCGCTTTAACGCTGAAAACCTTGGAGATAGCACACACGGCTTATACACTACCTTTATATCAAAAAACATCACTCCATTCTTCGAGCGTGCGCTAAAAAGAATGAATGTTTTTGAAGCCATACAAAAGCGAAGATCCATCTGCAACTGACAAGTTTGATCGATTTTGAGGTTAGAAGAGAATGAATGTCGAGATTGAGGGAAAAGTTTACGAGTTGGAGTTCGACCCGAAAGATCCCTTTGTGTCTTCCGAACTAAAGGTGGGCTATTGCAGAACCCTTGCCGAAGATTTCCTGCCAGTCCTTATCGACCCGAGGGGTTACGGCAGCAAACCCTACCCGCCAGATTTCATTGCGTATCGATTGATACTTGATTCCGTTGGGCAGAGGTTATGTGTCTTATATGAGGTGTACTGGAGAAGGCAAGATTGCGATTGGCAAAACCTGAACAAGGATCATGATCACGACTACGAACAGATTCAAGTTCATTTCAATTTACAAACAGGCGAGAAAGAGAGAGTCATAGTGTCATCTGTAGGTCCCGTGGAAAACGCTGGGCATGGAGTTGAAGTTTTTTCTAGGGTTACAAGAGCATCTGTCAAAACTGTTGTTTACACTACGTCACCGACCGGGGTTTTTCCGTGGGGAGGGCGTTTCGGGGTTGGTAATGCCACGCAGATTAGAAACATTCCAATGGATTCGCTGTTTTTTGAAGAGGGAAAGCCTGTTGTTCTGGTGCTTAATTGCTATCATGCCTTTTCCGGGTTGAAAAGGAAACTTTCCTCTGAGGAGAGACGGCAGTTGGTGCCTTTACTTGAACGGTTGGACCGGCGGCTCTTGTATAAGTGGTATTATAGGCATGCTACCAACAAGTTTGGGCATGACGTTTCCAGACCCTTCGATGAGCCCTACATAATGTATGCTCCGCCTCCTGAAGATTGGATGTCAAGATTGGCTTATGGTTTCCTCTGGGTTTTTTCCTACGTGAAGAGCATCTTGGGCCTATAATTCTTATTCATGTTTTTATTCATAATTCCAATTTTTTACGTATCAATTGGACCGCCTCTTATGAAAACAAGCTGAAGTCTACGCTTCGTTACTTGACCGCATAGACCTTGAAGCTGTATTCTCCAGTTGCGATGTTGTAGAGCGCTTCTGACCAGCCCTTGGTCGAATTGAGGTTCACACCGCCTTCAACATCATCAAACAAAGAATCACACGATTAGCGCGCGCGCTTAAACCAAAACCACTCATCAACCACACACAACAAACCCTCCCCCAAAAAAGGAAAATATCCTCCCAAACAACAAACATCTTCAAATAGAAAACTCACACTGAATGGATAGCTCGCGCCTAGGAAAAGAAAACACAAGGTAAGCTTATTTGTTCGAACACCTTAACCCAAACCATGATTCTACAAAGGGCATTCTATCAACGAGGCACGATAACGGTTTCCAAAGACCTTCTCGGGAAAATTCTGGTACACGAGTCCAGCCTAGGAACGACGGCAGGCCGAATAGTTGAAACCGAAGCATA
Organism: uncultured Candidatus Bathyarchaeia archaeon; assembly: GCA_964548345.1. Lineage (GTDB taxonomy): Archaea > Thermoproteota > Bathyarchaeia > Bathyarchaeales > Bathycorpusculaceae > SG8-32-3. The sequence goes on along the minus strand of CAZJQR010000050.1, from coordinate 13,147 downwards.
CAGAGGCCCTGAAGACCAGGCTGCACACAGTTCCGGCGGTCGTCGCACAGCCAGGAACGAAGTCATGTTTGGGCAAAAAGGATACGCCTACGTCTATTTTATCTATGGAATGTACTACTGCTTTAACGTAACCGCTGGCAACGTGCCAGGCAAACCAGAAGCAGTTCTCATAAGAGCGCTGGAACCAGTTGCGGGCGAGGATATTATGGCAAAACGACGAGGCCCAAAACACGTTAAAGCTGATAACCTCACAAACGGTCCAAGCAAGCTGTGCATAGCAATGAACATATCAAAATCGCAGAACAAAACAGATCTAACTTCTCCACCACTGTACATCGAAGACGCGCCACCTGTTCCCCACAAAGACATCGTGGAAACAACACGTGTAGGCGTAGACTACGCCGGTGAATGGAAGAATAATCCTTGGCGATTCTACATTAAAGGGAACACCTTTGTCTCAGCTAAGCAACGCGCGCTCATCACTAATGGCTAAACTAAAAAAGGGGAAAGTATTTTGTGCGTTTTTGGTTACATTCTACCGTTTCCTGAATATCAGTATCAGTACCACGAAGCCTATGATGACGGCGATGAGAACGGCGCTGCCTATGCCTAATACGTACGTAGCGCGCGCTGTATAATCATTAACAAAAAGGGAAAGCATCCATTCTCAGTTTTGTATTTTCCGATTATAAGGTAATTCGGTTGTTTTTGTTGAATGCTCTAAAAAGTATTTAGCTCAAGCATAATTATTGTCTGAAATAGCGCAATAAAATAGATATATTCATACTACATATTTTTCTTTTGTTTTCATTCGAAATGCTCGCGTTGTAGAATATGGGATGTATTTGAAAGACAGTTGATGGACCTTAACTTATCTGAAAATGGTAGAAGATTCGGTTAGAAAACTGTTGACTTGTGAAGCGGGAGCATGTCGTGAGGAGTGAAAGTTGAAATGAGGAATGTTAGAGGTAGGAAGGATAAGTACAAGTTGGATGAGCATGCTCTTCGTCGTTGTGGTTCTGGTGTTCGACGCCTTTTGTCTATGGATGAGGCCGAGATAATTCGTGCAAAGGAAAAAGAGGAGACGAGAGTTAAAACACAAATTGAGAAATTAAAGAAACAAATTGTTACGTTAAGGGGAAAAAAGGGCAAAGAAGAACGTGTTCTATCAGACAAGGAGTTCCTCAGGTTAAAGTCAAGGGTCCTCGGAGTTCGGGACCCCGTTTATGGCGCTGTGATAGCTGACAAGATAACCATGATACCAATCAAGATAAGAGCTATTTTGAATTTCGGCGGTAACGTTGACGACCTCAAAGCAATGGGGATTGAAGTCCATTCTCACGTTCACGATGTATTTACGATAACGGCCACACGCAGCCGACTCGCTGCTTTGGCAGCTCAGCCGGCCACCCGCAGGATAAAGTTACCTAGGAAGTGTCGATTGGACCTCCATGATTCCGTTCCTCAAGCAGAAGTTGACCAGATACATGCTTTAGGATCCGAAGGCTCTGGTGTTATTGTAGGAATTATTGATAGTGGCCTTAATGTTCGTCATCACGCTTTTCGCGACCCCGCAACCCATGACACCCGTGTTCTCTTCATGTGGGTGCAAGACCCAATCGCCGGAGCGCCTGGGATTTCACCCGAAGCCCATTTTGCTCCACTTTATGGTGCTGGTCTGAGTCCTTTTGACGGGCTGAGCTACGGGATACTCTATGATCAGGCCGCAATTAACGCTGCAATTCAACACACCACACCGCTAGGAGCCCCAGCAACCTATGGCAATGGAAATAATCAGATCGCAAATAACCCCGCAGATCCAGATTACCATGGTCACGGTACTCATGTAACGGGGATTGCCGCAGGTAGTGGTCTAGACGCCGCTTGGAACCCAGGTAACAATATAGGTGCCGCGCCTCTGGCTGATATTGTTTTTGTAGCTACGGATTTTGATGAGGCCCATATACTTGATGCCACAAATTTTATCTTTGAGATAGCCGCTCGCCAGGGGCAGCCTTGTGTAATAAACAAGAGCTTAGGAAGTCATCTGGGTCCTCATGACGGCAACAGCGACTACGATAGACAGCAGGATGAGCTGCTTTATTCTTTTAAGAGAAGGTCTATTGTGCGAACCTCAGGAAACGACAATAACGACGAAGGATTCCGTCGAGGGGTTGTGGGCGCAGGCCAATCGGAGCCATTTTGGAATGTAGATCCTAACGGTAATGATATATCTGTCGTACTTGATGTTTGGTACACTGGACCCGAGCTGGACTTTAAGCTTACGTGCGGAGGGTTGAGTACAGGCTGGAGGAACGCTGGAGATGATTATAATAGCGATACCGACGGAAAAATCAACAATTACGATGTCTATGTGTATCGAGATTACGAGACCAGGAGCAATTTGAGGAACATCTTGGTTTGGATTCCTCACGCCGGAATCGCTGATTGGAGAATAGAATTGAGAAATCAAGGTGCAACAGACGTCCACTACTGGGCTTGGGTGGGGGAGAACGCGGACCTTGATGGTGATACTAAAGATGAAATGACCATTGGTGATACTGGGTGCTGCAAGAGTGTGATTACAGTGGGGGGTTGTGACAAACCAGTTGGTGGCAATCCGGAAATGATTGCGGCTTACAGTGGTCGTGGACCTACTTTTGATGGGCGCATCAAGCCCGAGTTGACAGGAATAGGCACCAGTGTCTTTTCAGCCAATGGGGCTGCAGATGACACGTATGTCCTTATGAATGGTACTAGTATGGCGGCTCCTCTGGTTTCTGGATCTGTAGCCATTCTCCTTGAACAAGATCCTGATCTGAATCAGGACGCCATAAAAGCGCTCTTGATACAGACCGCGAATAGAACGGATCTTGACATTGATCCGGCATCGCCAACATACGACCAGTTTGAACGGAACCGTTACGGTTATGGCAGGCTGCGCATGTTGACATCTTTTCAGCATAGCTTGCCTTTGCGTGATGTTGACGTTTGGGTTAGAACGGCGGATGATGACTATGGATTTGAGCCTTATCCTGGAGGATGTTTCTGCCATGCTCCTGAGGTTAAGATTCTAGATTCCGGCGGCAACGAGACTACTACGCTAAGCTGGGGAAGCAAACACACAGTCAGAGTTAGGATTCATAATTTGGGTGATTCTCCCGCAGTTAACACCAAGGTCAGGCTTAAGTATACGCGGCCTTGGGCAGCACCTGATGATTGGGTGCCGTGCAAGGATTCCGCTGGCAACGCGATTGAAGAGGTCAAAAACATTCCTGCACTTGACTATTACGATCTGGAGTTTTCTAAGAAATGGAAACCGGATGCTTCCGAGGTGCCTGCTTCGGGCACGGAATGGGGAGACCATTACTGTCTTCTGGTGGAGCTTAATGAATCGACCAGTCCGGATGATCCATTGCTTTATGATGACAGCGCGGCTGGTGGGGCGAACGCTTGGACAAGGAACATTAAGGGCACAAACAACGTGGCCCTGAGGAACTTGCACATACATTGAGGTGATGATTGTGAGTGCACCGATTAAATGGCAAGGGAAGCAGGCTTTCTACGTTGCTGGTACTGGACTTAATGATGACACGATCAGGATAGAAGGCAGCCATCGTGAGCTGAAGGAGCGTTTGTCGCTGGTTTTGCCTACGCTGTGCATCACTTATGCTGATTTGAGATTCGCCAACGCGGTTGGGGGAGTTCAGGCGGATTATCCTGATTCCGCCGGCTATGGACCGCTGTATTTCGATCCGCCAGTTGTCATTAATGGTGAGGAGGAGATTAGGAAGCATACGTGGATACGTGGCGCAGATCAGGTTACGATTGGCCCTAAAGAAACGGTGATAAAGTGGTGGGGGTGGCGCACGCTGGTTATTCCAAAGCTTAGGATAAAAAGCAAGAAGAAAGCGAAGGCTGTGATTTCCGTTCCTGAAGTTGTTATCACCGTCTCTCAACCTTTCTCGTTGAAGACTATGCAGTACACTGATGGTCGGCACGTGGGAGGAGTGCAGCTTGTTAAGAGGCATCCTGATTGGAAGCCTGAGCCGGTTGGCAACGATTACGGTCTCTGGGTTCGAGTTACGGACGGATATACAAAAGGCGGCATACCTGAGGCTAAGGTTAGCCTTTACACTTGGAAAGCAGGCGTTTCCGCTGGAAAAGGAGAGTTCGTTCCTGAGTCGTATTGGTTTACGAATGGAATGGGTATTGTTGAAGCTTCTGGGCTTCCGTGTTCCAGCAAGAAACTGGTTCTAGTGGATTGCAAGCCTTGGCTGCCGCAGGTCTGGCGTTTCAGACCCATAGGCGGTCAAAAGGTTAGGCTAAACTTTAAGCTGTGGCAGAACAAGCGAGGCGTATGTCGCTACGAGTGGAAGATGGGAGACACCCTTGATGACGTTGCATCTTTAGCGGGCACAGACCCGAAAGCGATCTTGGACATGAATAAACTTCATAGCGAAAAAGACCTCAAACCGGGGCAGCTGATTGATATTCCCTGTTTTGAAGCAGTCTACCGTTTTGAGGACAGGGATACATTAAAGCGCATAAGCGAGCTGTTCTGTTACGACAGCGTAGAGAAGTTGGCCGAAGCAAACAAGTTAGCTAAGCCGTACAAGCTGTATAAGGAGCAAGCTGTTCTTCTTCCGAGTTGGCTCTTCTTCATAGCTCCGCCTGGATCGCTGTTTGAGGAGCTTGACAAGCGATTCAAACTGCCTGGTGGCTGGACAAGACCCGCACAGAGGAGACTGCATGACAACCCTGCCAAAGCGTATGATAACGAAGTCATAGCGGTACCTACAAAAGAGTTCGCAGAAAAGCATGCCATGAATAAATGGCATTAAAATGTCCTTTTTTTACATTAGAATGCCTCTTACGCGCGCTTCCCCCCCCAGACGTCAGCTACTGGCTCATCGCAACCCCAGTCACCATAGCGTTCATAGCCATAATGGCCATAGGCGCATGGATCGGCTTAACAATGGCAACAACTCCGCCGCCGAAGCCCATAGAAGAAATCACAGCCGAAAACGAAACTGAAACCACATAAAGTAACGCCATCTGAAATATTTATTCTCATTCTACTTGTGCCGTCATCATTCTCCAATAAGCGGAGATGGCGAGCACCTAAACCTAACTCTATTCATAAACTCTTTTTCCAAATTGCTTCGCGGGCGCTGAATCGAAAATCCAAAGGAATTACACAAGAAAAAAATCTTGCGAACTACTTTTTGATAGAGCGCGCTGAAATTTCTAATTCTTGTTCCTGACTTAGCTAAAGCTAAAGAAAAGAGGCGAAAAAGAGACGGCGCACTAAGAGAATATTCAGTCAACAAACGAACTAACGAAGTAGATTCATTTCTACTTTACACAAAAATTTGTCAAATTATCCTAAAGTTCGTCTCAATATGAAACTTGAACTCTTCAGTCATCACCAAAAGTTTTTAGGGAACCCCTATCTGAGGTAAATTTGGGGGTGAGAATAAATTTTGGACGAAAAAGTGCCTGAGTTTTCAGCAATCGCAGAAATAACGAAAAAAGGACCCATCTTTCCAGAAGGTGACCCGCCATATCCTCTCTTCGGACTACTAGACAAAGCACAGCTAATATGCGTAGTTCAGCTAGAAATAAACTACAAGATAAGAGTGGCAAAGGCGTATGAGGAATTTTACACAGAGCTGTCAAAAGTAACTGAAGAAGCAACTCAAAAAATTAGAGGGTGACTCGGTCTTCAGTGAACAAAAAGGAAATCATCTTAATCGCTTATCAGAACCAAGAAAACCTCGGCGTCGGCTACCTCTCCTCAATGTTGTTGAAGCACGGCTTCACCACGAAAACGGTTGACTTAAATCTCGAAGACAAAGAAATATGCAATAAAGTTGGCAAAACAAATCCACTAATCGTCGGATTCTCCCTCATATTCCAATACTACACAAACAGAATAAAGGAACTAGCCAGGCAACTAAGACTAAGAGACATCGACTGCCATTTCACTGTAGGCGGACATTACCCTAGCTTTTGCTATGAAGAAATCCTGAATAACATACCTGAAATAGATTCCGTCGTTAGATTCGAGGGAGAACAAACCGTATGCGACCTCGCCGAAAACTTAAGTATAAACAAAGACTGGCAGAAAGTCAAGAGCATAGCTTATCGCGAGAATGGAAAACCAGTATCAAATGATTTAAGACCACTGATAAGAGACCTGGACACCCTTCCTTTTCCAATAAGAACTGAAGAAAAGATCTTCAAATGCTTAGGGAAGAGATGCTCGTTTATTCTGGCAAGCAGAGGATGCGTTTGGAACTGCTCATTCTGCAGCATAAGACAATTCTATGGAACTCCACCTGGAAAACTGAGAAGAACAAGAAGCCCAAAAAACGTCGTCGAAGAGATGAAAGAACTCTTTGAAAAAAGAGGCACCCAAATTTTTCTCTTCCAAGACGATGACTTCATCGGACCCGGAAGATTGGGAAAAGAGTGGGTTGAAGATTTCATAATTCAACTGGAAACAAGCCAGATTGCCGACAAGATTCTGTGGAAGATAAGCTGCAGATGCAACGATGTCGAAGCAGAATTGTTCTCAAGGCAAAAGCAAGCGGGACTTGGTCTGGTCTACCTTGGAATAGAATCCGGGAACCCTGTAGGTCTAAAAATTATGAACAAGCACCTGAAAGTTGAAGACAACTTACAAGCGGTTAGCATCTTGAAGGAACTTGATATTTTCTATGAATTCGGCTTCATGCTATTTGACCCTTCCAGCAACTTTCAATCCATCAGAGAAAATATCAATTTCATGAGAAAAATATGCGGGGATGGAAGCACACCGGCTACCTTCTGCAAGATGATCCCCTACGCAGCGACCGATATCGAATCAAACCTCATCAAGGAAGGACGCTTGAAGGGTTCAATAATCACGCCAAACTACGATTTCTATGAACCACAATTGAACTCCTTCTGCGACTTCCTGCATAAAACCTTCTACGAATGGATGTTCACTCCCAAAGGATTCCTTGCACAACTTCGCTGGAACCAATTTGAAGTAGCTGCCCTAGAAAAATTCTACCCACACGCCAAAGGCATCAGAGAATACAAAAATTTCCTCAAAGAATTTATAGCCTCAACTAACGCATTGTTCTTTCAGGTCGCCGAAAAAGCTGTAATAATCTTCCAAGAAGACAGCATGACAAAAAAAACTCAACTGCAAAATCTAATTCACCTCAAAGAAAGAGAAGTCGAGAAACTAAAAAAGCTTCTCCGCAAAGAAATGATCGAATTTAGAGACAACAATTAAAGCGCGCGTAATTTGCCAAAGACAAAACCGCTGTTGCCTTTTCGTCCAAAGTCCTTTTCAGCCCCTCTGTTACATTTGATTTATGATTGAGAATGGTTAAACTAAAAAAGGGGAAAGTATTTTGTGCGTTTTTGGTTACATTTTACCGTTTTCTGAATATCAGTATCAGTACGGCGAAGCCTATGATGACGGCGATGAGAAGCGCGCGCGCCACAAGGATTAATTCAGAAGTGTAAATACAATAATCAAGTCAAAGAAAACAGTCAAACAGCTCCTAAACACAAATCCTCGCCATAGCAAACCAAATGCCTTTAAAAGTATTAGTCCTTGAGCGCGTGTTATAGCAAAATGCTTTGTACACTTGGACTTACTAGACGCTGCGAGAAGTTCAATTATTATAAAGGTACTGAAAAACTAAGGACCATGATAGCGCGCGCTGCCTACATTGGGGGACATAAGCACTTCTGGTGGCTCCGCTGTTTTTCCGAAGTAAATCAACTCTTTGGTCACTTCCGTAACTGTGCATTCTCTTGCTCTTTTTGTTTTGGAGAAAGTCAGAGTTCTGGACATTTGGCTGGGTGCTGCGAATAGCTTATCTGCAGAATTCGCGTTTTTAACGTATGGGTGTAAAGGGGTGTTTGGCGTGAAAGCAATGGGTTCGAAAGATCTTAGCAAGGTTGTGAGTAAGTTTGAGGAGTTCATGCGGTACTGCCAGAAACTTGAGGCTCATGATTCATATTTGATTGTCAACCGAAATTCGACCGTGCTGGCTGAAGCGGCGCAGAGCGCGGCAGAGAATCTTGATTTAAATGTTAAGAAGTTCGATTTGGCAGCAAAGAGACCCTACAGGCACTTTCCAGAGGACCTAATAAAATTGCTTCGTCTGAAAACTTCGAAAGCAGGGATGGGTCTTTTCGATTACAGCAGTAACCCAGCTTGGAATATAAGGGAGGTTGGTGCACGAATAGAACTTTTGCATCATGTTATCGAGGAAGTCCAGATTAGCTGGGCGCATTCGCCGGGCATAACGTTGGACATGGCGGTAAATGGGCCCCTGCAGTGTGACTACCAGAGAATGGCTGAGGAGTCGGAGAGGCTTCTTCGAAAACTGGGAAACGTAAAGAAAATTTGCTTAACAGCGCCCGGAGGAACTAACTTAGAGGTTGAAGTTGCGAAGCAGGTGAAGTTTGATACTGACTGCGTTATTGTTCCGCCTAATGTTTATGGAAAGCCTGGGAAATTTGGCAACCTCCCGGTGGGTGAAGTCTGGGCGCAGAAGGGCGAGATAATCCAGGTGGTAAACAAGAAAACTGGGAGGGAGGAAAGCCAGCATTATCCTGTGAGACAGGTGGCGAATGGCAGGGTGGTTTGTGATGTTACTGCAGGTGGGTACACGGGCAGGATAGATCCTGAAAAACCTATAGTTGCTCAATTCAAGGATGGTTTTCTAACAGATTTTCACTGTGAGGATCGGAAGCTTGACTCTGTTCGAGAGGACATCTTAGCTTCTCAGGAGCTGTATGGCTTACCGACGGTTCTGGAAGAGGTTGGAATCGGCTTGAACGAGAAGGCGAGAGTAACCGGGAATATGCTGGAGGATGAGAAAATTAGAGGCACGTGTCATGTGGCTCCAGGTAACGTTAGGTGTCATGTGGATTTGTTGATCGATAAGCCGACGATTACGGTCTGCTACTTTGATGGATCAACGAAGAAAATAATTAGAGTTGGAGATTTGGCTTAGCAAACATTCGTATGTTTGCGAGGGAACCGCCGGAGATCTGAATATCACCAGAATAGAGGAGTACCCCGCTCAATTCCTGTTTTTAGTTTAGTTTAAAGTAGATGCGTCTGTTGTGTTTGCCTTTATTTTCGGTTTTGATGAGTTCGATTTTTCCGACTTCTTTTAGGTTTTTGACGTGAGTTCCGCCGTCTGCTTGTTTGTCTACGCCGACAATTTCGACGATTCTCAGGATTGGAAGGTCAGGTGGGAACGCGTGTGCCATTTTGACGACGCCTGGGATTTTCAGGGCTTCTTCTCGGGGCAGCTCGTACCATTTCACGGGGACGTCGGTGGCGAACAGCTGGTTTGCCTTGGCAAGATATTCTTCTAGGATGGTTCGGTCGTATTTTTCTAGGCTGAAGTCGAAGCGGACATGGTCTTCTTCCAGTTGGTTGCCTGTGATGAGCGCACCTGTTCCTTTGTTGAGGAGGGACGCGAAAACGTGGGCTGCGGTGTGGCTGCGCATGAGTTTGTACCTTCTCTCCCAATTTAGTACGCAGTGGACCGCGTCCCCTGCTTTTAGCTCGGGGTGGTCGACTTCGTGGGAGATTTCGCCCGAGAATTTGTCAACGTGCATGACATTGTAGGCTTCGAGATTTTTGATTATTTTACCTGTGTCGTTTGGTTGGCCTCCGCCTTTAGGATAGAAGATAGTTCGATTTAGAATCACGTACTTTCCGTCTTTAACTAAGACTACTTTAGCTGAGGACTCTTTGAGGTAACTATCGATCAAGAACAACGCTTCAGTCATGAAACATTCTCCTTTGAAGACTCGGATTCCCATTTTGTGATAACTCTATATCAGGCTTTTGCATTGCCGACGAGCACAAAGGATTATGCAAAAATTTTCTTTAAGCATTACCTATCAGATTCCTTTCTCAGTCCATTTATAAAATAATTGGCAATGCATTTCCAAGCTGTTTACAAGGGCTGTTCCCGAGTCAACTTCAACAATAACAAGATACACGCAGGAAAGGGGCACTTTTTAGATTTTGAGATAATTAGAAGTAGTCGTCGCCAAGCTCTATAGGACTGCGATTTCTTGTTTTTTGGCACCAAGGTAAACGGGCAATCTCGCAGCTGCCAATAATGGTCGTGTCACCCGCGCGCGATTTTTGAGGTGAAATAACTCTATTTTGATGGTTTTTCGCGGTCGGGTAGTTGGCTATAGTTTCCTTCAGGTGAACGGTAGACCGCTAATCTTGCATCTGTTACCCAATTGTCATCGACTAGTCGGGTGATTTGAACAGAAATTACTTCCGCTGCTGGGTCGTTTCTTGTTGCAAATACTGCGAGGGAGAGGTTGCTTCCATCAGGGAGCGGTATGCGAAAAGACTGTTTTGGTCTTCCCATTTCCTATCATTTCGATATTTATCTTGCTAAGATGCTTAAATTTTTGTGTATTCTAGTGCGCGCGCTCAAGGCTAATACCCTGCCTCTTCCCTAGAGACAATCCTTCCAGCTTTGATGAATAAGCTACGGTCGGCTTCAGGACACATGGTTGTTCCGTGGCTTGCCACAATGAGGGTTAATCTTGACTTTCTGTTTAATGCGATTAGTTTGTCGACTATTTCTCTACCTGCGACGGGATCCATTTCGCCCGTGGGTTCATCAGCTAAAATAATAGTTGGATCTTTGACTAATGCTCGTGCGATGGCAACTTTCTGTTGTTGTCCAACGCTTAGTTCAAGTGGGAGTCGACTAGACATTCCTGTTAGTTCCAAAGAATCCAGCAGGGTCGACACTTTGCGGTGTATTTGATCTTTCGACATTTGCGTGTGAACCAGTGCCGATTCCACGTTCTCGAATGTGGTAAGGCTTGGCAGCAGATTAAAGGTCTGAAAGATAAATCCAATTTTTTCTCTCCTAAGAATTGCCAAGTCTCGGTTAGAGAATTTGCTGAGGATTTTGCCTTCGAACTTTATCTCACCTGTTGTCGGTCGATCTAATGCGCCCAGGAGATTAAGCAGGGTGGTTTTTCCACTACCGGAACGCCCAATTACCGCCAAAAATTCGCCTTTAAATGCTTCTATGTTAATGTCTTCTAGCGCTTTCATTGGGGCAGCGTTCTTCCTACAGTAAACTTTTCCCAGATTTCTTGTCTCAATCAAGAGATCGTCGTGATTTTTCATTTTTTGTCACCTTAGAAGCGCCTCAGGGCTTCTGCGGGTTGCAGTTTGGCTGCACGCCATGCAGGAATTATTCCAGCCAGTGTGCCTCCGCCAATAGATAGCAAAAGTCCAGTTAGCACTATGGAAGCTGAGACTCTCAAAACAAGATTTTGTGTGGGCACCAAGCCAAGTTGAGGAATAATAAAAGTGACTAAATAGCCAACTCCAACGCCGATTAGTCCTCCACTAATGCCCTGCAGCAAGGATTCAAGAAACACTTGTTTCGTCACATCTGAATTTGTCCAACCTATTGCTTTGAGAATGCCGATTTCCTTTGTCCGCTCGGCAACTGACGTAAACTGAGATTTAAGTGCAAAGACAATTACGGCGGCGAGGAGAACAACGGATATTGCCCATGCGCTGTCTTCGGTTACGGGAACAACTTTTCGGGCGGCTACACCGCATTGGTAGCCAACTATGGCGCCTGCTTGCCCTCCGTACGATTCTATTGTTTCTAGAACTGACTTTTCAACAGCTGCAATGAAGGTTGAATCGCCTTCGGCAGAGATCTCTACTAGCACCACGTTGATGTCTCTTACTGCAAAATTATAAAGGTCTCCATAAGTTTTAGCGATTTCCTGAACCACGGCAAGAGGCGCGTACATGTTGGCAATGCCAGCAGGTCGGCTGTAGAGACTGGGATTTACGGTTCCGGCAACAGTGAAGTTGCGACCAAACGCTTCTATGTTGTCGTTTACTTTTATTCTTGATAGGCCAGCGAAAACCGAGTCGAAGAGGACTGCGCCGGAATCTTGCACTTTTGAATAGTTGCCTTCTACGAGCATTGCAGAAGATACGACGTTGGTTTGGGTTGCCAAAGAATCGAAGTTGACGCCGCATATAATAAAATCTTCGAGCCTAAACATTAGGCAGGGTGCGGCGTCTGCTACGCCTGGCAAAGCCTTTACTGTTTCTACTATGCTCATGTTGAAAGTGGGTGTGTATGTGTCTTTGAAGAAAGGGCCGACCTCTCCAAATTGGCAGGGGCAGGTCTTTGAAGCTGGAATGTAGACTACAAAGTGGGTTCCGATTCGATTCAGTGCTCCGGCTGCCACAACGTTGTAGCTTTGAGCAAGCGTGACCACGATTATTAAGAAAGCAACTCCTATAGTGTACCCCAGTATTGAAGCAATGCTTCGCAGTTTACGCCTATTAATCTCTCTCAAAGCTGAACGAAATAGCATTTCTTGCACCTAAGTTTTGAAGTATATTCTAGGCCTATCTTTAGTAACTTACTACAATTTCAAATTTTAGGATTTGCTTATTGGAAAAATCGTCTATCGACTAAAATTATTCGTGTTGCTCGCTTCGCAGTGGTAGCTTAAAAGTCTGCCAACTACAGGGGTTCGGAACTTGAACCCTAGCCCTTAGGGGCGACATCTCCCGCACAATCCCCTTTTTTCTTCTAAATACCGACTGGGTTATGCTGAGATTGCCATCTTACGGTTTCTTCTTTTTTAGACCAGCTAACTCGGATAGAGTGTTATCCATTTCTGAAAGCAACTTGCCAAACTCGCCTTTTGAAATATCCTTATAGGAAACGTAGACCCTGTTTTCCGATATAACGCGCGCGCGCTTCTTCGTGTTCGCTCCACTTCTGCCTATAGAACTATTTTTTTCTTATTTATTTCGCTATCTCTAACCAAGTCTAGTCAAAAAGGGGAAATAGAGCAGTACATTGTCGCATACCTATGAGCAGTTCCTGTCGGCGGCGCCACTATAAACGCACATTTGTTCTACGTGCAAGCTTTCATTATTCTCCCTCTGAAGTCATATTTTTAAATTTTCTTTATATATTACTTATATTCCAACCTTTGGTTTTATTAAAATTGATCACAAAAAGAAACCAAAATAAAGCCAATTTTAATTTGAAACGTGGTTCCTGAATCAAGTAAAAGAGTGTTT
>CAZJQR010000049.1:0-15480 GCA_964548345.1 uncultured Candidatus Bathyarchaeia archaeon | reverse complement strand
ATGAGTCATCGCCTTCGTATCTGCCTTGATACGCCTCTTTCAGGTCTTCATAATCATTTAATTCTATGTCCATAAGTCACGCGCCTTCCATTGATTTAGTCAGCTATGTATTATAAGACTTTGCTAACATGGAACATCTCCCTTCCGTTTGTAGCTAAAAAAATCAACAATGGTTAGAATTGCCAACTATGGTAATTCTTGGAAAATAATAAAAACTATCGTATCAAATCCAGATTTTTCTCAAGATATGAAAGCCTCTCTCAAGAGGAATGAATAGTCAGATAATCTGCATCCTCCGTGAATCTGAGGCCTTAGTTAGTAAAAAAATCTCGGATACAATTAAGACAGAACTTACTGGCTGAATTCTTTGTGACTTTTAGGACGTAACCTTCGCTTTGAAGGTCAGCTATGCCGATTTTAGGTGTTGTGCGTGAACACCTGAAGCGGCCGACTGAGAAAGCTCTGTACAACGCCATTATTTCAACGAAGTTTATGACTATGCACCCTTGAGCATAGAAATAGCCTAAATATGCTCTTAAATTCTTGTGGTTGTTATCAGGAAATCACATTCAGAATCTTAAGATATGACAGCATATCTAAAAAATGTTATAAGGCAAATTAGCTGACATGGTTCTCTATGAAAATCGACAAGTTAGTTGTAGGGTTAATAGTGCTAGTCTTGGCAGCGCTTTTGCTTGCTAATGGTGTGCTGATGTTCGTCGATCCTAACAGCCAATTGTTCGCGCAAGACGCCGTTAACGTTATTGTAGCATTCGTGCTAGTAGTGCTTGCAGGATCATATTTTAAAGAAGTGAAGGAATAAGAACAGTTTCCTTCCTTTTTTTATATCAACTTTGAAAGCAGTAACAAGAAACAGTTTGTTACAAAGTTTTAAGTGCATATTAGAAGTCAAAATGCTATCTAGAATTTTAGCGCGCGCTAATAAAACGTAAGTAGCTTTTTGCGTAAAAGATTTTCGATACCCAAGTAGCTTGATTTTGTGTTTAGAAGAGTATTTATCAAAAAGCAACAGAAACCTTAAATCTAGCCACGCCAGCCAAACAACAGAGGAAAACAAAGCGCGCGCTCAACGCCTCGCTTACCTCTGTCTGCAGAGTGTGAGTTAAAGTACATTACCTACGCATCTGATAACTAACTTTCAGAGCTGTTCTCAGATGTTCTCCAGCCAACACATGCTGTTCTTTGTTTCTATGTGGAAAAGCCTAACTATGGGTCTCTTTAATTTCATGGTCGCTCTAACACGTTTTCGGCAGATTGTAACGTTGATTCTGAGTTGTGGGCGTGTTTTCGGTTTAAGATTTGGGCTTCACAAATGCTTTATTGAGAAAAGGGCATATGCGAAACCAGAGCGTGCAGTCATGCGAAGGTCTAAACTTGAGCTTTACGAAGACGTTTTAACGGCGTTGGCTGATAAGCACTTGACGGTTGACGCTATCGCTTACGCCTGCAACATGGACTGCTTCGCCCTTCGCCAGCGGCTTGAGTTTTTGTTGAAAAACGGTCTCGTGGAAGAGAGGCATTACCAGAAAAAAACGCGTTATGCCCTAACACGCAGAGGCTTGGCGATTTACAAAACTCTAATGCTCACAAAGCATTTGGAGAAGCTGCAGACCAACATGAAAAAGATAAACGAAGCCCTGCAAGCCATTCCGTCCTTTTCAGAGTACAGCACAGAAAAAGAAAACCGCGAAAAACAGAACAAAAACTATTAAGCAAGCCCACAGGTTCTTCAACGAGAAACAACAATGCAGCCGTCAGCAGATGCAATTTGGCACTTAAATGAAAAAGAGCTCGTAGACTTACTTAACACAGGCGCGTTAGCTTCGAAACCTAAGGTAGCCCGGTTCTACGCGCCCAGCTTCATGTACTACAAAACAAGCCACTACCGTTCCTCGCCAACCCATTTCCCAACAGTATCCGTGACAGGCACAGCCTGCGCACTAAACTGCAAACACTGCGGCGGCAAAGTTCTCGAAACCATGCAGCCAGCCACAAAACCAGACACGCTTTTGGCGCTTGCTGCAAACCTGAAACAACAAGGCGCTTTAGGTTGCCTAATAAGCGGCGGCTGTCTGCCAAACGGTTCCGTCCCGCTCAAGCCTTTTCTTACTGCCATCGAGAAAATCAAGCGCGAATTAGGCTTAATAGTTTTCGTTCACACAGGCATAATAGACGCCGCCACCGCCAAGGCGCTTAAAAACGCAGGCGTAGACGCCGCACTAATCGACGTTATAGGCTCCGACGAAACCATAAAAAAAACTTGCAACCTGAACGTGACGGTGAAAGACTACGCAAACTCGCTGAACGCCATGCAGCAAGCGGGCTTGACCCTTGTGCCCCACGTTATCGTTGGGCTCGATCAGGGAAAGTTGAAAGGCGAACTAGACGCCCTCAAGCTGATAGCTGCGGTTAGACCTTCAGCCGTGGTTGTGATTGCGTTCATGCCTATACCTGGAACAGCCATGGCAGAAGTTAAGCCGCCACAACCAGCCGACATAGCCAAAGTCACAGCCGCGGCACGGCTAATGTTCCCCAGAGCACCCTTAGCGTTGGGATGCGTGCGTCCAAAAGGCAAACATCGCGCCGAAACCGACGTCCTAGCGCTTAACGCGGGAGTGGACGCCATAGCTTTCCCAAGCGAAGAAGCCATAAGATACGCGGAAACCCAAGGATACGAGATACGCTTTTCTTCGTACTGTTGCGCCCAAATCTGCATGGAAGGCGTGTTTCGAAGCTCTTCGAAGTAAGCCGCGGACAGGACTTTTCACAAAAATTCTATGCCTTTTTTGGATGTGACGCAGAATTAAACATTTTGTAGCTAAGCACCATAGCCCACACGCTGCCTGCGAGACCGGACACAGCCTCGGGAATAGCCACGCCGGGAACATATTGAATAGAGAAGTGAAGTATCCACGGCAACGCGGCAACCAAAGCTATCAGCAACGTGAACAAAGCCATTTTCGTCTTGCGATTAAACGCAAAAGCTCCTGTGATGACAAGTAATGAAATTGGCAAGAGAACAAAGAACGCAACAGAAAACAAGTAATGATACGGAACCATGTTTTCAGGGAAAACTCCGATGCCTATAAGCGCCACACCTGCCGCAGCAAAGGATGCGGCGCCGATTTTGCCGACCCAACGTTTTCCTAAGTAATTGAATAAGCCGAATACCGCGAAGCTGAAAGTTAAAAGTCCACTGCTGTATAATCCGAAGTTGAATAGTGGTCCAGTGATGCCTGATATAATGCCTAAGTCACTGAGGGCGTTGTTTGTCCAGCTAAACGCTGGGTAAGACGCTGTGGCTGTCAGGATACAGGTGAACGCCAGTATGGGTGTCGCTATTCCACAGCCTGCGCCTGCTCGTTGTAAAATGTTCTTTCGTTGTGACAATCTCTTGCGCCTCAAAAGCCATAATGTATAAACGTGCTTAAGAATTTGAGTCTGCAAATCTGCAACGGTCAGCCGCCATAGGTTGCAGGCACAAACTGCCTGAGCCTCTGCAGCGAACGCGATTTCTCCTTATCGCCCACCTTCGCCGCCTCCACCGCCTGCCGCAACACCTGAATCGACTCGTCCATGGCTCTGCGGTCAACCGGAAAAGGCACGCCATCCTTGCCGCCATATGCAAAGCTGAACTTCACTGGGTCAGCCCAGCTTGCTTTCTCGCCGTAAATCAGCTCTGCCACCAAAGCTAAGCCGCGCACGGTAGCGGGTCCAACGCCTTTTACGCTTAGGAGTTCCTCGTAGTTTCTCGGTTGGAACTCGTAAACTCGCCTCATGGTGTTCCAGCTTATGTTTCTTGGCATGTTCAGCGCCTCCACGGACTGTTGCCACGGGTCAGCCTCGGCTTTGGGCAGCCACTCCTGAAGCGACTTCTGGTGCAGTGGTCTTGTCGCCTCGAAAAGCCGCATCACCTTAGCTGTGGGCTCTTTCGCTATGTCCACTGAGGCGTTGCGTGCGGCTTCGCTGATTCTCGCGGTCATGTTCAACGCTTTTTCACGTTTTGCGTCGCCGACTATGGCGTAGTGCGGCTCCACGATGAGGCTGGCGGTGGCGTCTGACAGCCAATGGTAGCGGCGTGCGGTGCGGTCTTCCCCGCTCATGCCCTGCTGAATCACTGCCCACTTCTCGTTTTCGGTTAAGACGAACGCGTGATGGTAAAGCCGATATCCCGCTTGAATGGCTGTATTGTCCACTTTCGCGGTCATTCTGCTTGTGTACGTTAACGCCTGAATCTGGTCTTCTGAGAAGCCGAATTTCGCGCCGATTTCAGCGATTTCCGAGGGAGTTTTCCGCGAGGTTTTGCCTTTTCCGCCGCAAATCGCCATGCCGTGTTCTTCGGGCGACAGCGCCTGTTTAAGAACGCCCGTAAGCACGGTGGTCACACCTGAGCTGTGCCAGTCATAAGCCAGAACGCAGCCGAGGGCTTGGAACCAGTAGGGGTCGGATAGGCGCGTTAGAAACTTGTCTGTGCCAAGCTCGTCAATCATGATGTCTGCTACTTCTTTGGCTAGTTTGCGCATGCGGACGGTCAGCCACGCGGGCGCTTTGCCTCCATGAAGCGGTAGGCTGGCGACGCCTGTTCTGTACATACTCACTCATCATTGATTGCTGGTTTGGGTTGTTTTTTTATTTTTGTTACACCTTCATGTAAAATTGTTGTGCAGCCGCGTCTTTTGGTAAAGTATTTGTGGTGTGAATTGGGCGCAAAAGCATGCAACCATATAAAGGTAAAGTGCACCTTATTACTGAATGGAAAGTGGGAGACTCCTCGTTCATGAGTAAGAAGCTGATTCCATTTTTAATCGTTACGTTAGCTGTCTTCATGCTTCTCTCTACCTTCGAGTTTCCTGTTGTTGGCGCGGCTGAAAATTCTTGGAATACTAAGAAGCCTATGCCTACCGCTAGAGGCGGGCTTGGGGTCGCGGTTGTAAACGGCAAAATATACGCGATTGGCGGCTTTAATGGTGTCACTCAACTTGCCGTCAACGAGGAGTATAATCCAGTTACTGACACGTGGACCACCAAGGTGTCGATGCCTACTGCCAGAAGCGGCTTCGCCGTTGCCGTTTACCAGAACAAAATCTACTGTATAGGCGGAACAACAGGCGACAGCGACAATTCTGTCTCAGGGTTTACCGGAGTAACCGAAGTTTACGACCCAGCAACGGACACTTGGGAGACCAAAAAGCCCATGCCCACTCCCAGAGCGGACGTGTGCGCAAACGTCGTGAACGGCAAAATCTACTGTATGGGCGGAAAAAAGTACTGGGGTGTTGACCCTTTTTATCAGGAACTTAACGCAACCGAAGTTTACGACCCAGTCCGAAATTATTGGGCTATAAGGTCGCCGATGCCTATTCCTGTTTTAGGCGCTGCGTCAGCTGTGCTTGACGGCAAAATCTATGTTGTGGGGGGCTCGCGACACTTTCAGGCGGGGTGGGACCTAGCCACTGTGGGTTCCAACCAAGTTTATGATCCTGAAGACGACGCGTGGAGCACCCGAACAAGCCTTCCCACCACGGAAAGTTATGCTGCTGCGGGCACAACCCGTGGGGTCACGGCGCCTAAGCGCATCTACTTTGTAGGTGGGTCCAGTCAGACCACTTATAGCAGCGCTACTTACGCGTATGATTCGGCGGGTAACGTTTGGAGCACTGTGGCTTCGATGCCGACGTCTCGCGTGTACTTAGCCGTCGCCGTTGTGGATGATATTTTGTATGCCATCGGCGGATTGGATGGTGAGAACTGGCGTGATGTGAATGAGCAGTATACGCCTGTTGGGTATGGGACTGTACCGCCGGTGCTAAATGTTTTGTCCCCTGAAAATGATGCGACGTGTACTTCTAACGACATTGAGTTGGTTCTTTCCGTGAACAGACCAACGACTTGGATGGGTTACAGTTTGGATGGCTTGGCGAACGTGACGGTTACGGGCGACGCTGAGCTGTCTGACTTGTCTGAAGGCGAGCACCGCATAACGGTTTATGCTAACGACACTTTTGGAAACATGGTTTCCTCCAGTAACGTTACCTTTTCTGTGGACACGTTTCCCCCGTGGATTGTGGTTTTGTCTCCTGAGAACAGAACTTACGGCGAGAGCGACATTCAATCAGCTTTCACGGTGGATGAGCCCGTGGAGTGGATTGGCTACAGCCTGGACGGACAGGACAATGTCACGATCACTGGAAACGTCACTTTGGCTGTGCTGTCAGACGGCTCTCATAACATAACGTTTTACGCAGTAGACCTTGTTGGGCACACTGGAGCTTCAAGAACAGTTTACTTTGAAATTTCGCCTTTCCCAACAGTCATGGTTGCAGCCGTAGCGGTGACCATAACCATAATATTTGCAGCAAGCTACCTGCTGCTGAAACGCAGAAAAACAAGTGCCGCAAGTAAAACAAAATAGTTCAATCGCCAACTCACTTAAGCCCAATTCTAATGCTGAAAGAATTTTCTAGGCTGCGCCATTGCAATCAGCATCACTGCGGATGCCGTGTAAATCAGTTGCAGTTGAAACCCCATCCACGTGTTGAGAATAACGAGTGTGCCGACGACAATTAGGGTGAAGCCTTCATTTATCCATTCCATAGCAAGAATCCGCTTGTTATCCGTGGATATCTCCCCAAAACCAGTTATGCAATTGCCAAAATCTCTTGCTTTTCTGGTTTATTTTAAGAAAGGGTCTTAAAATCTTCTGGCGAAGAATTTTCGGATTTCCTCCGCAAAAACCACCAGTAACGCAAAAAAAGCCAGATACGCCCAGTCCGTTAGTCCAAGCGCTGTCGTCCCGAAGAACGGCTGCATAAACGGCACGTAAATCAAGAAGGACAAGATGGAAAGCTGCGCCACAATGCCTAAGATGAGCCATTTGCTGGTGGCAAGTTTTGTTTTGAAAACGGAGACTTTGCTTGTTTTGCAGGCGATGACGTTGCCCAGTTGAGCCACCACTATCCCGGCGAAGGTCATGGTGACGCCTTTAACGTAGACTGGGGTGTCCGGAGGCAAAGCCATTCCCAGTTGCCAGCCGCCCGCCATCCAAGCACTCAAGCATCCGAACATGGCGCCTGCGGCTATGATTACGCCGACATAGGAAGAGCGCAGGAAAACTTTGGTGGTGAACAGTCTCTCCTTGAGACTGCGAGGCGGCTCCTGCATGATTCCTGCTTCCGGCGGTTCGCGGCTAAGCGCCAGCGAGGGAATAACGTCTATGGCGAGGTCTATGGCCAAAACCTGAACCACAAGCAAAGGCAGAGGCAGCCCCAGCAACGCGTAAAGCATGTACGGAATCAGCTCCGCCCAGTTATGCGAGAAAACGTACACGATAAACTTCCGTATGTTCTCGTAAATCGCGCGTCCAGACTCCACCGCCTTCACAATCGACTCAAAACTGTCATCCAGCAGCACGATGTCCGCTGCTTCACGCGCCACATCCGTCCCAGACGCGCCCATCGCCACGCCAATATCCGCCTCCTTCAACGACGGAGCATCATTCGCGCCGTCCCCAGTAACCGCCACGACTTCCCCGCTCTCCTTCAACACCTTAACGATGCGGAGTTTCTGTTCGGGGGAAACTCGAGCGAAAATCACGTTACCCCGTTCCACAGCGTCCACGATCGCCGCGTCATCCAACGCGTCCAAGTCCACGCCACGCACGATGTTGCAGCATTCCGCGTCCACGATGCCGACTTCGCGGGCGACCACCTGCGCCGTGGGACCGTAGTCGCCGGTGATTATCACTGTTTTTATTCCTGCCTGTTTAGCCTTCGCCACCGCCGCCTTCACCTCCAGCCTAGGCGGGTCACGCATGGCAGCTAAGCCCACGAAAACCATGTCCTTCTCAACCTCCGCGTCTTTCGAGTATTCGGTTTTCGGCAGTTTCTTGTACGCTACGGCGATGACGCGCAAGCCTTCGTTGGCGAACTCGCGGATTTTGGCTTCCGCGGAACGCAAGTTTCTGCGCGTTAGCTCTTCAACGCTGCCGTCGACGAGGATTTTGTTGCAGACGGAGAGGATGTTTCTGGGTGCACCCTTCGTGTATATGAGCACGTCGCCGTTGAGCTTGTGAACCGTGGTCATCCGTTTCCGCGTGAAATCGAAAGGCTTGATGTGAATAACGGGTTTTTCAGCGAGAGCATCCTGCACGTTAATTCCGTATTTAAGCGCTGCAACGGTTAACGCGCCGTCCGTGGGGTCTCCAATCACGCCCCAAGATGGGGCTCTGTCTGAAGGCGGCTCGATTTTGGCGCTGTTGCAGAGCGCGGCGATTTCCAGAAGCTTTTCCACCGCCTCGACGTCCTGCTCCTGTAACATCTTGCCCTTCAGGGTGAAGTCGCCTGCTGGGCTGTAGCCTATGCCTGAAACTTTAACAACGCGGTCTTTAACCCAAAGTTTCTTGACGGTCATCTCGCCCTTGGTGATTGTGCCCGTCTTGTCTGTGCATATTACGGTGACGCTGCCCAAAGTCTGTACCGCGGACAGGCGTTTGACGAGAACGTTCTGTTTCACCATTTTCAAAACGTTGATGGCTAACGCGCTGGAGACGGTGACTTGGAGTCCTTCGGGGACGCACGCGACCATGACGCCGATCATAAAGAGGATGCTGCTGTGAAAATCTAGGTTAAGCAAGATCAGGCTGACGGAGAAGAAAACGGTTCCCACGACAACGGCTATGATGAAGTCGTGCTTTGCCATGTTGCCGATTTCCTTCTGCAACGGACTCGGCTCTTCACGTATCGTCTGCGTCAAATCAGCTATCTTCCCAAACTGCGTGTCCATGCCCGTGGCGAAAACCACCGCTTTTCCCCTGCCTTTGGCGACGCTGGTGCTCATGAACACCAAGTTAGGCGAATACAAATACGCCTTGTCAACAGCCTTCACAAGCCGGGCGTTTCTCGGTTGCGGCTCCGACTCGCCCGTCAACGGAACGTTGTTTGTCCACAAGTCGAAGGCGGCTATCAAACGCGCGTCGGCTGGAACGCGGTCACCTGCCTCCAAAAATATGACGTCGCCGGGAACGATCTCCTTGACAAGCACTTTCTGGAGTTCGCCGTCGCGGACGACTTTGGCGTACTCGGGCATCCAGTGCTTCAGGGTCTGCATGGCTTTTTCGGCGCGTGACTCTTGGAAGAGGCTGAAGAAGATGTTAAGCAGCACCACGCCGAGGATAATCAGGCTTAGCTGCCACAGCCCGCTTATAGCTGAGAGCGCACTTGCGAAAAGCAGCAGCACGCCGAACAAGTCTTTGAAGTGTGACAGCAGCTTGTATGTGAAGCGGCGGCTTTTCTTTTCAACCAGCGTGTTGAACCCGTACTTTTTGAGGCGCGTTTTAGCCTCTTCACTGGTTAATCCGTTAGGTGACGCATCTAAGGCGTCGAAGACCTCTTTGAGACGCATAGAAGCAGCTTTTTCCAAAAAATCCCTGCCAAAATTCTGCCTTTCTCTACTTATCTATGTGCTTTTACAGCGTTTTTTGGCTAAGGAAGCTAAGGTCTAATTTAAACCAATCGGATGGGAAACGCGGTTTTGATTCAATACACGCTGTTTCCATTAGACATTCCTAAGATAGGTGCCATAAACTTAATAGGCGACAGTTTTTATTTCCCTGTAGCTTGTCTCTTTGAGAGCGAATCAGAAAATGTTTCGATTAGCACATCTTACAGTAAAAGAATGGTTAAATAACGGTTTGGGTAGATTGGAGAATGTTTAGTTATGGCAAGGTATAAGCAAGTTGAAGAAATCGTCAAGCTGATGGATAACCCTGAAATCATCAGGAACACCAGCATAATCGCGCATGTGGACCATGGAAAAACCACGCTGTCAGACAGCCTCTTGGCTGCCGCGGGCATAATCAGCACGCAGACGGCTGGGCAGAAACTTTTCTTGGACTCGTGGGACCTTGAGCAGAAACGGCAAATGACCGTTTTCGCATCAAACGTCAGCTTAGTCCACACTTATGAGGATAAAGATTTCCTCATTAACCTCATCGACACTCCAGGACACATCGACTTCAGCGGAGCGGTAACCCGAAGTCTCCGAGCGGTTGACGGCGCCCTCGTGGTTGTTGACGCTGTGGAGGGACCTATGACTCAGACGGAAACCGTTTTGATGCAGGCGCTTCGCGAACGCGTCAAACCAATTTTGTTCATCAACAAGGTTGACCGCCTCATAAAAGAAATAAAGCTGACGCCTGAGGAAATCCAGCGTAAGTTCGCCAAAATCATCGTGAGAATCAACACGCTCATCGAAAAGTACGCGCCTGAAGAACACAAGAAGGACTGGCAAGTCAAAGTTGAAGACGGACGTGTCGCTTTCGGTTCAGCGCTTCACAAGTGGGGACTGAACCTGCCGCACATGCAGAAGAAAGGAATCAGCTTTGCTGACATAATTGACGCTTACACTGGTGCGCCGGAAGATGTTGGAAAAAAGGTTGAGACGCTGAGCAAGAAAGCGCCCTTGCCTGGGCCTATCCTAGACATGTTTTGTAAGCAGCTTCCTAATCCCTTGGATGCGCAACCTTACAGGCAGAGCCAGATTTGGCCTGGAGAGGCTGAGAGCGCGGTTGGAAAAGGTATGGCAAAGGTTGACCCGAATGGTCCGCTTCTTATGTGCATTTCAACTATTGAGGTTGACCCGCACACCGGCACCGTGGCTATCGGGCGGGTCTTTAGCGGTTCGGTTACGAAGGGTAAGACGGTGCAGCTTGTTAACAGTCATCAGAAGGGCACCGTGCAGCAGGTTTACATGAGCATGGCAACCGACCGAGTCATAGTCGACAAAATTCCTGCGGGGAACATCGCTGCCATTTCAGGGTTGCCATCAATCCACGTGGGGGAAACCGTGGCGGAAGATGGTGTAGAGACGCATCCGTTTGAAGGCTTAAAGTACGTTTCAGACCCTGTGGTTACTGTGGCGGTGGAGCCGGAAGACGTTAAGGACCTTCCGCTTTTCGACAAGGTCATGCACAAGTTGACCACTGAAGACCCTAACCTGCATTTTACGATGAACAAGGAAAGCGGCGAGTTCCTGTTAAGCGGCATGGGCGAGTTGCACCTTGAGATTACGGCGTACCGAATGCAGGAGGCAGGGTTGAAGGCGAAGCTCAGCAAGCCCATCGTGATATACCGCGAAACCATCAGCCACGACTACCGAGGCGCTCCAGTTATGGGCAAGAGCCCTAACAAGCACAGCAAACTGTGGATAACCATGGAAAAACTTCCCGAAGACGTCATCGAAGCAATAAAAACGGAGAAAATCTCAGAGATGCAGACGCGGGAGGAAAGACAGAAAAACCTCAAAGCTTTAGGCTGGTCAACCGACGACGCAAAAAACGTCATAGCCATCGAAGAAAACAACTTACTCGTCAACAGGATAAAAGGACGCCAGTACGTGGAGGAAGTGTTGGACCACGTGAAATCTGGCTTCCGCGAAGCGGTGCACACCTCAGTTTTGGCGAAGGAGCCAGCTTACGGGTTGAAAGTTAACTTGGAAGACATCACGGTCCACGAAGACCCAGTGCACAGAGGACCCGCGCAGATTTTGCCAATGACTTGGCGTCCAATATGGTGTGAGTTCCTGCTGAGCGACCCGAAACTCTTAGAGCCGCTAATAAGCTTCGAATGCAAGGTTCCAAGCAACTATGTCAGTCCAGTCATAGCCCTGGTGCAGAAGCGCCGCGGCAAAATCTTGGACATGACAAACGATGAGGACATGGTGGTTGCCAAAGCGGAAATGCCCGTGTCCGAAAGCTTCGGAATCGCAGACGAACTGCGCTCGTCAACCCAAGGCAGAGCCTTCTGGGCGACGCAGTTTAGCCGTTGGGCACCAGTTCCGGAGCAGATGCAAGCCGACACCATAAAGCAGATACGCGAACGCAGAGGATTGTCGCCGACACCGCCGAAACCACAAGATTTCTTCGAAGCAGAATAAACCCACCTTTCTTTCTCTCTCCGTTCTGGGGGGAAAACTGCAACTTGTGGAAACCTAAAACTGTTAAATTAAGCGATAGTATAATTAGATTGAGGCGGGAAGATGCAGAAACCTGATTTGAAGGCTCTGGTAACCCTTCACAAGATTTTCATGGGACGACCTGTCTTCAGGAAAGCAAATTGATTTAATTCGGGAAAAAGTAGCCCCCCACGATTTCCATTTTGAAAGCTGAAGGAGACGTTGATTGGTACTGTTTTGTGATTAATAACCGAAACAGTGGGGTTCCAACATCTGAAGATGATGAAGATTTATTCTTTCACATACGGTTCGCACTCGAAAAACACGTTAATCCAGTAGATGTTCTCCCCAGCTACTGCGTTCTAACAAGAAAAGTAGAGCCTGAATGGGTTAGAACAATTTCCATCGATAACAAAGGGACACAGTTTGACGCGTCTTTGTTTAAGGAAGAAAGCGGTGAAGGAGTGTGGAAAATAATCGGAGAACAATCTGAATGGCTGCTTAACCTGCTAAACGCTTTCAAGGAAAACGTCAACATTCCAGCAAGCTATGTCGAACGATTCCTACATTACTATACCGACATGACCGGCATGGTCCTCAGACGCCGTTAACACTTAATATTTTTTTGGGAAAGTTTAATGTGTACAAGCGCGTATTGAGTTTCGATGAGTTATGATAATCGTTGGGATCTGTGGGAGCCCGCGGCAGCAAGCCACCGAACACGTTTTGAAGGACGCTTTAATGCTGCTGGAAGGGCAGGGCTTTGAAACACGCTTCTTCACCGTCAGAGGAAAGCACATCAACTTCTGCACTCACTGCGACTACTGTCTAGAGCATAAGGCGTGCGTTTTCAAAGACGACATGCAAGAAGTTTACGCCCTGCTGAAAGAAGCAGACGGAATAATTTTTGCCACGCCAGTCTACAACGGCGGAGTCAGCGCCCAAACCAAAGCCATCATGGACAGGTGCCGCGCAGCCGTAGTCGGCGACCGCAACTTCTTCAAGTACAAGGTCGGCATGGGCATCGCTTTGGGCGGAGACCGCGTCGGCGGGCAGGAAGCAGCGTTGCAGCAGATTCACACGTTCTATATCCTAAACGGCATGGTGCCCATCAGCGGCAGATTCTTCGGTGCAAACCTCGGCGCCACCTTCTGGACGAAAGACACGTTGGAAGGTGCAAAGCAGGATGAGGAGGGGTTCCGAAGCCTGAAGAAAACAGTAAAAAAGTTCGCCGCGTTCCTAAACAAATACAAACAGTAATCAAAGGAGAAACAGACATGGTTACAGAAGAAGATGAAGTTAAGAAAAGGAAGGTAGCGTGGGGAATCACGGGCGCAGGCGACAAAATCGCCGAATTCATAGAAGTCATGAAGGAAATCCAGAAAGAATACGCGGACAAGGTGGAGATACAGGTTTTTCTCTCAAAAGCAGCAGACCTCGTGCTGAAGTATTACAGGCTTGAAGACGACTTGAAACAAAACTTCAGCAAAGTCCGAGTTGAGCTAAACTCAAACGCTCCTTTCCTCGCAGCGTGGATGCAAATGCGCAAATATGAGTTCCTGCTCATCGCCCCTGCTACGTCAAACACGGTCGCAAAAATTGCAAACGGCATAGGCGACACCATGCTTACGAACGCAACTATAATGAGCCTAAAAGCGTTCGCACCCGTTTACATCGCGCCCACAGACTACCAGGAAGGCACGGTGTACACGAAGCTCCCAAACGGCAAAGAAATGAAACTCCGAGTCAGAAAAGAAGAAGTAGAACAAGTCAAAAAACTAGAACGCATGGAAGACCTGTATGTGCTGGAAGGCCCGCAGAAAATCCGCGAACCCTTCCAAAAACATTTCAAGTAAACGTAACCACAGAGCAACAAGCGCCAAATCACCCTATTTGGAGCCTAATAGCGGTTCATTGCAGAAACTATAGAGGGGGGGTCTATTCGTATTGGCGTTTTCCACAACCAATAGGATGTTGAAACCAGCGCAAAGCGCTCTTCAGAATTCGATGCAGTTTAGTATGTATAAGGGGGCTTTTGGCGCATACGAACTGTCACTAAACAACAATAGAACGACTGTAGGCAATAATAGGACAGCAATGGAATATTGGTTAGACGAATTAGCAACCAAAGAAAAAGGAACAAGAACAAACTATCAAAGATACTTCAAAGATTTCTTGAAATTCGTGAACATGACAGCAGACCAAGTATTAGCCCAAAGAATCCAAGACACAGCCAACTCCAACAGAAAAATACAAAGAAGATTTGAAAGCCTACTCCTAAAATTCATAGCATACGAAAAAGAGAGAGGATATGCCCCATTAACACTACAAACAATATGGGCGAGCATACGCAGCTTTTTTGAAATACACCATTACCCCCCTAATAATGAGAAAGAAAGACTATCCAAAAAGTGACAGCAACGGAGTAAGAAGAGCCACCAAAGAAGCGGTCTTAAAAGTTTTAGAGTCAAACCCACGAAACAAAACAACCTTAACAGCTCTGATAATGGCATTCAAAGACTCAGGACTAAGAGTAAGAGACATGAGACTGCTAAAATGCAACTTAATCTTAGAGTACCCAAACGCAGACATAATCCCGATAACAATCATAACCGAGAAAACAAACCTTTTAGCTAAAACATTCTTCGGAGAAGAAGCGATAACCGCACTTAAAGCCTACATAGAACATAGAAGGACAGGGTCAAAAGCCATGGAACCCGAAACCATCACAAACGAAAGCGAATACAATATGAACAAGTTAACTTCCGCTGTCTTGGTCATCGTTTTAGCGGTTGTTTTTTCGGCTATAATTTACCAACAAGTGGAGATTGAAAACCTAAAAAGGCAATCCATAACCTCATCACCCCAACCGACAACTTCAACTCCATATCCAACAGTTTCCCCCACATCGAGCCCAACACCGAATCCCACACCAACCCCAACTTCCAAAACATACACAACACCGCCATCATCACCAGTTGCTGCCGACCTCATCATTATCCCCTATGGTTCAGCTGCGACTGCCGAGGACTACCTCTTGATATCCGGCAACGTCACCAACAAAACCCCAAACACCCTGTATAACTTTGGATTACACGTCTACTCTTTTGGTTATCCATTCATGGCTCAACCCATTGAAGTAACTTTAATCAACGTCACTGTGCCGATTGCTTCAGGCCCATATTCTAATGGGCAACACATGATGTCAACGTTAGCTCCCCATGAGAGCATTCAGATAACGATAAAGATAATCCCAGACCTCGCTTACAGAACGCCAACCCTCTATGGCAACGATGTCAGTGTAGTTTGGACAAATTCGCCCTAAGAAGCTAATTAATAGATAATCCTTCTTTTTAGTAAAAAGAAGCAAAAACAGACGCGCGCGCGAACGAAAGATACCACAAGAACCCAAGTGACGTAAAACGCGCGCGAAAATCTAATATACACACGTCTAGTTTGGGGAAAAAGAAAAAAGGAGAGTTTTTTACGAGACTCACAATCCAAAGCCGA
>CAZJQR010000048.1:0-15660 GCA_964548345.1 uncultured Candidatus Bathyarchaeia archaeon | reverse complement strand
AGCGTTCGACTGATAATCGAAAGGTCGCCGGTTCAAATCCGGCTCGGCCCACCACGTAACGTGGCAGTGTTTAAAATTTTTGACGTGAATAGTTTTTTAGAATTGATGCTGCGATACACTTTGAATTCTTCGAGGAAACTTCAATTTGTGACAGTTTAGTGGTTATAAAGTTTTATAAACTGAAACGGATAGAAGTGTCTTTCGGGCAGATTTTTTTTGGTTAAAGATGAGGAAATGTTAGAGAAATTGAAGAAGATTCGGGCGTTGCTTGAGCCTAAACCTGCTCTGCCACCAACCGAAGATATTGTGGGCGGAATTAAAGGGCTTTCTTGAAAGCGACAAGGTTTTGGTACTGGCGATTGCTTTCATAATGGGCGTCTACCTCGGCGGTCTAGTACAGTCTCTGGTTAAAGATTTGCTTCTGCCTGCGATTGGCTTGGCCATTCCAGGTCTTGCGGACCTGTCAACTTATGCAGCTCCTGTTGGAAATCAGATGTTCGGTGTCGGCCACTTCTTAGTGGCTTTGATGACCTTCATCATCGTTGCCTTCGTGATTTTTATAATCGTGAAAGTGACGAAGAAATGCGGCATACAATAGACGCTAATGATTCGTTTCGTTTAGGTTTAGAGACGGCAAAACTGTAAGCGGTGGCTTGCGGAGCCTAATTCCTAATCCCTCATTTTTGTTTCTGTAGGTTTTTAGGCCTAGGATTATTAGGTGTTCGATGAATGTGCTGCGTTTTTCTCTTCCGCGGATGTTTTCGAGTTCTCTGAAGAGTTTTTGGTCCATGGTTATGCTTATGTTGTGTTTCATGCGCGTAAACCTAGTATATTTGGTATATTTAGTATACTGAAAAGCTTTATTAGCTTTACTGAACAGAATACACACGAGGCAAAAACATGAAAACCCTCCGCATATCAGACGACGCCCACCAAAAACTAACCGCCCTCCTCGGCGAAATCACCGCCCAAACCATGAAAATGCAAACCTACACCGACGCCATAGAAAACCTGCTATCCACATCCGTCATGCTGCCGCCGGAACTGCTCGTGGAAATAGAGAACTTCATAGACGCAAACAAAAACCTCGGCTACACCACACGCGAGGAGCTTATCCGCGAAGCCATAAGATTCAAGCTCAACTCCCTAAAAGGACAATGCGAGTACGTTGAAGTACCAAAAGAAGATTACGAGAAACTTCAGCAAGCCGTACGCGACTTGGACACAGGCTTCCTAAGCGCCGACGACTTTATAGAACAACAAATACGAAGCTTAGTGGAGAAGCACGAAACGTGGCTTAAACAGCAAGAAGACTACGAGAAAAGAAAATAACATTGTTGTGTTCGGGCTCTCTTCCCGTTTCGCGCGGGGGCTTCCGGTTGAAAGATGATTCTTTGACCCAAGACATGAACATGTAGTTCATAAATCAAATATATTGTGCGTGCTAAAGCGAAATACATTGGGTGACATAGTTATGCTTAGTCGTCAATGGCAAATATTGATAGTCGTTGCGGTTCTATCTGTGTTAACTGTGGTCACCCCCTTTGAAGTATATGCGTCTGTAAACTCACCTGCGGAGCCGGTTCGCTTGATTTTCATTCATCATTCATGCGGTTCTAACTGGTTAAGCGACGGCAATGGCGGTTTAGGCGTTGCCTTAAGAGACGGCAACTACTTTGTAAGCGACACCAACTACGGTTGGGGTCCTGACAGCATCGGCAGCAGCACGGATATTGGACATTGGTGGTTCTGGTTCCGATGTCCCGACAGCGCAGAGTACTTGGATGCACTTTATGCGGAAAATGAGCAGCACTCATCGTATTCTCGCATGTCAACTGATGTCGGCGGAGAAAATCAAATCATCATGTTCAAGTCTTGCTATCCAAATTCTGGTTTAAAGGGCGATGTCAACGACCCAGTGCCTCCAATTGACAGCAACCCTCTGCGCGGACAGGGCTGTGGTTCACAGTATCACACGGTGGCGAACGCCAAGGGAATTTACATTGACTTACTAGAGTACTTCAAGACGCAGCCAGATAAGCTGTTTGTGGTTATCACAGCACCGCCGTTAACAGACGCCACGTACGCTGATAATGCACGCGTGTTCAACAATTGGCTCGTGAACGAGTGGTTAACAGACTACGGTGTTGGCAACGTTTTCGTATTTGACTTTTATAACGTGTTACCCACGAATGGCGGAGACGCAGACACCGACGACGTGGGCTTAGAATCAGGCAATCATCATCGTTGGTGGAACGGAGCCGTCCAACATAAAACAGATGGAGACGACGACTCAAACTCAAACGTTCTGGAGTATCCAACTGGCGATAATCATCCTAGCAGAGCAGGAAACCAAAAAGCTACAACCGAGTTCGTGCCACTTTTGAATAACGCATATGGTGGTTCTCAGGCAATTCCCGAGTTTTCCGAGCTTGCAGTTTTAACGGTTCTCATGACTTTTATGTTGGCTATCGCCTTTCTGAGTAAACGCAAGATCAGAGCTACTTAAAGAAATGGTTTGAGAGGAAGCGAAAAAAGGAAAAATGCCGTCCCTTTCTTCCAAATGATTGCACCGAAGGTGCTTACTCTGTTCTGGAGGCACAGGTCAACATACAAGGACCGCCTCATATTTGTCCCTATTAGGATCCTAATAGTGGTTTATTGCAGAAACTATAGAGGGGCCTATCTGCAAAGCGCTACCAGAAAACGATAGGGGGTAGGTCCGTATTGGAGCTTTCTGTGTCCAATAGCATGTAGAAAACAGTGCTTCCCTGCAGGATTCTATGCAGTTTAGTATACATAAGGGGGCTATTGACTGTTCCAAGCATAAAAGTTCGGTGCATCAACATGCTTTTATTAGCGACTGCAGAACTACAATAGCAAAAAAGTATCGCATTAACGAAGGCACAAGATAATGGTGAACCTCAGGTCGCACGAAGTGAAAATCCTATCTGCGTTAGAGAAGCTAGGTGGAAAAGCCTCGGTGGACCAGTTGATCACCGAAGCCGAATTGTCCGACGCTGCTGTCATGCGAACAGCGTTAACGCTGCAAGAAAAAAGCCTCGTCAAAATACACGCAGAGCCACAAGTTATCGTCAAACTTGGCGCTGAAGGCGAAACCCACGCGGAAAACGGGTTGCCAGAAAGGCGACTCGTGAAAGCCCTAGCCACGTTAGGCGGAGAAGCCAAACTTGACAAAGCCGCTGCAAAAGCAGGTTTAGACGCGAAGTTTAAACAAATTGCGTTAGGCTGGATTATACGGAAAAAATGGGCAGTTTACGCCTCAGAAACCAACACGCTGCGGATCACTGATCACCTTCTCCACAAAGTCTCAGTTCCCGAAGGAAACGATGAGAAACTAATCCGATATTTACACGGCAAAAACCAAGCACCCTTTAACGTATTAAGCCCTGAGTTGCAACCAGCCGTGGAAACCCTAAAGAAACGGAAACTGCTCACCACAGAAGACAAAACCCGCAGGATCATAGAAATCACAACCGCTGGCGCACAAGTATCAAAACAGGGCAAAGCAGCCGCTGAGGAAGTGACGCAGCTCACGCCAGAACTCATTATCACCGGCAAATGGCGAAAAGCAAAACTCCAAAAATACAACATCAAAGCGCCAGTCGCAAAAACTTGGCCTGGAAAGAAGCATCCGTATCTGAGCTTCCTCGAAGAAGTGCGCGCAAAACTGGTCACTTTAGGCTTCAAAGAAATGACAGGCACCCACGTTGAAACCTCATTCTTCAACTTTGACGCGTTGTACACGCCGCAAGATCACCCAGCCAGAGAAGAAGTCGGCATCTACTTCGTCAAACACCCAGAATTTGGCGACATAAGCGCCTACGAAAAAGCGGTAGATAACGTTAAAGCAACACATGAAAACGGATGGCGCACAGGCTCAACAGGATGGCAGTACCCATACTCCATACAAGAGGCAAAGCGCTTGATTCTCAGGGGACACGGCACATGCCTCAGTGCACGAACACTGCTGCGCAAAGATTTGGAAGTTCCGAGCAAACACTTCTCTATCGCACGCTGCTACAGGCCAGAAGTGGTGGATAAGACGCATTTAAGCGAGTTTAATCAGGTTGAAGGCATAGTAGTGGATGAGAAGCTCACTCTCAGAGACCTGCTTGGTGTTCTGGAAAAGTTTGCGCTTGAAATCGCAGGTGCAGACAAAGTGCGTTTCAAACCCGACTATTTCCCGTTCACGGAGCCAAGCGTTGAGCTAAGCGCCTACAAAGAAGGTTACGGCTGGCTTGAGTTTGGCGGTTCAGGGATTTTCAGGCCTGAAGTCACTTTGCCGTTAGGCATAGAAGTGCCTGTTATTGCTTGGGGCTTGGGCATTGACCGCTTGTTCATGATGCGTGCTGGCGTGGAAGATATTCGCTGTATTTTCAGTCAGAGTCTTGATTGGCTGAGGAGGAAAGAGGTGGCGTAGAATGCCGACGATTGATGTTGATTGCGGCGAGTTGGAGCGGCTGCTTGGGTGGAGCTGGCAGGGCGACTTGGAGAAGCTGGATTGGCTCTTAGCGTTTGTCAAGAGCGAAGTGAAACTCTTCAACGAGCAGGAAGGCGTTGCAAGCATTGAAATTAAGGATACGAATCGTCCTGACTTGTGGGGTGTTGAGGGCTTAGCCAGAGCTTTGCGTGGCTTCCTGAACCTCGAGAAAGGACCAAGATGCTATGAGGCTGACAAGCCTATACTGGATGTCAATGTTGATGCTCAGTTAAGCGCGATTCGCCCGTTCATCTGCTGCTCAGTCGTCAAGGACGTGAAGCTTACGGACACAATTATTCGTGGACTCATGCACCTGCAGGACAAACTTGACCAAACTTACGGGCGATGCAGGCAGAAAACGTCCATCGGCATCTACGATTACGATTTGATTTCTCCACCGTTAAACTACGCGGTTACGGAGCCATCTGCCATCAATTTTGTTCCGCTTGGCTTCGAGGAAAAGATGAGTTTAGCGGAGATTCTGGAGCGGCATCCGAAAGGCGTAGAATACGGTCACATCGTTAAACGGCATAGGTTTTATCCGATTCTGTTGGATTCCAGCCGTAGAGTGCTGTCTTTTCCGCCTGTTATAAACTCGAATGATTTGGGCAGGGTCACGGAGGAAACGAGGAATTTGCTTGTGGAAGTCACAGGCACAATGCATCAGACGGTGCTTAACACGCTGAACTTGGTGACGTTGGCGCTTGTTGACAGGGGTGGCATGGCTTGCTCGGCAACGGTGCGTTATCCTGATGACGCGTTTTACGCCTCTAGAACGGTGGTGACTCCTGACTTCAACAGTAAGCGGGTGGATTTGAGCGTGGGTTACGCGAACAGGGTTTTGGGGCTTCAGCTGACAGCGGAGCAGATGGCGGATTTGCTTTTGACAGCGGGTTTCGGAGTGGAAAAAGTCGGTGAGACCGTGTTGACCGTTTTGGTTCCGTGTTACCGTGTTGATGTGATGCATCAGGTGGATTTGGTTGAGGACATCGCCATTGCATATGGCTACAATAACATTGAGCCGTTTTGGCGTGAGCTGCCTACAACTGGACTTATGAGACCTGAGCAGCGGCTTGTTGATGTTGCACGCGAGTTTATGGTTGGGTTGAGCTTTCAGGAAGTTTTGACTTATACTTTGACGAGTGCAGAGAGCCTTTTCGACAAGATGAACCGTGTAAAAACGCGGATTGTGGAGGTGGCTAACCCGAAATTGGTGACCATGTCGTGTTTGCGGAACTGGCTGCTGCCGAGTTTGATGGAGTTTCTTGGAAGCAACCAGTCGGTGGAGTTTCCACAGAGAATCTTCGAGTTGGGCAAGGTTACGCTTTTGGACGAGACGAAGGAGACGATGACGAAGGATGAGGAGTGGCTTGCAGCCGCGACAACACATCCGACTGCTAGTTTCAGCGAGATAAAATCTGTTTTGGACGCGTTTTTCATGAACTTGGGCGTGGATTGGCAGATAAAAGAAGCAGGGCATCCAAGCTTCATTGAGGGAAGAGCGGGCACAGCAACGGTTAACGGCATGGACGTTGGGGTTTTGGGTGAGGTTCATCCCAAGGTGCTGGAAGCGTGGAAACTTGAGAATCCTGTGGCTGCCTTTGAAATAAACATGCAGGAAATAGTCAAAAGCAAATTGGCGAAATGACTCGAAAATGTTGCGTTTAAGAGTGTTGAGGGTTTGCTGATGCCTGTGGCTGACTCCAACTTCCGTGCGGAACCTGGGAATCCTTGCGTCGAACAGAAAGACCGTTGCGTCAACTGTCACAGCCATTTCATGGCGGTAAGACCTCACATAACAAGCGTTGTTGTCACCAAGCGGTTTTTCAAAGACGTAAAGGATATTGGCAAAGCGAAAACGCTTGTTCGAGAAGTTCTTGACTGTTCCAACGCTGATTTTAACGAGCTGCACAAGTTTGAAGAGCACGTAGCTGGCTGCATGATTTTCAGGGCCAAAAAGGAAGGGATTCACATAGTTTACTGCGTGGACAAGAACATGCGCATAATATTCATGCGCGTATTCAAAAACTTCAAGCAATACGAAAAATTCCTAGATAACAAAAAAGAAATCAGCAAGCTTATTCTACAAGCATGACACTTAGCGGGAGTGTGGATTTTTGACAAACAATAAGGATGCAAAGGCGATGAACGAATCAGAAGAAGTTCAAGACGAAGCTTTAGAAAAAGAAGAGGAAAAGAAAAAGGCGAAGCACAGGAAAAGAGGTCCTTACCGAAAAGCACACACCAACTAGTGAAACTACGCATCTGTTGCGCTTGGAGCAGCGCGCGCTAAATTTCTCAACTTCATTCGATTTCAACAACTCTGTCCCCATGGTGAATTCTTCACTGAAAATCTGGCGAGACTAATTTATTAAATGTGCGCTTCGGCAAAAGAATTCGTGAGATTGAACAATATTAGGTAAACGTTAGAGGAAATTTTGACCCCAAGGATTGAACCCCAAAAGGATGGACTATTCGAGCATAGTAGTCAAAAATAAGCAAAATTGCAAGTTGAAACGGGAAAAGTGCGGGGTGTTAGCTTCACACCCACGTTCAAATTTCACGCGACTTACCTGGTAAAATGCCAGAAGAGAAACTAATGAAGCAAGCGCTGAGGTAGACTGCACGTGCCTTTTACTCGGTTCTTTTTGGTCTTTTAAGGTAGGCGACCGTGAACCTTCGACCATCTGGGAGACTGACATCTTGGACGCTGACGAGTTCCCAACCTTTTTTGCCCAAGCGGTTCAGGTCATTTTGGACGTCTTCCATTACGGGCTTACTGCTTCCTTCAAACTGGTTTGAATGAATCCGCGTCTTTACCGGGATAACCGTGTATTCCCATTCTACCATTTCAACTATCACCTTTTGCGCTTCTCCTATTATAGCAGTTCTCCGAAGTCTTCGCCTTCATAGACGAATTCTTTCAATTGGACTTTTCCATCTTTGACGACTACCGTATACTCTGCGTCACAGATAGGACAAGTAACTATCTCGCCATCGTTAACAGCATCAATTTTAAACGTGTTTCCACAGTCTACGCATTTCAAAATCATAACTTTCGCCGCAAACGTCTATATATAATGCGGGTCTCACTTATACTGTTGCCTGTTAGTTAGCGCGTGAAAAAATACACAGGCATTATGGTGAATGGAAGAAATGTCGCACAGAAAGAAAATGACACGTAAACATAAAAACTTTATCAAAATACAAATGGGCGTTATTATAGGGTAAGAACCAAGAAGCACACGTAATAGAATGTTTCTTAATGAGAATTTCTGGCAGTGACCAGAATAACTCATAAAAACTTAAAAAAAGCGAAGTTTTGGCCTGAACTGGTGCTCTAAGAATCAGCTTAGAATTCGCCTAGTTGCCTTCTTTTCCAATAACATTCTTGGCAGTATATTGGTTTGCTTGCATCGTGTTTGGCTGAAATTTGCCATTCTTGACCGCATTCAGAGCATGATATTTTGTATTTTTCTTTGTACTTGAACATTCAGTATCTCAACTCCTTAAATTGACTTTGCAAAAAACACTTCTTGCAAGCTCCAATAGACATGAACCCGACACTAATAAATCAATGCTTGACTTTCCGCCAAAGCTTGCCTATCTGTCACTAAAAGTCGTCTCATGAAGTTCGGAGTCTGGTTTGCAGGTAACTATCAAGTTAAATGGGGTTAGAAGAAAAGATCAAGTTATAATCATTATAGATGAAGAAATCGGCAAGCTGGATAGATATGTTGATTAAGTTCGCTTGTGCTCCTTGTCTCAGGCGATGATTGAGGTGGATTTTAAGCTGAAAATATTCAAGAGGGAATATACTAACGACAATCTTGCATGGACCCATTTACGATTCGCAGTTGTAGACTTAAAAAAGTCAGAAGATTATCCGTCAAACTTTGTTAGCATGTTGCCAATGAGAATAGATTCTGCTGGGAAGATTCCAAGTACTTTCACGAAGTTCTTCGGAAACAAAAGCTTAGAGACTGCCATAAGATTATTGACTGAAGCTTTGAAGAAGGAGGATGATTCTGAAATCAAAGCTGAGATAGAGAGAAGGTTAAACCTTCTTGAACCTAACCCGACCATTCAAATCAAATGCCGTGTCTGCAAAAAATTCTTTCAAACTCAAAAAGACTGTGCATCCAAGCAAAAAATCTGCCCGAAATGCATACAAAGATTCGCGAAAACGAAGAATAAATAGAATGATGAATCTGTTAGAATGACAACCTTTAAGTCATCAGCAGACTTTGTTACTGTGATAATTGGAAATTTACTTTTTTCAATTATACCTCAGACCTACTAGAGGTGATTATCACAATGCAAAAAAGTATGTTCGAGATTAAATGTTCCGATTGCGGCAAAACTGCAATGGTCCCTTTCAAACCCACAGCGGGAAAACCAGCTTACTGTAAACCTTGCTTTTCAAAACGCATGTTTAAGCGGTCAGAAAGTGTCAGCAAGACAAACGGTTTTGACCCGAAACAAGCGTGGGCACGGCGAAGAGATAATGGGCAAGGTAAGAAGGAGGCTGGCAATCCTGTTGTGTTCCAATGGTCTTACAGCACACCCGACAAGGAAGCTATTTAGGAAAAAATGAAACAAAAGTGAACTGAGCGCCGACCTTCACTAAAAAGTTGACTCACCTAAATTCTTTAGCGGACTAATTCGACTGTTGTTCCTAACGCTTGCCCAGGTAATCCTTTTTTGAATTTGACCCTGACAGTACCGTTCTTTCCGTGGAAACCTGTGACTTTGCCAATAAGCTTCTTGTTTTCGCCCTTCCAAACCACTTTTTGACCCATAAGCTGTCCTGCCTGGGCGGCAGAATCTACGCCGTTAAGTTGAATTAGGCATTCGCGTGAATATTGTGTTCTGATGCCTATTCGATAGTTCAGTATTCTTCCATAAACTGGTTGAGACATAATTTTCACCTTTGACAGCGCTTACTTAAAGACACCGCTCGCTCTTAAACATGTTCTATTCAGCTCTAACCTTATGCTTGACTTGGTTGAGCCACTTGGAGGAGATTTCTTTCCGCTGACCTTCGCATTAAATATCATTTTGTATATGGAGAGGGCCTTGGAACTCTGAGCAGGTTGTTTTTGCGTGAAGATAAAAAAGTAGTTTTGGGCTAGTTCTCTAACCGTTTTTTCGTCCGCGGAATATTTCAAGTGCAGTAGCTCATGTATCAGTGCAGCCCTTGCCCTGTTCCCAGCATAGACTAGGAGACTATTTCGCCCAAATTTTTGCTTGAATACTTGGCAAAACTTCATTGTTTTTGGGTAAATCTGGATTCTTCCTCGGGCAGTGTCACATTTTCCAGCGATGCCTTTCCCATTCTTCCTTCTTAATGGAAGAACTTTAACATGCACTACTCTGACTGTTTGTGCTTCTATTTTTTCCTTTTTTAACATCCAATTGAGGAACTTTTGGAATGAGGGCTTTTTTAAGGCTCGAAATACGAAAGAAGAGTATTTCAGGTAAAACTTAATATGGCTCTGGGAGACATTTTCCAGCTTCTCGTGGTCAGCATTTATTCTCATTTTGCTGGAGAGCGGGAAGGTTTTTTCTAGCATAAGTATCTACTGGTTTAATGAAAGGGTGCAGCGGTTCTCATTTGATTTCAGTTATGAAAACCATGTTTTTGCTGGTCTTAGACGGGGGGCGTTTGAGTGTACCAAGTCTTGAAGCAGGGCGGCTCGTTTGGCGGTGACTTGCTGGGCATTGAATTCCTGCTGTTTTCCCGTCTTTAGAAACCCACACGACGTGACCCATCCTATTGCATTCGGGACATTTCGCGTAGTCACCTACATTAATTATGTTTTTGCCGCCCCCTTCTTAGTAGCGTCTACATAAAATTTCTTCTTCGACTTCTTTCTCAAAGTGCAAGTGGTTCGCACGGATGATTTACATCTTCTACAGTTTTTCACTAACCCCACTCTCAACATACACATTTCATTTACCTCTTGATTGTTCAATTTGAAAAGGTCCAGTTACTCGATAGGTGCAGCCCAAAGGATAAGAGAAACTCTTCACATAGAAGTGTGCCGCCCCACTAATAAACGCATATTACCCAAAGCGGTTTATAAAGTTAAGAAATTTCGTAGTATGCGATAGATGGAGTTCGAAAACAAACTAGAATGACGTAAGAAACGTGTTTATGCTGTGGCTATCCTAATATAGGTGGTACACGTACTGCATTATAACTATTAGAAGTCTTTAGGGGAAGAGTCAGATCGGATATCTGCGCAGGTCGGGTGCGTTTGCGCTTTCCTTTTTCTCCAGATTATTCTAATTGACAAATGAGTGGCTTGCAAGTGCGACCATGATTTGGTGTTGGAAGATGGGTAAAAGAAAAATCACAGATGAAGGGAACCTTGAAAACATGTTGTTGCCGAGTGGAAGCGATGTGTTGGGCACGGCTGTTAAGATGCTGGGTGGTGAAAGGGTTATGGTGAGGTGCCAAGACGGCAGGGAACGACTGTGCAGAGTTCGTGGAAAGCTGAAGAGGCGTGTGTGGGTCAGGGAAGGTGATATCGTTTTGGTTTCTCCGTGGGATTTCCAGTCGGACAAGCGAGGCGACATTTTCTGGCGTTACAGGCGAAATCAGGCGGAATGGCTTAGAAACAAAGGTTACCTTAAAATGTAGGAGCAAAAAGGTGAAGAATCATAAGGCATAAACCGTCAATTGGTGAATATCTTGCTTTTCTTTCGGTAAAATATGAAGTTAACCCTGAAAAATTTTTACATGCCCTACGCACCGCACAAGGACACAAATCAAACTGTGGCAACCTTTCAATACAGTGCCGAGGCAGGATAAAAACGAAATTAATCTTTTTAATCATGAGGGGTTCTGAAGTCATAGCACAATTCCCAATGGACAGAGAATTTCTCCTGAACAAAAGCAACAATCTTAGAAATTTCATGGGAACCGATAGGATCCGAGGGTATCTATCAAGGAAAAATAGAACGTCTGCTGCCCATTCAATAAGAGACGTGCGAGCTGGAATGAGAAACGTTAATCTGAAAGCTAAGATTTTGGAGGTTGCAGAACCAAAGCGTGTCTTTACCCGATATGGAAATCCCGCTAGTGTTGCTAAAGTGCTAGTGGGAGATGAGACTGGAACAATTAAACTTTGCCTATGGAATGGGCAAATAAACGGTGTCTCTGTAGGGGAAACCGTCCAAATCAGGAATGCTCAAGTAGCCATGTTTAGAGGCGAACGATTTTTGAACCTTGGAAAAAAAGGAACGCTCAACAAAGAAGTCCCCAAACCCCCACACTGCAATCTACGAAGTTACTAAATGCTTCGACTTAACAATTAATGCATGTTTTCTTTTTTGTTTGGTTGCGGCCAAATTATCTTGTTTCTTTCAAGATTGTGATAATGATCAGACAATTACTCTGATTCCAGAGCGCAAGTTTCGAAAGATGGCAAAAATCTCTTGAAACTGAAAAAAATTATGGAAAAATATGTTTTTAAGTTATTGGCGCTAGCCTATTTAGTATCGTCTAGGCGGGCGTCTTTTTGAGTAACATTCTCGGCAGTAAACTGGCCTGGTTCCGTCGGGTTTGAATGGAACTTCACATTCTTGACCGCAATCAGCGCAGACCGCCTTATGCATCTCTCTGTCTCTATACATACGCTATTTCAACTCCTGATATTTTGCTGTGCAAAAATCGCTTCTCACACGCTCAACTTAACATTTACACCGACGCTTATAAACTACATGGCTGAAGCTTTGAAAAATACCGTAGAAAGTCCACATCACATGATAGATTTGAAGAAGACCAGATGATAGTATTGCAAAGTGGTTAGCAACAAACAGGTTGCCAAAACTAGTAAGGTGGGAAGCCACGCTCTCATTTACAGAATTTAGCGATAGAGTGTAAAGGAGCAAGCAACTGTAGGAAATAAATGGTTTAGTCGTTGCATACTCGTTTATAGTTGACTATTTCTTTTTCGTATGCTTTGCAGGAAGCGAAACCTGCTTTTTCTGTTTCCTTTTCATTTCCTTCTCTCTTTGAAGTTGCTTATGCTTCTCCAGACCTGCAACCTTGTCTTTCTTGCTCTTAGCCATTCAATCACCAGATTGCATTGCAACAATGTTGAAACCATATATAAACAGTGTTATATTATTCAATAGGAAGAGGAATATTCACGGAAGAGACCGCGGCAAAAGAAGCTCATGTAGATTTTGTCGATGCCCGTTTTGTGCATGTTGCTTCCTGTCAATTCAGGACCTTGAAATGCAAACGCCGATTTTCAGCAGTAATAAAGAAACGCATCCTGAAAATTTCAGAAGAACTCATAGCAAGTAGAATATGGCTGGGTCAAATTTCCATAATGGAACATTTGACTCCTTGAAACCTTAGGTATCAGTAGAAAAAATTGCTAAATACGTTGCAATTTTTCAGCGTTATGAAACCCAAAAAATGGGGGGTGCCTTGAATTCTTTTTAATGAGTGTTCTTCTAAGGTTTTCCTACGCTTTTTTAAGCGTTATTTCCATTGTTGATACCATTCGTGATCTGTTTTCGCCTTCTCTCGCCGGTAGCTCCTCTGTCCCTATCGCGACTTTGCTTATGGTTAGGTCTTTTATGAAGCGCCTTCTGGTTATTTCAGCTGCGTCAACAGCGGTGGTGATTGCGCGTCCTCTGGCTTTCAAGGTTAGTTCTGTAGCATCGTTGGCGGACAGACCTGTAATAATAGCTAGAACATAGTCCATTGGTGGTTTGCTTCCGATGAAAACAATTCCCGATTTTTCCGACATTTTACATCACTCCTTTTATGGTTGCTGTAACGTGTAACATTGCTGCTTTCTTTATGCCCATCAACATTAGAACGCTACTGTCCTATGATTAGGGCACCCTCCCTTATAAACCGAGTAAAGGGAGCATCCTGAAATTTTTTGGCGGTTCGCGAATCATCCTGAATAGGGTTATTTTGCAGGATTAAGCCCAAAATTCATGCGGGATTTCAACCCCACATCGCGCGCGCGAAGAGATAGTTGAATCTCTACTCAGAGGGCAACCCATAGATAGAAAATTTCTTCTTGCATTTCGGGTTTCGGCAAATATGTACGACTTCTACTACTTTTTCTTCCATGCGGTCGCCTTGAGGTTTGCTCACAGAAGCTGTTGAAAGCAAAATATTTGGGCTTTTAACCTCAAATATCCAGTGGCATTGCGGACACTCTAATACTATTTTACCGTTATTCACAAAAAAGCCTCATTTCTTTTATACCATGGTTCCGCACTTGGATCTCGGTTTCTTCGGAGAGTCAAGTTTCAACGTAATACTTATCGCCTTTCTTTTTTACGGTGGCAAACAAACCACCAGCCACATAACCTAGCCAGTTCTCCTCCTGCATGTCGAGGTCAGCCTCTTGAATTGTAACGGCTTTTGCTTCCGAAGTAGCTCCAGCTGCTACGAGTTTAGCCTTAATGCCCTGTTCCATTTTAAAACTGGTTCCT
Source organism: uncultured Candidatus Bathyarchaeia archaeon (assembly GCA_964548345.1). Taxonomy (GTDB): domain Archaea; phylum Thermoproteota; class Bathyarchaeia; order Bathyarchaeales; family Bathycorpusculaceae; genus SG8-32-3. The sequence goes on along the minus strand of CAZJQR010000048.1, from coordinate 1,679 downwards.
GAAACTACTTCCATATTATACTCTACGCTCCATTATACACTTCAACATTCGTAATAGAATAGAAACTTGACGGGGGGGAGGGGTGACATTTTGGTGAGAATCTACTTATTACACCAGTGAGGTTCTCAGCCAACTATTTAAAGCTGGTTACTTGAAATGAGACAAAAGCCCAAGCAAAAAACATTTTTGTGCATTGATCCAGATTTGGTTGCGTGACACGCACCGCTTAGATGGTAAGCCGTTTTTTACGACTGGATAAGAGCTGTTGACTATTTATTAGAGATTTCTAAGATTTATTCACTGAAATATGCAATAATCAAGTCTTAATATTCAAAAGGAGCAAAGCGCGGGTGTAGCGCGCGCCCACGCGGTAGATACTCAGGCACAAAAACAAACGCTTGCTACATCTCTTTTGACACAGCGGTTTGCATGATTCACGCGGGAACCGTCAAAGTGAAACTTACATTTTAATGCACAGTAGCGTGCGCGCTTCTTATTATCAGATACATTACTTTCTTGAAATACCGCGTGGGAACTTCCAAAAAAAGGGTGTTTGGATTTTTATTCGCCTTTTTCAAACAGCAAGTAATGGTTGGTGCCTAGTGCTAAAGAAGCATTTCCAGCACAAGCATAAGTATGGAGACGCCAACCTGCCTTTTCCCACTCTTCAATCGTTTTTCCAACTTTGTCGTGATTACCAATCAATACACATTTCCACTCTTTCAATAACAACCACCTCAAAACCTAATATTAGAAATTAAAGGCTATTTTAGTTTTCTGAAAAGCTTAACCCCGTCAATTTCCGTCACGTATTCAAAACCTTTCTCTATCAACGAAGTGGCTTCTTCCACAGTCTTGGCTGCCTTACACACATAAGCGCGCGCAAAGTGAACCAAATGCGTATAGACTAATATGTTCTCTATTCTTTTGTGTCCCAACAACCATTTGACATGAAATATATCTTTGGTTCGATGATATTCATGTGTTGCTTTCCAATGTCTAAAACTCCGAAACGCTATCTTTCTTAAACGAGGGTTCTGCAGTTTATTGGAAAGAGCGCTTTTCATTTCGTCGTATCTGCGTCTAAAATCATCAAGCGACTTGCAAGCAAACACTCTCTCATTCCTATGTGGTAACTTCATAATCCGAGACAAAAGGTGACTGCTTATCGGTAGAGTTCGGGCATTATGGTTTTTCGTTGGAGTAATCGATACAGTTTTTCTTTGAACGTCAACATCAAGCCATTTTAACTTCCATGCCTCACCTGAATTAGCACCAGTCTCTTTCAGCAATTCCAGAAAAACCGGCATCTTTCTTGTTGCTTTACTTATCAATTGGTCTAAATTCATTTTCTAACGGAATAAAAATGGGTTTATCTTCCCTTACAAATCGCGGCTTAATCCAACTGTAGCCATTAAACTTCACATAATAATCATAGGAATTTGCAAGCAAATCTTTGAAAGCTTCACTACATTGGTAAGTGCATATAATATTCTTTGTTTGTTCAGGGTTATCTAAATTCGCAACTTTAGCCAACAGTCTAAGTCTCTTGATATACGTCTTAGCAGTGCATTCTCTAACGTGTTGCAGTAGGTATCCATAGAAGCGGTGTGTGTAAGTGGTGGCGCGGGGTGTGGGATTCGAACCCACGCGGCCTTTCGACCACAGACTTAGCAGGC
>CAZJQR010000047.1:0-16710 GCA_964548345.1 uncultured Candidatus Bathyarchaeia archaeon | reverse complement strand
GAACTGCTGTTCTTCGCGTTCCAACTGAAATTCGCAGCCATCACCCCCGCATTAATCATAGGCGCCTGCGCAGAAAGAATCAAGTTCCGTTCACTCCTAATTTTCATCGTTCTCTGGTCAACGCTCATCTACGCGCCAATAGCCCACTGGGTATGGAACCCCGACGGATGGCTACGTGCCCTAGGAGCAATCGATTTCGCAGGAGGCATAGTCGTTCACATCTCAGCAGGCTTATCCGCCCTAGCAGCAGCACTTATAGTTGGCAGAAGAAAAGGATGCGGCATCCCATGGAAAGAGCACATGCAAGCCGCCAAGAAAGAACACACCACTGAATTCAAGCCCACCAACATCCCCTACGTGATACTGGGCGCAGGTCTGCTATGGTTCGGATGGTTCGGCTTCAACGGAGGAAGCGCCCTCGCAGCAAACGACCTCGCAGTCTCAGCTCTCGTAACCACAAACTTAGCCGCCGCTGCCGCCGCAGTAAGCTGGATGCTCCTAGACTGGGCGATTAAGGGCAAACCGTCAGCGGTCGGCATATCAGTCGGCGCAGTCGTGGGGCTGGTCGCCATAACCCCCGCAGCAGGCTACGTCACCGTAACCTCAGCCTTAATCATAGGATTAGCCGCAGGAATAATCTCAAACTTGGTTGCCAACTGGCGGGCAGGCAGGTCCAAAATAGACGATACGCTTGATGTCTTCGCATGCCACGGCGTCGGCGGAATATGGGGCTCAATCGCAACTGGCTTATTCGCTACAGCGGCTGTTAACGGCGTAAACGGTCTATTGTTCGGAAACGCTGGTCAACTGGTCGCTCAGTTGTTGGCAGTTGCGGTAGTAGCGCCCTTCGCCTTCTTCGGCTCATACGCACTGCTGAAGATAGTTAACGTGTTCTCGCCTCTCAGAGTGACCCCTCAAGCAGAAGACGCAGGCCTAGACCTCAGCGAACACGGAGAAGAAGCCTACCAGCTAGACTGAGCACGCAAAACGGGAGCAACACCTACACCATTTCTTCCTTTTTCCACACACAAGTTTTGCCCACAATGAAGCATCATGAAAAAAGCATTAATGTATGTTTAGTTTCTTGAGAATCTCCCTGTACGCTTTCAGGGCTGTTTTTTCGTTCTGGACGTTTTTTATGAGCATACGCCCCCCGTTGAACAGGCTAACTTCCATGCCTTTGTAGTCGAATATTATGGCTAGATGCGACTTTAAGCGGACAGGGAAGCGCTGCCTCACAGCTTCGTAAACGTTGTTAAGGTTCAGTTTTAACGGTTTTTCAGGGTTAATGTTAGCCGTGTCTTGGCCGCAAAGCCAAACTAGCCTCTCTCGCCGTTCCAACGAAGCCAAAGCGCCATGGCAGGCGGGGCAGTTCGCGGCTTTCGCTGTGTCAACCGTAGTGAAGTACATGTCGTTGAAGTCGCAAACCATAAGCTTGCCCTTCAGCGGCGAACCCATGCCCGTCAGAACTTTGATGGCTTCCATGGCTTGCATGGCTCCGATTATTCCAGGCGTGGCGCCCAAAACGCCGCGGGTGTCGCATGTCAGCAAATCTTCGTCTGACATGTTTGGCAGCAGGCACTCTAAGCAGCCAGTTTCAGGAGGTGCGAAGACCGAGAGGTTTCCTTCTATGCCTATGGCTGCGCCGAAAACGTAGGGGATGCCCAACTTGACACATGTGCGGTTCAGCAAGTAGCGGGTCATCATGTTATCTAAACCGTCCACAACACAATCTACTCCAGTTAAAAGCTTCTCAACGTTGCCTGCGTTCAGATTCTCCGAAACAGGCTCAGCCTCTAAGAGCGGATTAAACTTCTGCAGACGTTCCGCCGCCACCTCGACCTTCGGATAATGCAAATCATCCAGACTGTACAGGATTTGCCTGTGCAGATTCGGGGTTTCCACCGTGTCCTGATCTACCAAACGTAGGTACCCGACGCCTGCCAAAGCCAAATAGAGCGAGGAAACCGTGCCTAACCCGCCGACGCCAACCACGGCAATCTTCGTTTTTGCCAGTTTCCGCTGCCCTTTCCAGCCTAACTCGTTTAGGATTACTTGGCGACTGTAGAATTCAGAAGCAAACGCTTTTTTGTCCGCCGCATCCATCTCTGCGCTCTCCTCAAGAGAATTGGTGTTAGTCAGCTTTATATTTGCCTTTTTTGGCGAATTGCCTCTCGTAGATTTCCCTGACTTTCCCTATGGTGTCCGCGTCTTCCGGGCTCTTGTCGTCTCTTATGCGAGTTATGCGGGCAAAACGCAGCGCCATCATACTCTTGTACTTGGGGCTTCGCTGAATCTCATTGTAGGCAACTTCAACCACTACTTTCGGAAGAACCACCACCCCATTAAGCTCTTCCCGAACCGCTAACTCCTTAAGCCGCTGCGTCATTGCAATGATTTCCGCGTCCGTCAAACCCTTAAACGTCTTACCCACATTGAGAAATCCGCCTGTTTCAACGTCACGCGCAGCCAAGTAATAGTCTGAAAGCCAACCGTGCCTCCGCCCATACCCGTACTCAGCAGCCGTGATAACCAAATCCAAAGGCTCCAAAACAGGTTTAATCTTGAACCAGCGTTTCCCTCGAGTGCCAGGCGTGTAAGGGCTGTCCAGTCTCTTCGCCATCAATCCCTCGTGCCCAGCGTCCATGGCTTCGTTCAGGAACGTTTCCGCACGCGCCTTTTTGTCAGTGACTATCTGCGTGGTCAGGGGGATTTCTCCAGCGTTTTCAGCCAGAACCTTCCTGCGCTGCACGTACGGAAGCGAGATCAGGCTTTCCCCGTCAAGAAAGAGAACATCGAACAAGTAAAGCCTCACAGGGATTTTCTCAGCCATACCCTGCACCTCGTGGACTCGCTTGAAACGGCGCATCAGATGCTGGAAGGGAATCGGGTGCTCACGGTCGTCCACGGCTATGACTTCGCCCTCCACTATCGCCTCGTCTGCTCTGATGTTGGCTTTTACGGCTTCAACCACTTCGGGCAGGCTCTGCGTAACGTCCGTGAGCCTTCGGCTGAAAACCCGCACCTCCCCTCGCCGCTTGTGGACTTGAACCCTGGCGCCGTCGTACTTGTACTCAAAAGCTGTTCTGCCGCCGTGCTCCGTCAACGCCTCATCAACACCGCTCGCCACCTGAGCCAACATAAGCTTTACAGGCCTGAAAACTTGGAAGCCGATCTGTGACAACCGTGCTGTGCCCTCGGTCTTGGCTAGGGCGGTTACTTCTCCGATGTCGCCCATGGCCATGCTTGCTTTCTGCACGGTTGCCAGCGGAACCTCAAAAGCCTTCGCTACTGCCTGCTCCATCAAGCCTTCATACAAGCCCGTGCGCATCTCACCCACAAAAATCTTCACCAGAAACTTGGCTTCCACAGGCGATGCCTGACTTAAGAGCGTCGCTATCAAGCGTTCTTTCTTTTCTCTTGAACCTGAACCCGAAGCGCCCGCTAGCGCCTCCATCAAGCGTCTAACCTCGGTTATTGTCAATGTTTTCTCCATCAGCAACGCCTGTTTTTTCACAGTGGTTTTTTCAAAAACCGCTTTGGAAGCCGCTCCTATGTCGCCGGTGCTTGCGAAGGCTTCACGGAAAACGTTCCAGTCAACGCCTGTTATTCGCTGCAGGATGCCGCTGAGAGTCGCCCAGCTTACTTCTAAGTTTTTCTCACTCCATTTCGGGAATGCCCGACCGAGAATCATGGACACGGCAGGCTCAACTTCCTCAGCGTCTAAGCGTCTCAAGAATTCAGCTGTCATGCCGATAATCTCCAGTCGCTTTTTGGTGGCTTCCACTTTTTCGAGGAGTTCCGCAAGAGACTTGAAAAGAACGGGCATGACTTTAACCCTTAAAACTCTGCTGCTATCAAAGTGTGTCAGTTTCTTATTAACTTATTAATTGATTCTCACAAAAAGAGGCAACCCGTCATGAAGGGCTGTCAAAAAGGGTGTTTGTTCTGAATGGAAGGTGGCGTTTAGAAGGCGCTTTCGAGTTTTGCTTTGACTTCTTTGATTTTCTTCGTCAGCTCCTCGACTTCTTTGGTGTTTCCTAAGGCTTTTTGGCAGTCTTTCGCGTAGTCTAGGGCGCTGACGCCGAAGCGGTCGTAGCCCTTGCTGAATGAAAGGTCTGCGGACTGCGTGAACTGCTCAACGGCTTTTTCGTACTCTTTCAGGGAGAAGCTGCACTCGCCAGCCTTGTAAAGCATGGTTGTGGAGTCAAAGTAGTTCTGTTTTTTTCGGTAAAGCTCAGCCGTTCTCAGGAAAAGCTCCCTTGCCTCCTCGAGCTTGCCAGCTTCCATAAGAGCGTTTGCGTCTTTGTGCATTTTAATCGGGTCTTCTTTTTCACTCATAACCGTCAACTCTCAACTGGCTATATCAAGCAGTGCACTCACATTTAGATTTTCCCCTTTCTCTACAGTCTTAAAAACGCGACAAACAATAATAGAACAATCAGAGCTTATTGAAAAGTGTCTTGAAGGAGAAAGGTGGCGTGCTTAGGTGCATTCGTTGCGGCGCAGAATTCCCGACTTACCCGCTGAGAAGCAACTGCGAAAAATGCGGGGGCATGTTGGAATACGCTGCAGACCTCTCTAAAGGGGTGGAAGCCAAATTTTCTGGTTCCATGGGATTCTGGAGGTACAAGCAGATGCTTCCGCCCGTCTGGCACATGGTTAGTTTGGGAGAGGGCGGAACGCCATTGCACAAAGCGGAAAGGCTGGCGCAGAGCCTCGGTTTGAAGGAGCTTTACTTGAAAGATGAGACACGAAATCCCACAAACTCGTACAGAGACCGCGCAGCTGCTCTCCTGACGTCTAACGCCATCGACCAAGATTTTGACAAGCTGATATGCGCTACAAACGGGAACATGGGTGCCTCGTTGGCTGCGTACTCCGCGAAAACGGGTTTAATCTGCAACGTCATCGTTCCTGAAGTGGTTGATGTGGGAAAGCTCGCGCAGATGCTTGCGTACGACGCAGTTATTGAGAAGTTCGGGGAAATTCTCGACGATTCAATCCGCAAGGCTGCGGCGACAGCGGAGGAAACAGGCTGGTACCAAGCAACCGCGGAGCTAAACCCGCTCGTGATAGAGGCTCAAAAAACTATCTCCTACGAAGTTTGCGAGCAGTTCGGCGTTCCAGAATGGATTGTGGTTTCCATGGGAAGCGGCGGAACGATTTACTCCATTTGGAAAGGCTTCAAAGAGCTCAAAAAGCTCGGTCTAACAGAGTCGCTGCCAAAAATTGTTGGAGTCCAGCCAGAAGGATGTGCCCCGATAATCAACGCTTTAACTAAAAATGTCTCCAAAAAAGTGAAGATTTCGAAGCCATCCACTCGCGCGCTTGCCATTCTAGTAGCTGAACCGCTGCAAAGCGAGCTTGCAATAAAAGCGATAAAAGAATCAGATGGCATGGCGGTAACAGTTTCAGACTCTGAAATTCTTGCTGCAGAACTGCAAATAGCTAAATTGGAAGGTGTCTTCGCTGAACCTGCAAGCTCAGCTACTATAGCGGCGTTGAAGACGCTTGCAGATAAAGGCGAAACATCCTGTAGCAGCAGTGTTGTGTGTCTTATTACTGGGAGTGGTCTTAAAGCCACCGATGTGTTGCAGGCGTTGTCTAAGAAGCAGAAGACCGCTGTTCTTGGGTTAGAGATAAGCACGAAAGAAAAAATTCTCAGAATTCTAAGCAAGAGAGATACTTATGGCTATGATTTATGGAAGAAACTGGGGAAAACCATGACGCGAGCCGCGGTTTATCAGCATTTGAATGAGTTGTCAGAGAAGGGGTTGATTGTGGCTTACGAGAAGAGTGGGAAGAAGTTCTTCCGTATAGTGGAACGTGGGAAGAAGGTTTTAGCGGCGATCGATGATCTGAAGCTTCTGATGTAGCTTTTTTTGGCAAGGTTTAATAGTATAGTTACAACTATACTAAGTTGGCGATGCCTGTGACCATGAAACAAAACACCTTAGACGCGCCACTCAAACTGGCGCTGGCAGCAGTCTTCGGAGCCCTCGCAGCCGCAGTAACAATGTCATTCGTAATACCCATACCCGCAACGAGCGGCTACTTCAACCTGGGCGAAGCGCTAGTGTACACAGCAGCACTCGTCTTCGGTCCCTTCGTAGGCGGTTTTGCAGGAGGCAGCGTAGCAATAGCGGACATACTTGTCCCAGGCGCGGCGCAGTTTGCTCCTGGCACGCTGGTGATAAAAGGTCTGGAGGGCGCCATCGTCGGGTTTCTAAACAGAAAACTGCAGAAGCACACTTCAAACATAGGTCTAAGCGCTGCAGTTTCCGTCGTAGTCGGGGGGTTAGAAATGGTGGCAGGATACTTCATCTACGAGCAACTATTCCTTGGCTACTCTCTGCCAGCAGCGCTTGTAGAGGTTCCGTTTAACATAGTCCAGATGATTGTTGGCTTAATCGTAGCAGTGCCCATAATGTACGTAGTTCAGCGAGTCTTCCCACAACTTAAAAGCTAGACTGCAAAAACCATTACTGAGAGAATAACGATGAAACTGCCGCCAGGAAAAATTCCCATAGATATACTGAAAGAGGTAGTTTTCAAAAACCTAGGCGCCGAACGCAAAGAAGTCGTTGTAGGTCCTTCCGTGGGAATCGACGGCGCAGTTTTAGATTTAGGAGCCAAGTCTCTAATCGTTTCCATGGATCCTATTACTGGCGCGGTTGAGCGTATCGGATGGCTAGCTGTTAACGTGAACGCGAATGACGTAGCCACTTTTGGCGTCACACCCGACTTCCTGTTCTCATGCATGCTGCTTCCCAAGAACGCGGAGAGAAAACTGGTTGAAGCCATAAGCACTCAGATGAACACGGCAGCCAAAGACTTAGGAATAGCCATAGTGGGCGGACACTGCGAATCAACACCTGGTTTAGCCAACCCGATCGTTGTGTGCTGCATCATGGGCATGACGGAAAAGGGACGCTACGTGACAGCGGGCGGCGCAAAACCAGGAGACAAGCTCATCTTGACCAAGAGCGCAGGCATAGAAGGTACTGCAATCTTGGCTACTGACAGAGAGAAAGAACTCCAGAAAACCCTGAGCGTTGCGGTGTTGGAAGAAGCCGAAAACTTCTGGAGCCAAATAAGCGTTGTGAAAGATGCGTTGACAGCCTGCAAAACTGGTGGCGTCCACGCTATGCATGACCCTACTGAAGGTGGCGTAGCTGGGGGAATACACGAAATGGCAGATGCCTCAAACGTCGGAGTAGAAGTCATTGAAGAAACAATTACCGTCCAGCCTGAAACCGCTAAGATCTGCGGTCACTTCCAGATTGATCCGTTGCAGTTGATCGGCTCAGGTGCGCTGCTCATTTCGGCACAAGCAGAAAGCGCTAGCCAGATTGTTAGAGGCTTGAAGCTTGAGGGGATTCAGGCTTCGGTTATCGGCGAGTTCACGGTAAACGCGGAACAACGAGTGCTTATGCGAAAAGACGGTCGGGCAAAGGCTTTGCCGCGTCCGCTGTCAGATCATCTTTGGATAGCGCTGAGACGATAAAAATCCTTTGACGCCGTGAAGGGACAGCTGAATAAACCAGTGAAACATGAAAACTGGGTAGAAGAACATGTACTCGTACATGTGAGAATAAACTAGGCCGCATCTAAATTCAACGATAGCCTGAGAAACACCGTTCTGCAAGCTCCAATTTGCTGGTGATTTAAAATGTAAACAGTAAATGTCGTCACCAATTACTGTTTTGTACCCTTTCTTTTTAATCCAATTGATTATGTACGCGTCTTCATAAGCGTGCAGCTGTTCAGGAATTTTTATGTCCTCCACAGCTTCGCGTCGGATAAGTGTGTCATGCATTCCGCCTCGAAGGCTGAAGCATTGTCTAGCAATCAAATTTTGCAGTTTGATAATCCGTTTATCTTTCATGTTTGGGATGACATCGATGTTTACGCCCCAAACGGCTCCGATATCGCTTTTCACGTTTTTTTCGGCTTTTCTAAGCCAGTCTCGGCTGAGTATGACGTCGCTGTCTACGAACATGAACCATTCTGTAGTCACTTTTTGCATGCCTTTTTCTCGCGCTCTAGCTCTTGAGCCGTCCACATTCAAAATTGTAACATTTCCATGTGTTTGATCTATTTTGTTTATCATTTTTAGGGTGCGGTCGGTTGAAAAGCCATCAACAATTATCAAGTTCTTAACGGGCACATTTTCATAGATTGAGGCTAAACACTTGTCGAGTAAATGTTCACTGTTTTTTGTAAGCACCACAACATCTATTGGCCGCATTACCGCACCCCTTTTAGTCTTGTCAAGGTTTCGCGCCTTGATAAACGTTAATGTATGGAACCTGCAAATAAGAATTTATCCAATTCTCCAATTAGAACCATGGGTTTTTCTGATAATTAACGACGTGAAAACTAGAACTTTCCGCCTTTAAGGTTATTCGCGAAAAATTGATACACCGAATACGCTGTATAGAAGCCATAGGCAAATGTTAATTTAAACAGCAAAGTTAGCCTTCCAACCCTAATTGCGTCCGCTATTATGTTTAAGCTACCCCGAATAGTCCACACGCTCGCAGGTCTAAAGTGAACGCAGTATGGGCTGTAGCAGGCAATTAGTTTGTATCCCTTCTGGGTTATCCAATCTTTGATGTAAGCGTCCTCGAAAACATGGAGAATCTTCGGGATTTTTATGTCTTTAACAAAGTCTGTGCGGATAAGTGTGTCATGAGTTCCACCCCGAAGATCAAATATCTTACGCGTTACCAACAAGAACATTTTAAGTATCACTGGATTTCGAATTGTAGACCAAACTTCAATTCCCCAGACCGCGCCCACGTTCTCACCTAAGTGCTTCTGGGCTTTCTTGAACCAGTCCTTACACAGAACCGCGTCACTATCAACGAACATGAACCATTCGGTTTCCACTTGGTCAATGCCTTTTTGTCTGGCTGTGGCGCGGGTTCCTTTGTCTTGTATAACCAAAACGTTTCCATGTTTCTTCTGGAATCGGCGCAATATTTCCAATGTGTTGTCGGTTGAATGCCCATCGACAACTATTAGACGGTTGACTGGAACGTTTTTGTACACCGATTTAAGGCATTCGCTAAGCATGCGCTCACTGTTCTTAGTAATTATGACGACGTCTACATCCATATCCATACTTCAACTACTATCACTTAATTAATATTCTTAATAAGCCCGAGCTTACTCATCAGAAGCAAAACTTTCCTTCTTTTGAGGAGTTCACTCAGATTCGTCACGTTTTGCCTCATGACTTATATAAGTGTGGGCTAGCTCTATTAGAACAGCCATAATTGACATGTGCGGTGCTTAACCTTTGAACATAAAGTTACGGAAAGCCTCCCGAATAGCTATTAACGCGCTGACGCCTAACCGGCCTCATCATGCTCAGTGGATGATTACGAGGAAATGCAATTACCATTGCCGAGGCTGCAATGTCTGGAAAGAACAAGACCAGCGCGAGTTGTCCACTGAAGAGATAAAACGGGGACTAGATATACTCAGGGACATCGGCATCGTAGAGCTTGTAATATCTGGGGGAGACCCGCTTTTAAGAAAGGACGCTCCCGAAATAATCGAGTACGCTTCCAATCTTTTCGTAACCACAGTTTACGACAACGGCAGCATGGCTAAGAAAAAACTTGAAGCTCTACGAAACGTGGATTTTGTGGCAATTTCAATAGACAGCTTAGACGAAGCGAAAAACGATTACATAAAAGCTGTTCCAGGCGCCTGGAAAAAAGGCATGGAAGCCGTGGAAACGCTGCACAACGAAGGAATAAACGTAAGCGTAACACCCACCATCTCGCAGCTTAACCTTTACGAAATCGTGGACATCACAAACCACTTCACTCAAAAAGGAATCCCAGTTTGGTACTGCCTTTACTCTTACGATCAAACTGGAGACGTAAACCAACTCTTTAGAATCGGCAAAGCAAATGACGAGTTTATCATAAAGGACAAGCAGGCGATGGTTAAGCTCTGCGATTCTCTACTTGAAATGAAAAAGAAAAACGGCAGAATCCTTATGACGACCAAACTGTTGAAGGTGCTTAGAACTTACTTTCTAGAGGGCAAGAGAGCTTGGGACTGCCGTGCGCTTCAGAACTTTTTCGTCATAGACCATCTGGGCAGAATTGCCGGTTGCCACAATCATAATTTTGCAGGTTCAGTGTTCGATTTACCAAAAATTTGGAACAGCAAAGATTTCGATTTACTGCGCCAGACTTATAATGAATGCACACAATGCGCCTACTTATGTTACATTTTTTATTCGCTTCATGGAAGCCCTTATGGGAACCTTATGCTGGCAAAGGACCAGTGGAAGAACGCGAAGCTTCTCTTAGAGAGGTAGCTCTAAGCCTCTAAGCTCGGTAAAACTGAGATAATATTCTTCATAAAGATTTGTTCATCTTCAATGTTTGCAATGAGGCTGAAATGCGTTATACACAAGTTCAATTCAGGAGTTCCCGCCGTTATCATCCTAGGACCCCAATCTTCTGGCTTTTTTGGTTTTTTTCCTTAAAACGGTTAATATGAAAACGTAGTGTCTGACGAGGTATGCTATCCTCAGCGCGGTTGAAAACAAGAATATGGCTTCTAGAGCTTCGATAATCACGTTTTCACCTCTGCTTGAGTGTTTTTGGGTTGGGAAGAACGGCGAGGCTCAGGGACCAGAAGGATACGATCCATATGAAGTTTAGGATGGGGTAAGAAATTGCGTAGAAAACGTTGCATGGGTCTCCAAAAAAGGTGACTCCTGCGATGGCGAAGTGGTATAGAACGGAGTTCCAGAATAGGCCTGTGATGTTGCCTAAGGATAGGATGCCTAGTTTTTTGGATTGTTCCATTCAAGGGGATGGTGATGGAGAGGAAAAGCAGGTTGAAGATTAAGAGTTTGGTTGTGGCGGCGATTTTGACGAATCGGAAGGATATGATCAGACATGGCGCGATTGCTTCTAAGAATAGTCCTAGGACTAATCGGCTGCTTTCCAATTTCATCTACGTGCTATCCTCTCTCCTCCGTAGCACTTCTATGTAGAGATAGCATATAAAGTTGAATTTTAGTTTAAAAACTTGTGGAATCCAGTTATTACACTTTCAAGCGAATCGACAGAGCTCGTTAATCTTCACTTTTGAGGATAACATTATCCATTACCGTGCAAAGAACTTGAAAAACCTTTCTTGCGTTCAATGCGTCAGTATCCAAAACCAGATTAAACGGCTCAAAGTCTTCGCCTAACGTAAAGCCGTACAGCTTCTTGTAAATGGTCTTTGTTCTTGCTTCTTTTTCTTTCAGCACAAGTAGGGCTTCTTTTAAGGGGATTTTGTCTCTCTTGGCGAGTCTTTCAGCTCTCTTTTCCACTGAAGCAACTAGCCATATTTTGAAGCCTATTTTGAGCAGCCACGGCATTGTCCAGCTGTCTAAAAGAACGTGTCCTTGCTGCGCGTATTCCAAGAGTTTGTCGTCGACCGCTTTGTCGAATTTAAGGTTTTTTTCTCTTTTCTCTAAAAAGCTGAGGCCTTCTGGGCTTTCCCACCATCCGCGGCTGGATGAATCATAGCCTTCTTCCGCCGCTAAAGCTTTCAGTGCGTCTCCGCCTGAATAGTAGCGTAGTTTGTATTTTTTGGCGAGTTTCTTGGATAACGTGCTCTTTCCGGTTCCAGCCATTCCGGATATGCAGACCACTACTTTTTTTTCGGGAGCGCTTTGCACCTTTTTGTTTCTGGTCATAGCGCTCAACCATGCGTTTTACGCGATAGGTGTTATGCCTATTACGCGGGAGGCGAGGGTTCCTAAGAAGAATGAGCAGATCATGTACCAGATGAACACAGGTATGCCGGTAGCCATTAAGGCTCCTGGCGCGAGTCCAGGCACAACCGCCACAGGGTCTGCCCCGAAGGTGGGAATTAGGAAGAGGTACCAGATTACTATGTAACTCATGGAAATTGGGAGCAGGATCATTTGGGGCTTCATCATCTTGCTTTGCATGTTTCTTATCTGTGATTCTTTCTTTTTGAGTTTCTCGACGCGTTTTGTGTCGTTGGCGCGCATGGCCTTCATTAGTTGAGATTGATATTCAGAAGTTTCTTTTCGCATTACTTTGTATTCTTCCCATCCGCAAATGCGGGTAATCAGAAGGCGGTTGATTCCCATGTTGAGGAACGAAACGACAACCGCGACAAGCATCACTACAAGCGTCGCTACTGGAATAGTTGCGATGTCTATCATCGTATTTCTCCTTTGCACTGCCTATTTATTTTCTCGTTAATAACCATTTTTGCTCTTTTTGTTTCCTGCGAGTGTTTTGACCTGAGTTTTCTGCAAAAGTCGGTTGGTAGGGCAAAGAGGCTCGGGCAGGTTAGGGGCTAATCTTCTAAATTTGGCAAGAACTCGAGAATTTTAGCGACTCGTTCCACTAAAGCAGCATCAAACTTTTGGTCTTGTTCAATGTTCAAAAGCGAAAATAGCCTTCCCATAATAGACTCCATTGGGACTACCACGGTTATAGCCATTCTTATTGCTTAAGCTTCGAACTTCGAAGTAACACTGTTTCTTTCCCAGAAAACATTGACACTTTAATTTAATTTTTCGCCACGTTACTAAACCAAAATTGCAATATTTAAGGTTATAGAATAGCTCCCTGAACTGCTTGCGAAGTGAAAAATGCTTATAGCCGAACCAAAGCAACTATTCAGTAAGTGGTGAGCTGCGAGTGTTCAGGAGACGTGTAGAGGTAAGGGAGCAGCTGCTAAATACAGTTGAGAAGTTTCGACAGAAGGGTGCTCTGAGCCCTGAAAAAAGCGCTGACCGCTAAGGAACTTGGCCTTCCAGAAGAATTCAAGGAGAGAATGAAGAGACTTTTAGGACGATTAGGCATTTTTGTAGAGGTCAATGGCCAATACTATCTTTCAGAAGAGCGACGGAGAGAAGTAAAAGACAAGATTGCTGACAGAAGAAGAACCAGAAGTTGGTGAAGCCACAATCTCTTTTATTGTTCTTGTTTGATGCACGGCTTTAATTTGTTAGCTCTCTTACAACAGCCTTTGCTGCTGTCGAACTCTGGGCAGCTAAAACAGGTGGTTCCTTCTTGTTTCTCCATGACATCTTGCCATCCTTAAAGTGTGGGCTCTGTCCATGTATTCTTAAAAATAGGTTGTATGAAAGCGTTAATTTATTTTGTGTTTTTGATTAGATGTTGCTGTTTGATTTTTTCATTAAAGATTCCCTTTTCACAAAGGCTTTGCATGTTTGTGAAATGAAAGAAGTAGAAAGCGTAATGGAATCATAATTAACCTCGGAACTTTCTAGCTGGCGAAACTGAAAAATATCAGTAATGACATAGTTACCTTTTTGGGGAGGATAAGAGTGGTAGAGTACGTTAAAGGGGCTGCACCTGACAGATGGCATTGGTGTAAGAACTGCACACAGTACCCCCTGTACATCCACACAAGACGAGTGAAGAGACCAAGCTCTGATCTTTGTGATCAGTGCAAAGCAAAGGAAGACAACCACGACTGCACAACATAAAGACTTAACCTAAAGCCTTTCTTCTGTTACGCCGCTGGAATGTTTGGATGGTGGAAATGTTCTAGCTGAACCGATTAAGGCGTTTATACGATGGTTTTTCTTCGAAATAGTATTCGTAAAGGTGTAGGCAGCTTTGACTTGAGAAGTTCAGCGATAAAGGCAGAAATCAGTGCTATTATGACCCAGATGATAACCGTTACAACTGCACCATGTTCAAAAATTATGTTGTAAATTGATATGACTACAACAACGTCGGAAAAATAATGTATAATAGCAGAAGGCTCTCTAATGAACCCAATTAATCCTTTAATCACAGAGGAGAACGTATCTGCCATTTAAACCACGCTTAGTAAAATTGGCTTTTCACAAGTTAAGTTTTAGCCCTTTTCACTTCTCTGCTATATTTGCGAAGTAAAAGTCGTCTAAGATGTGTTGCCTGCATTTAGGTTTTTAGAATTTGATTTCCAAGAAGATAAGCGTGGAATCCATCTGGGGACGCGCTTTTTGTAAATCAGATATTCGCCTCCAAACCTTTCTGCAAGCTTCCGCTCTTCTACTAATGGAACATAAAGCAAATTGCCTACAACAAAAAATAGCGTCCAGACGGTTAACGCTACAGAACCAATAACGATGCTTTCTCCAGTTAGAATGAGGAATACTCCGATATGCATTGGATTACGAACATGCGCATGAATCCCGATAACTATCAGCTTTTTTGGCGGGTCCCAAGGTGCGATTGTGCCGTTTCCCCTTTTGATGAAAAGCGAAATAGTTGAATACAACAGAAAAAAGCCTAACCCCGAGAACACTATTCCAGAGACAAGAAGTAACATTGCAGCATAATATGGAGCGCCCCAAAAAGGAACGTACGGGAACAAACTAACTAGCACAACAGGTAAAATACAGATTACTGTGACTGGAAGAGCTAAAATGCTAGCCAGATGTCTTAATAACATACATAGGAATAGCACTAGCATCAATAAAACCTCATCTAAGATTGTTTTCTGCTTAACCAAAAAAAAACAAAAACCAAGCTTAAAATGGAGAATAAACTGTTTCAAGGCTGTTTCAGTTTTGTTTCAGCGAACTATCTTAAGCGACCATAACACTGTTATTATCGTGAAGAAAAATGAAAGCAATAAAAATCTTCATAGCATTAGCAGCAACAGCCGCCATATGCCTTGCAGCGATAGGCGTGGCATACGGCTACTACGTCACCAACCAGACAAGGGTTAACGCTAACTTTAACTCGCCTTACACTACTGACGGGGGCTTCTGGGGCTGGTTCGGAGGCTGCTTGGGCTTTGGACCCAACCAGTCTTACGGTTACCAGTATCAAATCCCAAGCAACAGCACAGGACAGCCACCAGCAACTTACGTTCCTCCGCAACAAATGTATCAACCGCAGAATCCGAATCAAGGTTACTACCCATTCGGGTATGGACGCGGCTGCTGGGGCTGGTAAACCCCCTTTTTCCTTTTTTTGTTTAAAGGGGCATGGCAATTTGTGATTTTAATCTACTGCAAAACACATGACAATTCAAAAAGGTTGGAAACTTAATCTGCGCAGCAAATTCTGGAGGAAGCACTAAATGGACATTGAAGGATGAGTGTGGAGAAGGCTCGTGGATTATTGAGACTAACTCCAAAAGTTTTCCATATGCCATGGTGTATAGAATTGGGGATTCTGTTGTAGTGACAGAAATTGATGACGAATGTGCCTCTAAAGTTGTAGAGCCACTTATGGAATACTATGGTTTTGAAAACGTAAAATGGTTAGTATCCAAATAATTTTCAGGCAGCTTCATTGAAAATTTGCTGTGAAATTCAGGGGATTGTTTAAGAGAAAAAAGGAAGAGAATACACGGCATCTCAAACATTTGACTGAGGTTGAAAATAGGAGATGCGCAGTCTAATTGTGTGTTATAGCTGAAGAACTAGGGGTGCGGAGCAGTAAGTAGCTTTGACGCGTCTGATTCTGTCCAGGCTTTCATTGTTGTTGTGCGGATGTTTCCCATGCTGCCTATGCACAAGAGAATCGCCATAACGTCTTCATCTCTTGGAACTTCAATAATAGCTACAAAATCGTATTTTCCCATCGTGTAGAAAAGCTGCATTTTCCCTCCAGCCTCGTTGACCATGTCGTGAGCTGCCTTAGCTCTCTCAGGGGCTTCCGTGATTTTTCTTATGCCTTGGTCAGTCCAGTTGCCAAGCACTAAAAAAACAGGCATAAAACTTTCACCTCCAAAAAATCTGAACTACCTTAAAATAAAAGTCTTTGTTTTTGTTTATTGATACTAGCTTTCAGAGAAGGATTTACAAGCATGTTGGTGTTCCATAAATGAGTCCAGTTTTCAATTTAAAAGATGCAATCGTTGAAGCGATAACGACTCTAGGCGGTTCTGGCACAGCGCCTCAAGTAAGGAAATACATAAAATTAAAGTACGGAAAGGACTGGAAAGACATTGAGAAAGTAATGGATGACCTGTGTCAAGAAAGCACATCTTCTTTTTTCCTCCCAGAAGACAAAGTGCTAACGAAAATCGGACAAGGCAAATACTCTTTAAAAGAAACTGTAGCTCCTGAACTGCCCGAAACAAACGTGAAAAGCAGAAAAGCAGCGCTTGGCTTAGGAATAAAGCGCAGGGTCTTTAATTTTAGAGGAGCTGAAGAGCTTCTGCGGAAGAAAGGTCAGCTTTCCACTATTCTGCAGGCTGCTTCATTAACAGATCTTTCATCCATGGATGAGCATGATAAAATACAGCATTTTCTGCATAAGAACATGTGGGATATTGAGGTATCCCTGTTTCCAGTGGCAACTTACAAACTTGATGCCTTCAAAGAGAAAACAGCACTCGAAATTGAAAGGTCATTGATTGACGCGGTTCACAGGTCCCTCTTTAGGTGCCTTTTGGCTTACGCCAGAAAACAACTGGATGTATTAGTCTTCATAGTTCCCACCTACAAGGAACCTAAATTTGAACAGGTAAAACGAGACCTGCAAGAATTCAAAGAGATAATCCCTTACCCAGTCTACCTAGTGGGCGTAACCCCCCTCAGCGCCAATCAAACTTGAATACCTCTATGTATGCGCGAAAAGCACATCAAACGCCCTAGGACAGGTTTCACGGAACTTCCCGCAGTTTCTTTATATAGGGGCTATAGTCTGTTCCGAGCAGCTAGCC